>CAIOLW010000256.1 GCA_903859215.1 uncultured bacterium | reverse complement strand
GAGCGCGCCGACTACGAAGTCCGGCTGCGCGATGAGATGGAAGCCCGCGTCCGCGAGGAGCTCGAGGCGCGGTTGCGCCAGGAGTACGAGGCGCGCACCCGCGAAGAGCAGCGCCAGCGCGAGCTGGACGCGAGCGAGGCCCGCGAACTGGCTGCGCAGGAAGCTCGCCTGGCCGAGGATGAGGCCACGGTATGGGATGACGAGCCGGTGGACGACTTGTCTGACGATGTGCCCGACGACGTGACCGACGTTCTGCCCGAACCCGAGCCGATGCGGCACGAATCGATCATCACTCCCGAGCCGGAAGCGCCCGCGCCGCCGACCCAGAGCTGGTCGCTGCTGCAGGCCATCAGGCGCGTGCAGCCGCGCGTGCACCAGGATGTCGACGGCTTCCTGTCGCGCGATTCGGTGGCCGGCGGCGAGCCGCGCACGCCCGCGCACGTGGATGCGCCCGCGGCGCACGAGCGCCCGGCGAACCCGTCGGGCGGCGCCGGCCGCTTCCTGACCCCGGTCGGCACGCGGGGTATCGGCGAGGTCGATGTCCCGGACGGCGTCTCGGTGCAGCCGACGACGCGCCCGATGTCGGGGCTCGGGCCCGACCACCCGAATGCGGACCTGAGTGCGCCGGCCTACACGCGCAAGTACATGGACTGATATGTCCCTGCTCGGCCGAATCCTGGGCGGTGACGGCAAGGCAAGCGCGCGTGGACTGGCCCTGCTCGAGGAAGGGCGCTTCGGCGAAGCGGCCGACCAGTTGCGGTTGGCCGCCGTCGGCCCGGGCGGCACTCCCGACGATTCCCTCGCCAGCTACCATTTTCGGCAGGCCCTTGTCGGCGAGGGCCGCAGCCTGCTGCGCGCCGGCGACGCGGTGCGCGCGGTGTCGTGGCTTGCCGAGGCCGCCGGCCTGTGGCCGCGCTACGCCGATCTCCAGTTCCTCCACGGCGCGTCACTGCTGCTGGCCGATGCCGCCGCCGCCGACGAGGCCCTGGCTGCCGCCCGCCGTTCCCTGCGCCTGAATCCCGACTACGTCGAGGCCCGCCTGCTCGAGGCCGAGGCGTTGCGTCGGCTCGCGCGCCTGCGCGAGGCTGCCGCCGCGCTGGATGCGCTGGTCGAGACGGGGCGCCGCATCGACCACTGGCTGGTGGCCGAGCTGACTCCGAAAGCACCCTTCACGCCCGAGACGGTGCCGGCCGACCTGGCGCAGCGCCTGGTGCGCGTGACCAGCGGCAGCTCGCCGAAGGAGGAGGTCGCCGCCGCCGTCGCGCTGTGCCGCGCCGGCCATTGGGGCGACGGCTTGGACCGATTCGACGACCTGGTCCGCCGCTTCCCGCGCTACCCGGACTACCGCACGCGCCAGGCGGCCGCGCTGTTCCAACTGGGGCGCGGCGACGAGGCGCTGGCCGCCGTCGACGCCGCCCTCGCGCTGAACGAGAACTACCGCCTGGCGCAGGACCTGCGCGGCCTGGTGCTGGTGGACCTGCTGCGCGTGCGCGAGGCGCGCGACCACTTCGAGGCCGTCGACCGCAGCCGCGCCGCGCAGGCGGCTCCCGGCGAGGCCGTGGCCGTCCCCGTGAACGAGCAGTTGTTCGGCGCCTATGTGCGCGCCCTGGTGACGATGCTGACGGGCGATCCGAAGCGAGCGCTGGCGCTGTTGCCGGCGTCGCCCGAACTGGGCCGTGAGTTCGCGCGCGCCGACCTGCTGCGCGCGGCGGCCGAGGACCTCGGCGGGCAGGTGGACGCGTGCGCGCGCCGGCTGGCGCGGCTGGCCGAGGCGTGGCCGGCCGAGCCCCTGTTCCAGCACCTGCTCGTCTGCCGGCTGCTGCAGGCCGGGCGCCTGAAGGAAGTGGCGCAGCAGCTCGGGCGCTGGCCCGCATCGGCGGCCGCCGACGCGCGCCCGCTCTACCTGGAAAACCTGCTCCGCCTGGCGCAGGGCCGCGAGCCGGTCTCGCCGGCCGGCAACGCGCGCGATGCGGTGGCGCCGTCGAACGTGCCGTTCGGCGAGCCCGCGGTCGGGCCCGCCGCCTGGCGGTTGCTGGAGGCGCGGTCGGCGCTGCGTCGCGGCGAAGCTGCGGCGGCATGGGAGACGTGCGCGGCGCTGCAGGCGGAAGGCTGGCTCACCGAGCCGCTCGTGGCGGTGCAGACCGCCGCGGCGCTGGCGCTGGCGGGCGGACCTGCCGCGGGATGGCTGCCGCCGGATGTCGCGCCGCTGTCGTCGCTGCCGTCGCGCGTGGCGTGGCTGCACGCCGAGGGCCGCGGCGCGGACGCCGAGCGCCTGGCGCAGTCCATTGCGACACTGCATCCGGAGATCGAAGCGGGCTGGTGGTTGTCGGTGCGGTTCTGGCTGGCGCCCATCCGCGCCTGGGTGTCCTGAGGACCGTCGAGGCTACGAGCGACCGGGCGCGCGCGCGGCCAGCAGGCGGCGCACTTCGTCGGTCAGCGCGTCGAGATTGTACGGCTTGCTCATGTACGCGTCGGCCTGGTACTGGTAGCCGCGCACCTTGTTGCGCTCGTCCTCGCTCGCGGTCAGGATCAGGATCGGCACATCGACCAGTTCCATCAGGCTGCGCGCGCGCTTGAGGAAGCCGAAGCCGTCGAGCACGGGCATCATCAGGTCCAGGATCACGCAATCGGGCACCGACGCCTGCACGGACTGGAAACCTTCCAGGCCGTTGACGGCTTCGCGGACGATGAAGTCCTGGCAGGTCAGCTGCATGCGCAGGATGGTGCGCAGGTCTGGGTCGTCCTCGACCACCAGGATTACCGGTTTCGCGCTCTCGTTCATGGCGATATCTTCCCCCGTGCGTTTCAGCCCAAGGGCCGGCCCGGGAACCCGGGACCGGCGGGGCGGTTCTGTGCGCGTTATCGGCCGCAGGGCAATCGGCTTGACCGAACAATCCCAGCCACCCCGGGGGACCGTGTTGTCGATGGATAACGTTCTCATTATCGATAAAAAGCCCGCCGCAGGGGCCCCGGGCCGCCGGATGGCGTCGCTGACCCTGCTGACCGGCCTGACCCTGCTGACCCTGGCCCTGTGCGCGGCGCCGCCGGTGCGCGCCCAGGCGCCGCTGGCCGCGCCACCGGCCCCGACCCCGTCGCGCCAGACCGCCGAACCCTGCGCCCGCGGCCGCGACCTCTACCGCCAGGGCAAGCTGGACGCCGCCCGCACCGCGCTCCTGGAGTGCCTGTCCACGCAGGGCGACCGCGTGGAGATCCTGATCCCGCTGGCGGTCATCGCGCTGCAGGGAAACGATGCCGAGCAGGCGCTCCGCTTCGCCGACCGGGCCGTCGCCGTCGCGCCCGAGGACCCCGAGGCCCTCTACTGGGACGGCCGCTCGCTGATGGCCAACAATCGGCCCGTCGAGGCGCGCGCCCGCTGGGAGACGGGGCTGCAGCTGAACACCGGCCACATGGGCATCCTCGAGGGCCTGGCGCGCCTGTCGCTGGCCCAGGGGGACGCGACCCACGCCTACCAGTTCCTGATGCAGATGCGCCAGCGGGGGATGGACCAGCCCTGGCTGCACCGCCTGCTGGCTGATATCGCGGCCGGCCGCGGCCTGTGGGCCCCGGCGCTGGCCCACCTGCAGGACGCCATGGCGCTCGAACCGAACGACCCCGCCGACTGGCTGACCGCCTCGGAGCTGGCCATCATGGTCGGCAAGAAGGACCAGGCGATCGAGTACGGCCGGCACGCCGTCAGCCTGGCGCCCGACGCCACCAGCCTGGGCGGCCTGGGGCAGGCGTTCTTCACCGCCGACCAGGTGGATTCGTCGCTGGTCTACCTGCGGCGGGCCGTGGCCATGGGCGGCGGCAAGCCGCGCATCCGCTTCAACCTGGCCAACGCCCTGGAGGTGGCCGGGAAGATCGACGAGGCCGGCGCACAGTTCCAGCAATTCCTGAAGGAAGAGCCGAAAGACTCCGTCGGGCACTTCAATTACGCGATCCATCTTCAGAAGCAGGGCGCCCTCGAGGCGGCGCTCGCCGAGGCCGAACTGGCGTCCAGCCTCGACCCGAAGATGACCACGGCCGATGTGGTCCGCATCCAGATCCTGGAGGACCTTGGGCGCTGGGACGCGGCCCTCGAAGGCATCGCCCGCCTGAAGCCGAAGGAGCCCCGCAACGCGGCCGACCTGGCGACGTGGGAGGCCCGCATCCGCGCCAGCAAGGCCGGCGTTGCCGACGCGACCGCCGAGGCCCGGCAGGCCGAGGCCGCCGGCAAGGTCCACCTGCTGCACATCGTGCTGGGCGACCGGCGCCTGCTGGCGAAGGTCACCTCCGAACTGGCGAACGGGACGGATTTCGGCGAACTGGCGGCGCAGTTCTCGCAGGAGGCCGCCGGCGCCAGGGGCGGGGACATCGGCTGGATCAACCCGGGCGAGATGGTGGAGCCGCTGCGCAGCGCCATCCTGAAGTTGAAGACAAGCGAAACGAGCCCACCGATCGAGTCGATGGGCCTGATTCACCTGTTCAAGCGGATTCCCTGAGGCGGTGGCCGCGAGCAGCGGCTTCAAGAGGGGCGTCGAGAGGCCTGCCGGTCAACGGGCCACCCTGCGGCAGCCCGTCACGGCAGGAGCTAGACGACCTTCTTGATGGTCCCGGTGCGGATGCAACGCGTGCACACGTAGGCGCGCCGGACCTTGCCTTCGAGCTCGTACCTGATCTTCTGCAGATTCGGCAACCACCTATGGCGCGTCAAGTTATGCGCGTGGCTGACGCGATTACCGTACTGGGGGCCCTTGCCGCAGACGGAGCAAACCCTGCTCATGACCGTAATCCTCCCGCGCGGTGGGCACACCCCCGCGCCAAACGTTGAAATCACAAGTCGCGTAATTTAGCATGGCGGGTGAGCCGCTGCAAGGAATTAGTACTCCGGTCCCCCGTTGGGCCGGCGCCCGGGGGGCCATGTCGACCGTCTTCAATCTGGAAACCCATGTCCAATTCCTCAAGTCGGTGGGGCCGTCCCGGGCGCGCGCCCTGGACCGGCTGGGAATCACGACCGTGGGGGATCTCCTGGCTCACTATCCGCGCCGCTATTTCGACCGTTCGGCCACCGTTTCCATCGCCCGGGCCAGGCCGGGAACCGAAGCCACCATCCTGGGCGAGGTCCTGACCGCCGGCGACCGCCGCACCCGCACCGGGGGCAGCCTGCTGACGGTCTCGATCGGCGATGACTCGGGTGTCCTGTTCGCCGTCTGGTTCAACCAGAAGTTCCTCAAGAACCAGTTCAAGCCCGGTCGCAAGGTGATGGCCAGCGGCCTCATCCAGCGCCACCAGGGCCGGCTGCAGATGGCGCACCCCGATTTCGAACTGCTGGATGATCCGTCGGATGCGCCCGAGGCCGGCGCGCCCGCCGGGCTGCACACCGGCCGCCTGGTGCCGGTGTACGGCCTGACGTCCGGGGTGGGACAGCACTGGTTGCGCTCCCTCGTGTACCAGTCGCTGGAGCGGCTGGCCGGCCAGACGCCGGAGATCCTGCCGGCTGACGTGGTCAAGCGGCGCGCGCTGCCCTCGCGCGAGCGCGCCCTGCGCGACATCCACTTTCCGCCCGACCAGGCCGCGCTGGCCGCCGCGCGCCGCCGCCTGGTCTACGAGGAACTGTTCACGATCCAGCTGCTGATGGCGCTGCGTCGCGAGCACGTCCATCGCCAGGCCGGACTCACGCTGGAGAAGCCGGGAGATCTCACGCGCCGCCTGGTCGAGTCGCTGCCGTTCCCGTTGACCCGCGCCCAGCGCCGCGTGCTGGCCGAGATCCTGGTCGACCTGCGCAGCGGCCGCGCCATGCACCGCCTGCTGCAGGGCGACGTGGGTTCGGGCAAGACGCTCGTCGCGCTGATCGCCGCGCTGTTCGTGGTCGAGCAGGGCTACCAGTCGGTGGTGATGGCGCCGACCGAGGTGCTGGCGCTGCAGCACGGCGTCGTGATGGGGCGGTTGTGCTCGCCTTTGGGCATCAATGTCGAGACTTTGACCGGTTCGACGCCGGCCGCCAAGCGGCGCGCCGTGCTGGCCGCCGCCGCCGCGGGCGAGTGCGACCTGCTGGTGGGCACGCACGCGGTGCTGGAGGGCGATGTGAGGTTGCCTCGCCTCGCCTTGGCGGTCGTGGACGAGCAGCACCGCTTCGGCGTGAAGCAGCGCGGCAAGACCGCGACCACCGAGGCCGGCGCCGCCCACGTGCTGGTGATGAGCGCCACGCCCATCCCGCGTTCGCTGGCCCTGACGCTGTACGGCGATCTCGACCTGTCGCTGATCGACGAAATGCCCGTCGGCCGCATCCCCATCAAGACCATGCTGGCGCGTGACGGCGACGAGGAAGCGATGTGGGAGGAGTGCCGCCAGGAGGTGGCACGCGGCCGCCAGGTCTACGTCATCTACCCGGTCATCGAGGAAACCGAGGGCCAGGACCTCAAGGCCGCCACCGTCGAGCACGAGCGCCTGCAGCACGAGGTCTTCCCCGGCACGCGCGTCGAACTGCTGCACGGCAGGATGAAGTCGAAGGACAAGCAGGCGGTGATGGCCGCCTTCACCGCGGGCGAGGCGCCGGTGCTGGTGGCGACCACGGTGGTCGAGGTGGGCGTCGACGTGCCCAATGCGACGGCGATGGTCATCCACAATCCCGAGCGCTTCGGGCTGGCGCAGCTGCACCAGCTGCGCGGAAGGATCGGGCGCGGCAAGGACGCCTCGCGCTGCTGGCTGCTGTGCGACCGTTTCCTTTCCGAAGAGACCTGGGAGCGGGTGAAGTTCTTCAGCGAGCACGCGGACGGGTTCGCGCTGGCGGAAGAGGACCTGCGGTTGCGCGGGCCCGGCGACGCCTGGGGCGTCCGGCAGCACGGCGCGCCCGGCTTCCGGTTGGCCAACCCGGTGCGGGACGCGGAGCTGGCGAAGTTGTGCCGCGACGACGTCGAGGCGGTGCTCAAGGCCGACCCGTCGCTGACGTCGGCGGCCGGCAGGGCGCTGCGGACGGCGCTGGAGGCGAACTGGGCAGGGGCGGTGCCGGTGATGGCGGGGTGATGGGGACGCCGCCGCGCATGGCGCCGGCGCAAGTGCCGACGTTGCGTCGTTGATGTTGTGACCGTATTGCCCCATCCTTGGGCGCTCCTGGACTTCCCGACGGGATCCCGCCGACAAAGCTGGTGCCTATGCTCGAAGATCTCCTCGCCCCCGGTCTCAAGCTGGTCGTCTGCGGAACGGCGGCCGGCGCCGTCTCCGCTTCCAAGGGCCAGTACTATGCAGGCCCGGGCAACCGGTTCTGGCCGACGCTGCACGAGGTGGGGCTGACGTCCCGCCGCCTGATGCCGCGCGAGTACCGCGAACTGCTGTCGTTCGGCATCGGCCTGACCGACGTGGTGAAGGGCCAGGCGGGCGGCGACGCGGCGATCGATTTCGGCCGGTCCGATCCCGACGGCCTGCGCGACAAGATCATGCGCCTGAAGCCCGCGGTCCTGGCCTTCAACGGGAAGAAGGCTGCGCAGGTGTTCCTGGACCGCCCGCGCGTGGCGACGGGCCTGTTGCCGGACACGATCGGGGCGACCCGCCTGTTCATCGCGCCGTCGACGAGTGGCGCCGCCAGCGGCTTCTGGACCATCGAGGATTGGCAGGAGCTGGCGCGTATGGTGCGCGGCGGGACGGACTGACCGCAGCGCGCCAACAGCGCGGGATGGAGAGAGCCATGCGTACCCGGGCCATCGCGATCACGGCCGGCCTCCTGTTCACATGCTCGGCGGCGCTCGCCGCCGTACCCGCCGCGCTGCAGCCCTTCGCCTTCCTGGTGGGCGAATGGACGGCCGCCGGCTCGGGCCAGCCCGGCGCCGGCACCGGCGCCGCCGTGTTCAGCCTCGACCTGCAGGACAACGTGATCGTGCGGAAAAGCTACGCCGATTACCCGGCCGCCGACGGCAAGCCCGCCTTTCGCCACGAGGACCTCATGGTCATCCATGCCACGGTCGACAGCCCCGTGCGCGCGGAATACTACGACAGCGAGGGGCACGTCATCCGCTATGTCGTGATGTCGCACAAGGCAGGGGAAGCCGTGTTCCTGAGTGCGCCCGTGGCAGGGCAGCCGCGCTACCGGCTGAGCTACGCGTTGGATGACGAGGGCGTGTTGAAGGGCGAGTTCGCGGCCTCGCCCCCGGGAGCGCTGGAGGCATTCAAGCCGTACCTGAGCTGGGAATCGCGCAAGGCGATGGATGGCGGCAGGTGAGGTTCGGGACTTGCGCCGGCGCAAGTCCTTCTCTTCTGTGTGGGGACTGTTGCCCTCGATCCCACCCGAGCCACGCAGGAGCCGAGCGATGTCGACCGAAGCTGTCGAAGTGACATGCGTCGTCCAGGCCTTCGCCGATTGCTGGAACCGGCACGACATGGACGCCTTCGCGGAGCTGTTTGCGCCTGAAGCCGAATTCGTCAACGTGGTCGGGCTGTGGTGGAAAGGGCGCGCCGAGATCAAGGGCGCCCACGAATTCACGCACCGGACCCTGTTCCGAAGCAGCACGCTCGAACTCGAAGAGGTGGCTGTCCGTTTCCCCGCGCCGCTGCTCGCGCTCGCGCGCTGCCGCTGGAAGCTCTCGGGACACGTCACGCCGGAAGGCGAGCCGCTGCCGCCGCGCCATGGTGTCCTGCTGAACGTGCTGCGCAGGGAAGGCGACCGCTGGTTGATCGTCGATTCGCAGAATACGGACATCATCGAGGGCGTTGTTTCCCGGCCGCAGTAATTGCGCCGGCACAACTCCTTCGCATGCATGGCGCGAGTGAAAGCCACCCGCAACCGGAGCCAGCCCAACCCGTGACGATGCCGCCTTCCGCTTCGACCGCAACAGCCCCCGCCGTCTCCTGCCGCGGCCTCGTCAAGCGCTACCCCGACGTGCTGGCCGTCGACGGCCTGGACCTCGACGTCCACCCGGGCGAGTGCTTCGGCCTGCTGGGCCCCAACGGCGCCGG
>CAIOLW010000255.1 GCA_903859215.1 uncultured bacterium | reverse complement strand
GGGCCCGCCCGTGCCGATAGACATGGGCGGGACTGTTTGTGGCTGCGGATTCTGGTTCCTCGGTAGCTCAATGGTAGAGCATGCGGCTGTTAACCGCAGGGTTGTAGGTTCGAGCCCTACCCGAGGAGCCAATCCTTTTTCAGCGGAATTCGACATACCTTCCGGTTAGCGGCGTGGCCCGGGGCGAGAGCTTTCGGGCTTTTCGTTTATTCCCAAGTCTGGCAATGGATTGCGCGGTTCTGGCGGGTGGGGCGGATTCTCTGGTTTGGGATCGAGAGTTTGGGGGTCGGTGGGAACAGTCGGGGTTCACGACCGGACCCCAGTCGGTGGTAGAAAAACTCTCAGAATCTCTGTTTCACAACCCCCTCGGATTTAGCGCTCGGGGGGCGTTTGGGGGTCGATCGTAACCGTTCGACATGTGACGCATCTGCGGCCAGCATACCCAGATGTTCAAGACCACCCCGCGGCGCTCGCCGAGGCATTACGTTCACGGGCAAGACACGAGCCCGCGTGCGCGTTGTGGGGCGGACCGGCGGGCAGGAGCCATGCCTACCGCCCCGAGTGGCCCAGTCCGTTTCCCGCTACCCCACCGTGTCGGTCGGGTAGGCCACTTCCCTGCCCCCGACGACCGACCCGCCGCAATCCAGCCGCCTGGGCCACTCCTTCTCCATCTTCCCGCCGCATCTGTCAGCGGCGCTCCCATCGCCAGCCGGCCCCAACCTCTGTCGGATCGGACTATTGGGAAGCGCAATATGCGGCTTACGAGATTATCGCAAAGTTGAGGATTGACACGCAGATTTCAAAACGGAACACTGGCGCGCGGATGTGATGATCGGGGAGCCCTGCGGTGCGCGCGATGCGGATAGTCGGGCGCCTGGGCGACCAGGAAGGGTGAGACGGCGTGTACGTCCTGTTGTTCATCGTAGCCGGCATATTCACGTTCCTGATGCTGCGCCGATTCATTGACAAGGGGTCGCGCTCCAACGTCTCCCGCCTGCTGCTGGTCCTGGCCTGTGCATTCCTGCTCGTCACCGTGTCGATGTGCCGGATGGTTAAGTAGTCGCAAGGAAAGGATGATCATGAAACGTCGCACCATGCACCCGCTCGCGGTCGGAATGTTGACCCTGACTGTTCCCACCGCCGCCCTGGCCCGTGGCAATGAGGGCACTGTCGGGATTATCGCCGGCGTGGTGGTCGGCATCATCGTCTTGTTCCTGCTCGCGCGGGAGCTGATGTGCTGGTACTACAAGATCAATGAGCATGGTCAGGTGTTGAAGGAAATCCGGGATGAACTGCGGGCCGCAAATAATGCGGCTGGAAACGTGGTGCGCCCGCGGAATCCGAGCGCTGGCAGTCCCGTCGATGGTCCGGCTGGCGGCGTCAACGCGGACAATAATGACGCCTGGAAATGATGACGCCGCCGAATTGACGGAAAGGATCCGCTGTCATGAGAAGAGCCGGAGCATTTGGATTCGTACTCCTCGTTGCAGGCACACTGGGCATCCTCGTGGACCACGGCGGGGATTATTTTCCGCACGTGCCGTGGCTGATACTCACCGCGTCATTCTTGGCTGCCCATGTGGCCCTGTTGGTGTTCTACCAGTATGTGCTGCGCGGCAAATGGTCCAGCATGACGCGGACCGCCGGCGTAGCCGCGGTGCTGGTCGGCGTCGCCTGGTTAGTCAGCGCGGGCATGAACTTCCCGCTAGCGACACTTAGTCGGGGCGGGGCAGCGTGGAACTACCGGTTCGGGTTCTTCCTGGTGGAGGGTCACTACTATCAGCTCAGGCTTGCTGTGTGGTCGATCTTCATGTTGCTTCTACTCGCCCACATCCGCCGGACCGGCCGGATCGTCATAAACCGCAGGGCTTTGATCCTCGTGGTCGTGCCCATGCTCGCGTTGGGGATCGAAGCCGTGCTTCTGATCCAGTCATCACGAGCGTTCGGCGGCACGACTGGGCTATTGCTACTTCTCGTAGACTTGGTCGGAAAATTGGGCTTTCTCGTGTTCTGGGGTTCCTTGGTCGTCGCACAGCGGCGGCACTGGAAGAACTGAAACCCGGGGAATCCGGCCGGGCCGTGGCCACGAATCCCATGGGGCGGGGGCTGTGGTGTGCCCGCCCTTTCACGACGACAACAGGTCAGGTCAGTGTCAGGGCTGCAAGCCCGTCACCATGTGAACCGCTCGGAAGTGGAATCAGTTTTTCTGCAGTGACGTGTCCCTATTCGCCTTGTAGCCAAGGTAGTAGTACTGGTTCACTGGGGTAATCTGCCCCGACGGGTACGTGATCGTGCACACCTCCCATAGGTCGCCAGCATCCGCCCCATTGTTGTTCCCGACCGTGTAGGGGCCGAAGCTCAAGGCCGGCCCGTCGTTCACGGCAACCGTCGCGGAAGCTACACTCGCTCCCGCGCCATGGTCGTCATAGTAATGAATGAACAGTCGGTAGGTCCCGTTCACCGCGACCGAGGGCAGAACGATATGCTCAGGTCCGTAGCCATCGACGTCGTCGACATCCAGGGAGCCGGCCCAGGATGGGTTCTTGTTGCCGTAGAAACAATCGACGTCGCTCCAAAGAGCATCGAGCTGCGCGCCCGGTGGCAGAAGATGGAAGTCAACGTCAGAGTAGTTCGTGTTCCACCGCAATTCGGTCCACAGGCTCAACCCGGAAAAGCTCCCGGTGATTGCAATCGTGGAGTCCGCACGGACAATCCGATCCCCCCGGAGACCGTTGCACCCGATGCTGATTCTGTTCAGGCCGCGCTTGAGGGCCAGCGGTTGTGAGAACTCCGTCCCGTTGTGCACGAGGACTGTGGCCACGCCGTTGAGCTCGACCGTGCCTCCGGTGATGCTCGTGGCGTTCACCATCCCCCCCGAAAGAAGGACGGTACGGGACTCGCAGATGGAGTCCGGAACGGGAGAGTCGATTCGCAGTGCCGCGTTGGCATCATCAACCAGTCTGACCGAGCCACCCTCGGACGGCAGATAGACGAGGTGTGCGCCTGCTTCGAATCCGGTCCTGTCCGTCCGGGCTTCCTCGGGAAGCGAGCCCCACGCGGTGGCGAGATCATCGCCCCCGAGAAGAGCGTCGAACAACAGCTTGCCCGACGACTGTCCCAGGCCGTTCGTCTCGTCCCAGCCTACGGTCACCGCCGCTCCTTTTTCGAAGAAGGTATCGGCGAGCTGAGACGACTTCAGGCCCTGGCAGGCCGTCAGATAGATAATAGAATGAGGGAAGGAGCCATCGGAGTAGGAAGAGTCGATCAGCTTCTCGGAGAAGCAGTAGACTTGGACATTGACCACACGGCCTCCGCGCGTCTCGTGGAACGTCCCAACGCTGACCTCCTTATGGACCCATTCGGCAAGGTGGTGCGCCATCAGGTCCCACATCGAGCCTTCCTCGCCCGTCGCTATCCACGTGTGGCCGTCATCGTAGGAGCCGTGAGATATATAGAAGACCGCGCCGTATTGGCTCAAGTGGCTTTCTATGAAATCAAGGTCGATGTCCGTGCCATTACGCGTGTCGACGTCGAAAGCATCCGCGGCGAACAAGCCCGCGAGGTGATCGATAACGTCGCGACAGAACCACCGATCCTCGTCGTTGAACTGCTGGTTCAACAGGCACGCACGCGTGCTGCGGATCAGCTCCGAAGGGCGCAATCCCGGGCTGAGCTTGGATCGTACGGCCGCCTTGCCATCATACGGGGGAATGACGACGCTCGAGGGAACGCTCCAGAAGATGAGCCCTCCCTTCTTCATGATCACGAACAGCCCTTGCGGGGTCACCCACGCGCTGTCGACAGCTGCTTGAGACTGGTATTGCGCGAGCATCTGGGCGAAACCAGATTGGGGATCCGAGGTGCCCAATATGGAATCTGCAGTAGCGGCAATCGCTGCTTGCGCCGAGCTGATGGCCGCCTGCTCTTCCGGAGTCAATATGAATTGCACAGGAGGGGCGGCTGGCTCGTTCTGCTCATGGCAGCCGGCAGCAGCCAGGCCCACTAGCAGTGTGTAGAGCACGATCAGGAGACCTCTGTTCATGATACTCCCCCTTGAGTTCGATGAAAAGCATGGACGAGCCCCCTTGCCTGATGGGAATAGAGACCCGCAGGATAATCGGGCAGGAGGAGTTCGCGGATCGCATCCGGGATGCCCGAGGGTATGGGTGCAAGCACCCGTGGTCTTGCCGGGAGATGCTCTTCGGCGATTAGCTGGAACCGCGTGTCTGCCAGCAGACGCTCAAAAACCTCTAGGAATTCTTCCATTTGGTCCCTCCCCGCCCCACTCAGAACCAAAGGCGTTCCCTTTTAGCTGCTGCAATATGATAAAGAGCATATCAGTTGCGCTGACTACTGGTCAATGGCCGAGCCGGGAAAGGTGCCGACCCGACACACCGATCTGTCTCCGGGTAGGTAAGCACCAGAGGTGTGACCGCTACCCGGAGGCGACCCGTGCCGCATTCGACAACCGATGATCTGGCTCCAATGCAGCGCCGCCAGGAGATCGCCGCCATCTTCGGCCGCGGCCTGCTCCGCCCACGCATAGGTCGTCGGCGGTGATGGCCGGGTACGCCGCAATTGATCGCTGTTTTCAAACAAAGCCACTGACACCCCGCACGACCGCCAGACACGCCCCGTACGCGTGGTAGAACGCATGGGGGGTAGCGGTAGTGCCCAGGGGACCGTTCTCGGTCAGCGATATCGCAGCTCGCCGGTAGAAAGGTCCCGCACGCGGCTGGGGGCCTTCAGCTGCGTGCACAACTCGCCACCGTCGATGCAGCCGGCATCTTTGGGCAGCCACCACCACTGCTGCTCCCTGATCTGGCGGCATCTCATAGTCATATGTGCAATTCACGACTAAATCGATCGTGTGTCCAAAAAATTCGCACACAGTGATCTGGCACACATCACTATTTTAGTTATGCGTCGCTCAATAACTAGTGGTACAGTCGCTTCGGGTTGCTCACCTGCGGGATGCCGACTGAACGGTGATAGGGGGGGGGTATGCGTTCATGACAAATTATGTTGTTATGGCGCCCGCCCGTACCAGAGAACCGAATCAGCTGGAGCAGGACATTTTTGCACGCGCGACTTGAAAGGAAGTACCAGGATGAAATGGATTATTGCCCTTCTTCTAGCTCTTGCCGTAGCAGGATGTGCACCCACCGGACAGCAGGTCAAGACGGAAGCGCCGCGGCCACCGGTGTTCGATTGGAACCCCACTGCGTCCGCGAAGCCTGCATCTGTCGACATTACTTTTGGCATTGTCGGTGGCTCCTACGCCAACGAGAAAGAGGATTGGGTCAACGATTATCCGATGAACACTTTCCGCGACAACATGCGCAGCGATTTCAACGAGCTGATGACGGCGCGTGGATTCAAGACAACCGGTCCGTTCTTGAACGTCGATGAGATGACATATCCCGACAAGAAAGCGTGTGAGCTCATCCTGCAGCCCACGCTAGATATTCAACTGGCAGTGCCCACCATCACGGCCGAAGAGCACGTCAAACTTATGGGCACCAACTATTTCACGCTAAACGGAGTCGCCATTATCGGAGGCCGGGTCACATTTTCCGTGGTCGAGAGCCTGTCTGGGACGCGCATGTGGAACAAGAGCGTGGCTATCGCGCCCGCTTCTGTCCCTTGGACGGGCGAGCAGAAGTATGTGACGCCGCCACAGGGGGGCTTTATGTTGAGAAATGAACCCGGTCTGCAGAAGGCTCTCGCGCCGTATCTGGAGCGCGCCTACAATGACATCCTCAACAAAGCTTGGGATTACCTCAATCCGGAGGAGATGGCGGTTGTGAAGCAACAGGCCATGGAAGTGAAGGAAAAGACCACGTTCAGCGGTAACAAGTAGGATCCAACGGGTGACATCTACTCAACTCTGTGGTGGACAGAGCGCATTTTCAGTTCCAGATTGCAACTGCGGGCCGCCTCGGGAGGCGGCCCGCAGTTCGGTGACCCGAGCCTTGAGCCTATGCAAAACCCCATCCATCACGCATTCATCACAGGCGCGTCGTCGTGGTAGAGAGTTCTTGAGCCGACACATCGATCCGTCCCCGGGTAAGTAATCACCAGAGAGGTGACCGCCACCCGGAGACAACCCATGCCGAACTCGATCGCTGATTCCCTGACCCCAACGCAGCGCAGGCAGGAGATCGCCGCCATCCTCGGACGCGGCCTGCTCCGCTTCAATTTCCAACTAAGGATCGCACACCTTCTGACCCCGTGCTAAACTCTGACCTCCGCGATTTTGACCGCAGTTTCTTACCAGGAGAGGGGCCGCCCATGAAATCGCCATTTACATCCGGATCGGTGCGCTGGCATGACTACAAGTGGATATGTGCGGCATGCTTGGTCCTCTTATCCGTTCCCCTTGGACTCTCCGGTTGTGGGAAGGGCTCGGGCCCGGCCGCAACCGCGATCACCAGCGAGGCCCCCGCGGCTATGGGCGGCACGCCGTCCATAGAGATGGTCCAGAAGTACGTGTCTCAGCACATCAATGCCAGGGTGCTTGGTATCGTTAAGCAGTCCGACAACGAGTACTTGGTGATCACGAACCTCAACGCTAATCAGTACGGTGGTCCTTATCAGATATACAGGTTGATGTCCGGCGAATGGATCGTGAACAGGCCGGGGGAGATGTATGCGCAGTTCGACGTAATCACGAACACGCCGTCCGGACGCAGCACTCTCACACAGGAGGAGGCTCGCCCGGCCGCTCCTCACTAGGACAAGGATTGCGGTGCGACCACCGAGCCCCAATGGACCTGCTGGGCGTTGCGCTGATTGGCGTCGGCGCAGCCGGCTTCGTGACCATGGGGACTGCTGCCTTGGCCGTTGAATAGGGACGCGACGCGGGATCGGGGGGACCGCCGCCGCGGCGCGGGGAAGTGGCCACCACCCCCATGAGCCAGTCGTGGTGGGCGGGCGCGGAGCGCGAGGGCGGCGAAAACTCGCAGTTGTTGTCTGCCAATCGACACCCGCCGTTCGCGTGCCGCGTCCGGCCGAGGGTCCAGGAACGGCTGCTCGTCCGGGCGGAACATCGGCTCAGCCAGCTACCTGACCTGCCTCGAGTCCGGCAGGAAGGTCGAGACGGTGCGGATGAAGTTCGTGACTGCGCGCAGGCGGCTCTGAAATCGGCCGGGATGAAGATTGCCAGGGATCAGGCGTTCGGCTGGTCCCGGGCCCTCTATTCCTGACCCTATGCAAAACCCCATCCATCACGCATTGATCACAGGCACACTGGTTTTTTAAGCCGACACTTCAAGCTGTCCCCGGGTAAGTAAACACCAGAGAGGTGCCTGCTACCCGGAGACGACCCATGCCGAACTGCATCGCCGATAACCTGACCCCGATTCAGCGCCGCCAAGAAGTCGCCGCCATCCTTGGCCGCGGCCTGCTCCGCCTACGCTCCGCATGCACAAGCCCGCCGGGAGCATGCGATTCTGCGCCCAATTCCGCTGGTCAGAAAGCCCTTGATGTGTCCACGCCCGGCGACCCTCATGTGTCCTGGTTAACCGAGCCGAGAACATGAGAGGAGATGCACCATGGCGCTCAACATCGGGAAGGAAATGACCGCGCTGAAGCGCATGACGGTGCCGGAACTGCGGCGGAAGTACGCCCAGGTCTTCGGTGAGGACACGGCGTCCCGGCACAAGGAGTTCTTGATCCGCCGCATCGTCTGGCGCATGCAGGTCAACCAGGAAGGCGACTTGTCCGAGCGTGCCCGCCAGCGGGCCCGGGAACTGGCCACCGAATCTGACGTCCGCCTGACCGCGCCTCGGCCGCGCCCCGTGGTTCCGGGCGGCGAAACGGCCACCGCTCCGATCGAATTCCCCAATGACGACCGCCTGCCCATGCCCGGCGCGATCATCACCCGCCGCTACAAGAACCAGACGATCGAGGTCCGGGTCCTACCAAAGGGGTTCGAGTACGAGGGCGAGATCTACCGGACCTTGAGCGCCGTGGCCAAGAAGGTCACGGGCACACACTGGAACGGGTTCGGATTCTTCAATTTGGTTGAAAAGGGGTGCGCCGATGGCCGGTAGGAGGACGGACGCCCCGACGATTCGCTGCGCCACCTACACCCGCAAGAGCACAGAGGAAGGGCTCGAACAGGAATTCAACAGCCTCGACGCCCAGCGCGAGGCCGGCGAGGCCTTCATTGCCAGCCAGAAGAGCGAGGGGTGGGTCTGCCTGCCGGACCGGTACGATGACGGCGGCTACACGGGCGGCAACATGGAACGCCCGGCGTTCAAGCGTCTGATGGCCGACGTCGAGGCCGGGCGGATTGACTGCATCGTGGTCTACAAGGTCGACCGGCTGTCGCGAAGCCTCCTGGACTTCACCCGGATCATGGAGGCGCTCGAAAACCGCGGCGTCTCCTTCGTCTCGGTGACCCAGCAGTTCAACACGACCAGCTCCATGGGTCGTCTCACGCTGAACATCCTGCTGTCGTTCGCGCAGTTCGAGCGGGAGATCATCTCTGAGCGGACCCGCGACAAGATCGCCGCGGCCCGCCGCAAGGGAAAGTGGTCGGGTGGGCGGCCAATCCTCGGTTTCGATGTCGACCCCAAGGGCGGCCGCCTGCTGGTCAACGAGGCTGAGGCGGCCCATGTGCGGGCCATCTACGAGATCTACCTGGACCGCGAGTCGCTCATCGCCACAATCGCCGAACTCGATGCGCGGGGGTGGACCAACAAGCAGTGGACGAACAAGAAGGGGCGTGAGTCCGGCGGCTCGCCATTCAACAAGCACAGCATCTACAGCCTGCTGACCAACGTCCTTTACACCGGCCGGCTGACCTACAAGGACGAGATTCACGCCGGGGAGCAGCCGTCGATTGTAGACGACGAGACGTTCCGGCGCGTCAGGCAGATCCTGAAACGCAACGGATCCACCGGCGGCGCCCAGGTCCGCAACCAGTTCGGCGCGATTCTCAAGGGCCTGATCAACTGCGTGCCTTGCGGCTGCGCCATGGTGCCGACGCACACCACCAAGCAGGACCGGCGCTACCGGTACTACGTCTGCGCAAAGGCCCAGAAGCGCGGATGGCACAACTGCCCGTCGAAATCGATCCCTGCCGGCGAGATCGAGAAGTTCGTCGTCGACCAGGTGCGCGGCATCGGCCACGATCCGGCGCTCCTGGCCGAGACTTTGGGCGCGGCGCGCGCCGAGGCCAAAGCGCGGATCCAGGAACTCGAGGCCGAGAAGTCGGGCCTCGATCGCGAGATGCGTCGCCATAACGCCCAGATGCGCGCTCTGGCGGGTGTGGCCGGCACGGGCGGTACCGCGACCGATCGCATGGCCGACCTGTTGGATCGGATTCGTGGCGTGGAGCAGCGCCTCGCTGTGATCCGTGATGAACTCGCGACCGTGGGCCGGGAACTGGTCGACGAGAAGGAGGCCGTTCGCGCCATGGCCGCTTTCGATCCCGTCTGGGAGACGCTCACGCTGCGCGAGCAGGCACGGGTGCTTCGCCTGCTGGTCCAGCGCGTGGACTACGACGGCGACAAGGGCACGGTCTCGGTGACCTTCCACCCGACCGGCATCGAGACGCTTTCGCGCGAGATGGCAGAGGAGAACGCATGACGCGGCCGCTGAAGATCACGAAGGATGTCCATTTCCGGAGCATGAAGCGCGGCAGGAAGGTGATTCAGGAGGGCGTAGAGGCGGGCCGGCCGACGTTGGGCCGCGTGCCGCGCGTCTCGCGCGTGATGGCGTTGGCGATCCACATGGCGGACCTGCGCCACCAGGGGGAGGTCGCCGACTACGCCGAGCTGGCCCGGTTGGCGGCCGTGACGCGCGCCCGCATGACGCAGATCATGAGCCTGGTTCTCCTGGCGCCGGACATCCAGGAAGAGATCCTGTACCTGCCCCGTGTCGAGGGAAACCGGACCTCTATCGCCGAGAAGATGGTCCGGCCGATCGCGGCGATTCCGGACTGGCGGAAGCAGCGGGTGATGTGGCGGGAACTGAAGGCCGAGCACATGAAGAAGCGGTCCTGAGCGCAGAACGTGCAGGGGGCACGCATCGCGCGCAATCCCAATCTTGTCCACAGATTTGTGCACAGCGTGTCCGCGCGTTTGTCCACAAGAAAGCCATTGAAGACGGTGCCGTGGTCTTGTTGGCCGACCGCGCCAGATGGTATGATGTAAGCATCCAGCCGCCGGTACCATTCGAGTAGATTGTCGAGGCTCATCTGAGCCTCGCTTTCGATATCGATTATCTGCCGCGGTTGCTGATGGGAGTTGCGTCACCAACGGTCTCTATCCGCAGAAAGGCAGGCGACCCAGTCGAGGCGACGCAGCAGATGACGTCAGCGCCCCGACCGTTCCCGTGATCACCGCCCAATTTCGTCCCCGGTGTTGATTGTTCAGGACCCACGATGCCTAAAGGTTATCCCCAGGAAGCCAGCAGCAGGAAGGATCCGCCATGAAACCTCCCAAGAAATCCGCCCTCTTGCCTGCCCAGGTAGAGCTCGTCGAACTGATGCAGAAAATCGATTTCGGCATCATCGAAGGGCTCGTTATCCGCGGCGGACTGCCTGTGCTCAAGCCCCGTCCGCGCGTCGTCCGGGACGTGAAGTTCGGCGCCGGCAACGGCCATCGCTCCGAGGCCGGACTCACCGACTTCGCCCTGAAGTCGAACGTCCAGGAACTGATGGACACATTCGCCTCCCTCGACAATGCGACGGTGCGTTGCCTGGAGGTCAAGCATGGCCTGCCCTTCCGCATGCAGGTGGAGGAGGTGACCTCATAAACCGAAGGCCCAGCCGCTCCGCTCCCGTCCCTGACTGATCGTCACCAGACATACAACCGGCCACAAGGTGGAGGTGCATGTGGGTGTCGCCGTAACGGCGATCCACGTGCGCCTCTGCCACGCCGGTCTATGCGCTGCTCCGTGCGACATCCATGCGCCTCTCCGCGGCCTCAAGAGAGGTTCCGATGGAGAACGCAAAGCAGCGCATCCTGGACGGATACGCCCGTGAAGTCATTCGGCACAAAGCCCGGCAGCTGATCAACAAGTACGGATTCACCCGCGACGACTACGACGACCTGCAGCAGGAGATGATGCTCGACCTGCTGCGGCGCCTCGGCAAGTACGACCCCAGCAAGGCGGGCCTCAGCACGTTTGTGGCCCGCGTCGTCGACCGCAAGGTCTCCACCCTGATCCGCCACCAACGGCAAGAGAAGCGCGACTACCGGCGGCATGTCTGCCCGCTGGATGCGCAGGTCGAGGATCAGGACGGCCAGCAGCGCGGGCTTGACGAGGTTCTCAGCCAGGACGCATTCGACGAAGAGATCGCACGGTACGACCGCCCCGAGGCCGAGCGCATCGACCTCAGGCTCGACCTGTCGTTGGTGCTGGATGAGCTGCCCGAAGACTTGCGCCACCTCGCCCGCCGCCTGCAGACCAGAACCGTAGCCGAAATCGCCCGCGAACTCGGTGTTCCGCGCAGCACGCTCTACGAAAAGGGCATCGCCTGCCTGCGGAAGATCTTCGAGGACAACGGACTGCGCGAATACCTCGATGCCGCCCGACACATCGAAAAGGGACCGGGTAAGTAATCCACAGAGGGCGAACTGCCCGGGACCACAGGAGAGGAAGAACGATGACCCGAGAAATCCATCGCTACGAGTTCGAGACCTCGGCACCGGCAGACGAGATCGAAAGCACGCTGCTCCTGGCCGTGATGGCGGTCGAGGGCCTGCACGGCAAGTCGCGGGTGAGGCTCGACGCGAAGTACTGCTTCGACGCCGAGAAGCACGCCTGCGTGATCGACGCCGACACGGTCGTCGGCCAGGACATCAGCCGCATCTTCACGGGCTTTGCCATCCGGGAGTTCGGCGAGGCGGCCTTCTCGGTCAGCCGCGCCGAGCGCATGCCCAAGACGGAAACGGAGGACCCCAACTCATGAATCTGCCCGACGTGTTCAAGCGACGCGCGTGGAGCGTCCAGGATCTGATCTGCGAGCCGGCCGACGTTTACCATGCCCAGGCTGGCAAGTACCTGTCCAGCCACAGGCTGGCGGACTTCAGACGCTGTCCCCTTTTGTTCCAGAAGAAGGCGCAGGGCCTGATCCAGGACCAGGACCGCCCGGCGTACGTCGTCGGTCGTGCCGCGCACGTCCTGATCCTCGAAGGCCGCGATGTGTACGAGCAGACCTACGCCTTCGGTGGGCCGATCAACCCCAAGACGGGCCAGCCGTTCGGCAGCCGCACCAAGGCATTCCAGGATTGGGCGGACGCGCAGGGCAAGCCCGTACTCGACGACGAGCAGGCGGCACTGATCGAGAGCCTAAATGCGTCGTTACAAGCCCACAAGCACGCCTGGGCTCTCTTGGCCGACGGCGTTCCGGAGGGCGTCGTGCGGGCGACGTACTGCGGCGTGCCATGTCAGGCGCGTCTGGACTGGCTGAATCCCGAACGCGGGATTGTCGACCTGAAGACCTGCGACAACCTCGACTGGCTCCAGTCGGACGCGCGCGCCTACGGCTACGCCCACCAGTTGGCCTTCTACCGCTCCATGGTCGCCAGCGTCACCAACACGAACCTGCCCGTCTACCTGATCGCCGCGGAAAAGCGCGAACCGCTGCGCTGCGGCGTCTGGCGGATCAGCGAGGAGGTCCTCGGGCTCGCCCAGAAGGAGAACGAGGAGGCAATCGCGCGCCTGATCGACTGCAGAGAGCGGAACGAGTGGCTCACTGGCTACGAGGACATCCGCGACTTCGACTGCGTGTGACGCCTGGCTTGGCCAGGCAAGGCAATGCGATGCCTGGCGGACCTTGGCATGGCGAGGCAGGCCCGGAAGGCCGGGCTAGACAGAGGATCGGGAGCGGGCGGAATGGCGTGACGTGCTGTCGCCCGAGCGCGTCGGGACTCCCTGGGTCCGCCCGCTCCCACTTTCAGAAGGGAGAATAGAGCGATGAAGCTTTTGGGACAGATCACGACCGGGAAGATGCCAGCGCCGAGGCGAGTGATGCTCTATGGCACTCACGGCGTGGGCAAGTCCACGTGGGCATCGTGCGCGCCCAACCCGATCTTCATCCAGTGCGAAGACGGGCTGGGCGAGATCAACTGCGCCAAGTTTCCCCTGGCCACCACCTTCGATCAGGCCATGCAGGCCCTATCGGAGCTCTACACCGACGAGCACCCCTATCGCACGGTGGTGGTCGACTCCGTGGACTGGCTCGAGCGGCTGATCTGGGCCGAGGTCTGCCGCAAGCGGAATGTCCAGAGCATCGAGGAAATCGGCTATGCCAAGGGCTACGTGTTCGCCATGACACAGTGGCGCGAGTTCATGGACGGGCTGTCGGCGCTTCGCAGCGACAAGGGCATGACGACGGTCCTGATCGCCCACGCCCGGATCGAGCGCTTCGAGAACCCCGAGACCGATAGCTACGACCGCTACGTGCCGCGACTGCACCGCCTGGCGTCGCAGGTCCTGCAGGAGTGGTGCGACGAGGTTCTCTTTGCCACGTTCCGGATTTTCACGAAGCAAACCGACGAAGGATTCGACCGCAAGCGGAACCAGGGCATCAGCACCGGCGAGCGCGTCCTGCGCACGGTCGAGCGCCCTGCCCACGTGGCGAAGAACCGCCTGTGTCTCCCCGAAGAGATGCCGCTGGATTGGAACGTCTACGCCCAGCACATCAGCCCCGAACCCGTCAGCGCGCCCCAGGGCGGCAAGAGCAAAGGAGCGAAGTAGCCATGGCGAATCTCAACGGCTTTGACGCCAACAACATCGACCCCGCGACCGATTTCGAACCGCTGCCGGCGGGGAAGTACATGGCCGTCATCACTGCGAGTGAGATGAAGGCCACGAAGACCGGCACCGGCCACTACTTGGAGCTGCAGTTCCAGATTCTCGATGGGCCCTACAAGAATCGGCTGCTCTGGTCCCGTCTGAACCTGGACAACCCGAACCGCCAGGCGGTGCAGATCGCACAGGGTGAGCTGTCGGCGATCTGCCGGGCGGTCGGCGTGCTGCAGCCGAAGGACTCGCTCGAACTGCACAACCTGCCCCTGCAGATCACGGTGAAGTGCAAGAAGCGGGACGATACCGGAGACATCACGAACGAGATCCGCGGCTACGGACGCAAGGATGCTGCGGCGGGCGCGCCCCAGCAGGAGACCTCGAACACGCCGCCCTGGAGACGGGGGCAGTAGGCGCTCTGCATGGCACGGCTGGGCAACCCGTGGCAGCGCTCGGCAGGGCAATCCAAGGCAAGGCCAGATGACGGACAGGAGAACCGAGACATGAAGACGGTCGAAATCACGATCGAGGGTACGACCCCACTCATCTGCAACCGCTTCACCGACGCGGCGCAGATGGCGGCAACCGCTGGTAGCCGTCTATCGTCCGTCGGCGAGAAGGGCAGCCCTCACGACCAGGCTCAGCAGCGGCTGTACATCGGCCACGATGGCAAGCCCATGATCCCCCAGCCGAACCTCTTCCGCTGCCTGATCGACGCGGGGCAGTTCTTCAAGGCGGGCAAGAGCAAGATCACGACTCAGAAGACTTCGATGATCCCCGCGTGCGTGGAGATCGAAGGTCTTGAGCTCCCGATTCAGCATCGCGAGCCGTGGTCGGTCGATACCCGCGCGGTCCGCATCCCTTCGACCGGTGGGCGAATCCTCTGCCACCGGCCCTGCTTCTACGACTGGCGTCTGAGTTTCGCGCTCGCCGTGGACACGGACATGCTGTCCCTCGTTCTCATGCGCGACATCGTGGATGCGGCGGGAAAGAGGATCGGCCTGGGCGATTTCCGGCCTGCGTGCAAGGGGCCGTTCGGGAAGTTCGTGGTGGTGAAGTGGGCCTAGGGGCGCGGCGCGGTATTGCCCGGCAATGCCAGGCTAGGCTACGCGATGCAGGGCTTGGCAAGCCACGGCAAGGCAAGGGGACTCGTGATTGAACTGGAACTGCCATATCCGCCTTCAGCCAACCACCTGTACCGACGCGTGGGGTCCAGGATGCTGATCAGTCGTGAGGGGCGCAGGTACCGGGAGCGGGTCTGCGCCATCCTCGCGGCAGCGGGGGTTCGGAGATTCGACGGGCCCATTCGGCTTCAGATCGAAATCTACCCACCCGACCGAAGGCGGCGGGACGTGGACAACGCGCAAAAGGCCATTCTTGATTCTCTCCAGCACGGCGGGCTTTACCGGGACGACAGCCAAGTCGCGAAGCTGGAGGTCGAGAGGCGTGGCGTCGTGCGCGGTGGTCGGTTGCTGTTGCGGATCGAGAGTAAACGGTAGCCAGAGGCAAGAGACGCCATGGAACTTCGACCCTATCAGCACGAGGCGGTGGAGGCGATCTACCGCCATCTCCGGGAGCGCGACGACAACCCCGTCTGCGTGATCCCAACAGCTGGGGGCAAAACGCCGATCATGGCCACGATGTGCCGGGACGCGGTGGTGCGCTGGCATGGTCGCGTCCTTATCCTGGCCCACGTGAAGGAACTTCTCGAGCAAGCGCGCGAAAAGCTCCACCTCGTCGCGCCCGAGATGTGGATGAAGACAGGCATCTACTCGGCCGGTCTCAAGAGCCGGGACACTGACCATCCGGTCATCATCGCGGGCGTTCAGTCGGTCTTCCGCAGGGCCTGCGAGCTCGACGCCTTCGACCTCGTGATCATCGACGAGGCGCACATGATTCCCCCGGATGGGGACGGGATGTACCGGACCTTTCTCGACGACGCCAGGAAGGTAAATCCCAACCTGCGGGTGATTGGGCTGACGGCGACGCCGTTCCGGATGAAGAGCGGGATGATTTGCGGTCCCGACAACGTCCTGAACGAGATCTGCTACGAGATCGGCGTGAAGGAGCTCATCGTCCAGGGCTACCTCTGCCCGTTGATCACCAAGGGGTGCGCCCAGCCGCTGGACACGTCGGGCTTGCATGTGCGCGCGGGCGAGTTCGTGGCCGGCGAGGCCGAGGACCTCATGGATACCGACGAACTCGTGGAGTCGGCCTGCCGGGAGATCGTCGAGCAGACCCAGGGGCGGCGCTCGGTCCTTGTGTTCACCACCGGGATCCAGCATGGCGAGCACGTCGCCGCGGTCTTGCGCCGGATGGCCAGTGAGCCGGTCGCCACTGTGTTCGGCGAGACGGCAACGGAAGAACGCGACCGGGTCCTGGCCGATTTCAAGGCCGGCAGGATCAAGTACCTGGTCAACGTCAACGTGCTGACCACGGGGTTCGACGCCCCCAACATCGACTGCGTGGCCATGGTGCGGCCGACGCTCTCCCCGGGTCTCTATTACCAGATGGTGGGGCGTGGCTTCCGACTGAATGAGGGCAAGGAGAACTGCCTGGTCCTGGACTTCGGAGGCAACGTGCTGCGGCACGGACCGGTCGACGCCATCCGCATTCAGGCGGTCAACCACCGGGCCGCAGGCGAGGCGCCGGCCAAGCAGTGCCCCCAGTGCCAGAGTCTGATCGCCGCCGGCTACGCGGTGTGCCCGGACTGCGGCTACGAGTTCCCGCCTCCGGAGCGGCGGCAGCATGAGGCTACGGCGTCCACCGAAGGCATTCTCTCTGGTGAGGTGACGACCGCCGTCCACGACGTCCGCGAGGTGTTCTACAACGTCCACAGCAAGAAGGGCGCTCCGGAAGATGCGCCCAAGACGCTGCGGGTCGAGTACCGGATCGGATTTCACCAGCACCAGTCCGAGTGGATCTGCTTCGAGCATACCGGCTGGGCGCGCCAGAAAGCCGCATCGTGGTGGCGACGCCGGTCGAACGCCCCGGTGCCGCGGACCGCGGACGAGGCGGCGTTGATGGCCAACGACGGCGCGCTGTGCCGGACCCGCTCGATCACCGTGCGCACGGTGGTGGGCGACCAATACCCGCGGATCATCGGCTACGAGTTGGACGACAGGCCCGCGTGGCGCGAGCCGGGGATGGATGACGACATCGATCCGGCCGCGGTCCTGGCCGGTGGTTCCGCGGGCGCCTACAACCCGCTGGATGACGACGATCTACCCTTCTGACCATGAAGCAGGTGTCTTGTGGGCGAATCCAAGGGGAAGATGCTGCAGGCGGCGCTGAGGTATGCGGAGCTCGGGTACCCAGTCTTCCCGTGCGTTCCGGGAGGGAAGGCCCCTGCGACGGCGCATGGGTTCCTGGACGCCACGACGGATGCCGGCCAGATCGAGGCGTGGTGGACGGCGCGTCCGGATGCGAACATCGGCATGCCGACCGCCGGCCTCCTGGTCGTCGACGTTGATGGGGCCGACAACCCCTGGCCCGGCGATGACCTGGAGGCGCTCGGCGAATGCCCGGTGTCGCTGACCCCTCGCGGCGGTCGGCATTACATCTTCCGGCAGCCGGCGGGCAAAAGTTGGAGCAACACAGCGAGCCGGCTCGCGCCGAAGGTCGACACCCGTGCCAATGGCGGCTACATCGTGCTGCCGCCCTCTGTCGTGGGCGGAAGGCCGTACAAGTGGGCCGGGGACCTCGAGGTGGGGTCGGCTGATCTGCCCGAGCCGCCGGCGTGGCTCGCGGCCCAGGTCGACGGCGGAACGGACCTGTTCGCCCAGGGCGCCAGTCGGCCCGCTGAAGACGGCCAGGTGGCGGCCCACGGCGCGCCCCCGGCGCCCCAGGGCGCGACATCGGCGTCCGATGGCAACACAATACCAACCGGCCACCGGAACGCCACGTTGGCGCGCCTGGGTGGGGCCATGCGCCGGGTGGGGATGAGCCAGGAGGAGATCCTGGCCGCCTTGGCCCGCGCCAACCAGAACCGCTGCCGGCCGCCGCTAAAGGACCGCGAGGTCGAGCGGATCGCGGCCAGCGTCGCCCGCTACGAGCCGGACCAGGTCGCTGTCGCGGTCGCGGAGGATCATTGGAGGCAGGACAACCCCGCGGCCGGCCGGACCGAAGAGATTACGCCCGAGATGCCCGATCCCGGGCCGCTACCGGCAGAGATCCTTCGCATCCCCGGCTTCGTCTCCGAGGTCATGGACTACTGTCTGGAGACGGCGCCGTATCCGAACAGCGCCATGGCGTTCGCTGGCGCACTGGCGTTGCAGGCGACGCTCGCCGGGCGCAAGGTCCGCGACCCCGGTGACAACCGGACCAATCTCTACCTGCTGGGCCTGGCGCACTCCTCGGCCGGCAAGGACCGCCCGCGCAAGATCAACGCGGAGGTCCTGCACACGATTGGTCTGTCCGGCCAGATTGGCGGCCGGTTCGCCTCGGGCGAAGGCCTCCAGGACGCGCTCATCACCGAGCCCACCATACTGTTCCAGACCGATGAGATCGACGGCATGCTGCAATCGATCAACAAGGCGCGCGACGCCCGGCATGAGAGCATCATGGAAGCTCTCCTGACGATGTACTCGTCGGCCAACTCCATCTTCCCGATGCGCCGCAAGGCGGGGAGAGACGCCCCCGGCGCGATCGACCAACCGTGCCTGGTGGTCTTCGGGACGGCGGTTCCGGGTCATTTCTACCAAGCCCTCTCGGAGCGAATGCTGACCAACGGGTTCTTCGCCCGCATGATCGTCCTGGAATGCGGCAGCCGTTCGAGCGGACGAGAGCCGCGGCTGATGCCGTTGCCGGGACGCGTGCTTGATACGGCGCGGTGGTGGGCTGAATTCAGGGCCGGCACCGGGAACCTCGAGAACTGGCATCCCGTGCCGCAGATCGTCCCGCACACCGCAGAGGCCAAGGACGTTGTGATCGAGACTCGGCTCGAGGCGGAGGCCGAGTACGCCAAGGCGGAGGCCGCCGATGACAGCGTCGGGACGACCGTGTGGGGGCGTGTCAGCGAGCACGCCCGCAAGCTCGCGCTGATCTATGCCGTGAGCGAGAACCACCAGCAGCCAGAGATCGGCAAGACGGCCGCATCTTGGGCCAGCCGGCTTGTCCTGCACCAGGCGCGGCGGATGCTCTTCATGGCCCAGTCCCACGTCGCGGACAACCCGTTCCATGCCGAGTGCTTGAAGTTCCTGCAGAAGCTGCGCGCTGCTCCTGATCGCGAACTTCCCCATAGCGTGCTGCTGAAGCGGTCGAAGATCGATGCCAAGAGTTTTTCGGGGTTGGTGACCACGCTCGAGCAGCGAGGCGACATCGTCGTCCAGATGCAGTCGACTTCCGGTCGGACGGGTCGGATCTACCGTCTGGCCGGTTCAAGTTCGGACCCGACCAGGGAATGATCGTGAAGCATGGTGAAAGAAGCCCCTACAGGGGCCCAGATCGCCGGTGAAAGAAGGAGAATGAAGGTGAAGCAAGAGAAGTCTGTAAATCTATATAGGACACACACTCTTCTACTTACTTCTACTCTTACTCTCTATTCCCCCCTCACGCATAACCCCCCTGTTTTCTGCGTGCGCGCGTCTACGGGAGGGGGGAAAGAGAGACCGCACCTTCCGGTGTCGATCACCCTTCGAATCGGCCACCGCGAGAGGCCGACGCTCCAGGAGGCGCTGTGAGCGTTCCAAGCGACCCGGGTGGTACCTCGGCACCTGGAACGGAAACGAACGGAATGCAGGGGCCTCTGATTCCGTTCTGCGCCCTGTGTGGACGGGAGTTCGAACCCCAGAAAACGCGGCGCGGGGAAACGAAGCGGTTCTGCTCGGACGCTTGTCGCGTGCTGGCGTGGCGACGACGCGATGCAGAACGGAATACACAGAATACACAGAATACACAGAATTCAGGACCACCATCAGTCGCGGGGAATTCTGTGCATTCTGTGCATCACTTGGACGTGTCGGGCCCGCGGCTACAATCCCCCATCGGTTCCAATACGGCCGTCTCAGTAGCGGCCGTCCATGACGCCGAAGACCCCTCGGCCAGCCGAGAGGTCGTCGGTGCTGGGCAGACGCCAGCGAGCTAGGCTACGGCCGCGATCTCCTTCATGATCGCCCGAACCGCGGCATCGTCCTTGTTGGCGGCGGCCACCAGCAGGTTGCGCGCGAACTTCGAAGCCTTCGCCGGCCCAGCCGCCTTGTGGATGGCGTCCCGCTCGGCCTCAGTCAGCCGGAAGGCGAACACGCAGAGTTCCTCGCGCGGGGCCTTGGTCTCAGCAGCCGGCTTCTCGGCGGCAGGCTTCCGGGCCCGCGTGGTTTTCTTGGTGGTCTTGCTCATCGCTTTGTCCTTTCACTCGAGTCCAGACGCGCGATCCGGCTGGGCTCTTTGCCGCAGCCCTCGCACGCCACGCGCCCGCCCTGGCGGTCGATCTCCACCATGTCAGCGGGCGTGATCTCTTCCCATCGCTCCCAGATCCACGTGTCGGACCCGGGGTAGGGGATGTGGCAGCAGGCGCAGACGATGCTGCCCTGCTCGTTCCAGAACACCTGGTGGGCCTGCAGGCCGAATCGCGGTGCCGCGTTCGTCGCCATGTCAGTCGACCTCCTGCGGGATGTCCGCCGCGAACACCAGCGTCCCGTCAGCGCCGTAGATCTCGACGCGGTCGATCCTGGTGTCGGGGTTCTCGCGGCCGGCGCGCAATATGGCCTGGCTGGCCCGCATCGCGGTCAGCCGCCCGTAGGCTTCGATCCGCGCCTCTTGGCGGTCGGTGAACAGGGTCGGGTTCTCTTCGATCTGCAGTCCGCCCTTGAATTGCAGCTCGAGGTCGCGGAGCGACGCCTCGAACGCGAGGTCATCGAGCGTGCTGTAGGGCTTCGGGTCGACCACGACCCAGAACTTGTCGTCAGGTCCGTAGCGCATCGTTGTCGCCTCCTCGGTTGTTCATTTCCGCGACCGTGCGGTCGCCTTCTTCGCGATCGGCCACGGGGATGAGCATGCCGCGGCCGACGACGTACCAGCCGTCACGCCGATGGACGACGCGCAGGTCGCCGCTGAGGTCGAACTCCATCCCGTCGCTGAAGCGAAGCCGGAAGGGTCTGTCGTGATTCGTTGCCATGGGATCGGCCTCCTCACTGCGCCGCGGCAAAGGCCCAGGCAGGCGCGTAGGGGGAGTCGCCATCGGGGTGGCCGCCTTCGACGACGTAGACGACTGAGGCGGCGTCGTCCGGCTCTTCGTCTGGCTCGCCATGGGCGCGGGACTCGTCGTCCGGCGTGGCGATCCCGGCGACGGTGAATTGCAGCGGCCAGCTGGGCTGGAAGGCGAGGCGCACCTCGCACTCGCCGAACCCACCTTCGGCTGCCTCCTGCAGGCGTTCGATCATCTCGTTGACCGTCATGATGCTCTCCTTTCGAGGCGCCGGGCCCCGTGCCCGCCGCACTGACAGTGACGAGCTTTCTGGGTTGAATGGGAAGGCAAATCGACAGTTAAATGCATTATTTGCAGCGGCTTACAATGGCGCGAGGATTGGCGGTTTGGGGCCAGATTCTGGCGTTCCGGCTGGCCTGATTCCCGCGGCTGCCGGCCCCGGCTACCCCCGCCAGCCATTGATCCACCCCCCGCGGCGCGGCATTGCTGTGACCGGCTCTGGCTCGGCTGCGGCCTGGACCTCATGGCGATGGGCCAGCGCCGCCGCGCGCTCGGGCAGCGATTTCACGAACGCGGGCCCCAGGATGTAGAGGGCAGCCAGGCAGTAGACCTCGAGGTCGAGCGCCTCGTTGCGGTCGCGCGTCTTGATCCACTCGCGGACCGTGCCCCGGTTCTTCACCCACTTGCGGATGGCCTTTTCGGCGGTGAGCTGTGCCACGTACTCGGCGTCGATCCACTCGGGCAGGTGGCAGCAGCCGGGTCCTGGCGACCCGATCCGCAGGCGCGAGTAGACGATCTCCTTGCCCGTGTCGACGCAGAGGGTGAACAGCTTCGCCCGGTAGCGGTTGTGATCGGACGGGCGGCCGACCAGAGGCTTGCCGCGCTCGGAGCCGCCGCGGACCGCGAACACGCGCCGATCGATCCTCGCGCGGCAGAACCGGTAGACCTGCTCGGAGTGGTGGCCGCCGCTGTCGACTGCAACGCAGGAGATCGGGACCTTCTGGCCGTTCTCGTGTGTGAACTCCGTCCGTAGGAAGCGGTCGAGGTCCATCCAGACCTGGTCGCGCCCCGGGTCGCCATGGAACTGGGAGAAGGCGACGAGCCAAGACTCCTCGGCCGCGCCGTATCCCTTCACCGCGCACTCGAGGCGGTCGCCCTGGACATCGACCGCGGCCACGAGCACACCCACGCCGTTGGGCACTTCGGCCTCGTACCGCTCCGCCCGTGTGAGAAGGCTGTCGGGGTCGACGGTCTCCCCGCGCTCTTCCCAGGTCTCACCCAGCACGCTGTTGACCCAGTTCTTCAGCCGGAGTGGGTTGTCCTTCGACTCCAGGAATTCGGCGACGGTGGCTGACCACGGCAGCCAGCCGAGGGGCGAGTAGAGGCTGGAGAGGTGGAACCCGATCGTCTCGCCGTTGCCTTTGGCGGTGGGCCGCCACTGGCCGGCAGCGAACATCTGGGTCTTGAAACGCTCCTCGATCAGGACGCCGCAGTTCACGCAGGCCAGAGTCGCGGTCTTGGGGTCGTCGTCGCGCCAGCGGATGTTCTCCCACCGCATCCAGTCGTAGTGGCCGCACTCGGGGCAGGGGACGAAGAACCGGCGCTGGTCCGAGGCCAGGAATTCACGCTCGATCCGAGAGATGCCCTTGATGGTGGGGGTCGAGACCAGGAATACCTTGCGCCGGGAGTAGAGCGGCCCAGTGGTGCGCTTCTCCGCGAGCGCGATCGGGTCGCCCTGCCCGTCTACGTCGCCTGGGTACTCGTCGATCTCGTCGCAGAAGAGCCAGCGGATCGGCATCGACTTGACGCCCGTCGCGGAGTTCGAGCCGGTCAGGAACAGGACCCCGCCGGGGAATTCCTTGATCAGGAGGCTGTTGCCGCCGTCGCGGGCTCGCGCTTCGCGAACCAGGTCGTGCAGCACCGGCGTGGTGGCGATCATCGGATCGAGGCGCTGCCGGCTGAACCGCCGGGCTTCGTCCACGGTCGGGCGCAGGACCAGAATCGGACCGGGCGCGTGGTGCATCGCGAACCCGAGCCAGTTGTTGCCTGCCTCGGTGCCGCCCAGCTGGGATCCCTTCATGAAGACGACCCGCCTCGCCGGCGACCGTGGTCCCAGGGCGTCCATGATCTCGCGCAGGTACGGCGTCGTGTCGGTGTGCCAGTGCACCGCCGCGTGGCCAGAGCGGTTGCCCAGCACGCGGTGCTCGTCGGCCCATTCGCTGACCGTCAGTCGCGGCTCCGGCCGCCAGCCCGCCCGGTAGGCGGCCTCGTAGACGTCACGGCCGTTCGGCATCCGCGATCTCCTGGCAGATCCGCTCGATCTCTTCCTCGAGGATGCGCTGGACCTCG
>CAIOLW010000254.1 GCA_903859215.1 uncultured bacterium | reverse complement strand
CGGCACGCCGATTCCGCGCATGGCGGCTTCCATGTCCGTCCACGGCGTGAAGGCGAGATCGCAGAAGGCGCCCGTACGCTCCATCAGCAGGGTGTACAGGATGCGCAGGCCCTGGTGGGACATCCCCACCTCGTACACGTCGGGGAACGCCAGCAGCACGGAGACGCGATCGGTCGCGAAGCCCTCGCGGGTGGTGCCGAGTTCGCCTCCCACGTAACGCCCGGGCGCCGTCACGTTCGGCAGCAGGCGCCGCCGCAGGGCATCGGTGATCGCCTCGGGGTTGTCGAAAGCGGGCGCCGGCTTCCAGGGGTTCCCCGGCGCCGGCGCGCTGTTGCGGATCATCTGTTCGCGATCTTCCAGGTCAGGCTCCGTCCGTGGGCAGCAGCGGTTTGACGGGAATGCGGACACCGGCCGCGCGCTCGATGACGTCGCGCCCGGTCTCCTCGGCGAACGACACCGGATAGTCGCCGGTGAAGCACGCGTGGCAGTGGTTGTCCCTGTCGTCGACGGCCTCGCGCAGGCCGGCCAGCGACAGGTACGCCAGCGAGTCGACGCGCAGGTACGTGGCGATCTCCTCGACCGTGTGGCTGGAGGCGATCAGTTCGTTGCGCACCGGCGTGTCGATGCCGTAGTAGCACGGGTTGGTCACCGGCGGCGAGGCGATGCGCAGGTGCACTTCCTTCGCCCCGGCCCCGCGCATGAGCTTGACCAGCTTGCGCATCGTCGTGCCGCGCACGATCGAATCGTCGATCATCACGACGCGGCGCCCCGCCACCACCTCGGCGACGGGGTTGAACTTGATGCGCACGGACATGTCGCGGACCTTCTGGGCCGGCGAGATGAACGTGCGCCCCACGTAGTGGTTCCGGATCAGCGCCAGCTCGAACGGCAGCCCGGTCGCCCGCGAGTAGCCGAGCGCCGCGGTGTTGCTGCTGTCGGGCACCGCGCAGACGAGGTCGGCATCGGCCGGCGCCTCGCGGCCGAGGATCTCGCCGCAGCGACGGCGCGCCGACTCGACATGCTGCCCGAAGACGATGCTGTCCGGCCGCGAGAAGTAGACATGCTCGAAGACGCAGCGCCGCTCGGGCACGCGCAACTGCAGCTTGCGGCTCGACAGTTCGCCCTCGCCCAGGACCACCATCTCGCCGGGGGCGATGTCGCGCAGGTACCGCGCGCCGATGATGTCGAAGGCGCAGCTCTCGCTGGCCACGACGTAGCTGTCGCGGTAGCGACCCAGGCACAGGGGCCGGAAGCCGTACGGGTCGCGCACGGCGATCAGCTTGTCACGCACCAGCGCCACCAGGCTGTAGGCGCCGAGCACGCGCGGCAGCACATCCAGCAGCGCGTCCTCGACGTTCTCGCCGGGGTGGCGGGCCAAGAGGTGCAGGAAGACTTCGGTGTCGCTGGTCGTCGAGAAGATGGAGCCCTGCAGTTCCATCTCGCGCCGCAGTTCGTGCGCATTGACCAGGTTGCCGTTGTGCGCCAGGCTGACCGAGCCGCGGTGCGACGCCGCCTGCAGCGGCTGCGCGTTGAGCAGGTGGCTCGAGCCGGTCGTGCTGTAGCGCACGTGGCCGATGGCCCAGGAGCCGGTCAGCGCGTGCGTGGTGGCCTCGTCGAAGATGTCCGCCACCAGGCCCATCCGCTTGTGCGTGAGCAGGCGGTGGCCGTCGGCCACCGTGATCCCCGCGCTCTCCTGGCCGCGGTGTTGCAGGGCATGCAACGCCAGCGAGGCCAGCTCGGCCGCGCCCGCCACGCCGGCGATGCCGACCACGCCGCACTCCTCGTGCCAGTGCCGGTCGTCGCCACCGCTGTCCCAGAGCCTGCCCGTGTCCATCGCGCCTCCTGCCCGGGTACTTCCGAAACGCGCCGGCGTCACGCGCCGACCCCGCCGGCCGCGACCAGCCAGCATTCCATGTGCGGGTTGACGAGCAGCCCGTCGCGCCCGCCGCGCGCCACCGCCAGCGCCGTCGCCGCCGCCGCGGCCGTGGTTGCGTCGCCGCGCAGCACGAGGCGCCAGATGGTCCCGCTGACGACGGCCGCGTCCTGGCCGCGCGCCCAGGCCGCCACGTCCACCGACGTGCAGCCGGACGGCGCGGGGCCGCCCAGCAGGTCGTCCCACAGTGACACCGCGATGGCGCCGCGGTCGCTGGCCGTCGCCTCGCCGGGCCAGCCGGCCGGCAGCGGTCCGCCGTCGCCCTGCTCCCAGTTGAAGCCCGACGCCGACACGAAGCACCCGTAGTGATGCTTGTTCGGGTTGAAGTAGCGACCGGTGGCCAGCAGGTCGGCCAGCGCCGGGACCGCCGCGCCCGGCCGGACGATCGCCCCGCCGACCACATGGAACGCGCAACGCCGCAGGTCGGCCAGCCGGTCGCCGCCCGCCAGGCGGTCCTGCATGACCCGGCGCGCCGTGGCCGCGTGCAGGTCCACGCCCTTGTGGCCGGTCACCAGCGTCAGCATGGGCTCCACGCGCCCCTCCTTGTCCGTCAGCACAGTTCGACCAGCCGGTGCAGCAGGAACGCGCCCGGGCCGGCGCCCTCCAGCAGCGCAGCGTCGCCGGTCGCGCGCAGCCGTCGGCGGCCCCAGGCATGCGGCAGGTCCTCGGGCACCATGCGCAGCAACGCCGCGCGCTCGGGATGCGGCATCATCGCCAACACGTTGCCGCGGCTGTTGGTCAGCGCGGCGACGTCCAGCAGCGAACCGTTGGGGTTGCCGTCGGCGCGCCCGCCCAGCGGCGCGTAGCGCAGCGCGACGTAGCCGCCGGTCGCGAGCTTCGCGAACATGGCCGGGTCCTCGTGCGTGAAGCGGCCCTCGGCGTGCGCCATCGGCAGCGGCAACGTGCCCTGCAGGCCCTCGACGAACGGCGTGCGCGCCTGCGGGTGCGCCTCGAGCGCCACCCAGCGCGCCAGGTAGCCGCGGCGGCCGGGCTGGCGGTTGGCCGCCAGCGCCACCTCGATGCGGCCCGGCTGCAGGCCCGGCACCAGGCCGGCCTCGACCAGCACCTGGCAGCCGTTGCAGATGCCCAGCACCGGCTTGCCGTGGCCGCTCTCCTGGAGCAGGACGTCCAGCAGCGGATCCTTGGCCGCGACCGCGCCCGCGCGCACGCGGTCCTGGTACGAGAAGCCGCCGGGCACCAGGAAGCCGTCGAACGCCGCCAGTTCCGCGGCCGGGCGCGTCCAGCGGAACACTTCGGCATCGGCCCCGAGCGCCGCCAGCAGGCGCGCCGACTCGTCCTCGCAGTTGACGCCCGGCAACTGCACGACGGCCACGCGCGGGCGGCGGGCCAGGCCGATCAGGGGCATCGACGGCGGCAGTTCGTCGACTTCCGGCGTGGCGGGCCCAGGCACGGCGCCCGCCGCCTCGTCGCCGCCCAGAAGGCGCGGCAGCGCCTCCTGCCACACGCGCGCCAGGCGCCGGACCCCAATGTCGACCAGCGTGCCGCCGCGGCCGTCGGCCACGACCAGGCGCGGCTCGGTCGTGACGGCGCCGAGCGTCCACCAGGCGATACCCGCGGCCGCAAGGCGCGCCGATGCTGCGGCGAGCTTCGCGGCCGGCACCGTCAACACGAAACCGCCCGTTTCACAGAACAGGATCTCGCGCGCGGTGAGCGCGCCGTCGGCCGGCAGCGTGACCTGCGCGCCCAGCAGCCCGCACGCCTCCAGGCCGATCGCCATCTCGGACAGGCACCCGGCCAGGCCGCCGTCGCTGATGTCATGGGCCGCCGAGACCAGGCCGGCGGCGACGAGGTCGCAGACGGCGTTGATCTCGCCGCGCGCCGCCGCGAAATCCAGCGGCGGCACCGCGGGCCGCCCCGCGCTGAAGCCCGCCTCGAGGTAGGCGCTGCCCGCCAGTTCGGCGCCCCGCGCACCGACCAGGAGCACAACGTCGCCGGCCGCCTTGAAGCGCTGGCTGCGGCAGTGCGCGTGGTCGTCGACCAGCCCGATGCAGGCGACGATGGGCGACGGCGCGATCGCGCGCCCGCTCGCGCTCTGGTTGTAGAGGCTGACGTTGCCCGACACAACCGGCAGCGGCACGTCCTGGCGCGCATACAGCCCGACGCCGCGGCAGGCGTCGCCCACCCCGCGCACCGCCTCGCTGAACTGCCAGAAGGCCTGCGGGTTCTCGGGATTGCCGAAGTTCAGGCAGTCGGTGACGGCCGCCGGCCGTCCGCCCACGCAGGCGACGTTGCGACAGGCTTCGAGCACCGCGGCGGCGCCGCCGGTCCAGGGGTCGGCCAGGCCGAGCAGCGGGTTGCCGTCGGCGCTGAGCGCGACCGCGCGCCGGCAGCCGGCCAGCGGCGCCACGACGCCGGCATCGGCCTCGCCAGGCCGCAGGATCGTGTTGGCCTGCACCTCGGCATCGTAGTGGCGGTAGATGTACTCGCGGCTGGCCAGGTTCGGGTGCGCCATCAGCGCCAGCCACTCGTCGGCCAGTTGCGCGATGGGAGCCTCGGGCAGCCGCTCGTCCAGCGGCACTTCACGACGCTCCGGGGCTTCGGCCACGCGATCGTAGCGGATGCCCTCGGTGATCGTCTCGACCGGCGCGTCGCACACGATGCGGTCGCCCGAGCGCAGCACGTAGCGCCGCTCCTGCGTCACCGTGCCGATGCGGCGCGCACAGGCGCCGTCGTACAGCGTCGGCAGCGCGAAGTCCTCGTTGTAGATCGCCAGAACGCGCTCGGTCAGCCGCGCCGGCACCGCCAGGCCGTAGCGCTCCTGCGTCTCGCTGCAGGCGCAGACGCGCGCGGGCAGCCCCGTCACCTGGTGCACCAGTTCGAGGTCGACATCGCAGCCGAAACCGCCGGCATCGACCAGCTCGCTGGTCACGCAGGCCACGCCGCCGGCCCCGAGGTCCTTGAAGCCGATCTCGACGCCTTCGTCGCGGGCCAGTTGCAGCGCCGCGCGGTTGGCCACCGTCAGGATGCGCTTGAGGAACGGGTCGGGCGTCTGCACGCTGCCCTTGTTCTCGGTCGCGGCGGCGGCGTCGAGGTCGGCCGAGGCGAACGCGGCGCCGCCCATGCCCGACCAGTCGGTGGGCTTGCCGACCAGGATCAGGTCGTAGGGCTCCTGCGCGGCCTGCTTCGGCACGCGGCTGTGCGTGATATGCGCCTGGTCGACCAGGCCCACGGCCACGACGTTGACCAGGCAGTTGTCGTTGAACGACTCGTGGAAGTAGACATCGCCGCCCAGGTTCGGCACGCCGATCGCGTTGGCGTATTCCCAGATGCCGGTCACCACGTCGCGCGCGATGTCGAGGCGGTGGGCGACGCCCTTGGGATCGGCGTCGGCGCCGAGCGGCCAGCCGAAGCGCAGCGGGTCCAGCGTGGCGATGACCTCGCCGCCCATGCAGTAGACATCGCGCACGATGCCGCCGATGCCGGTGGCGGCGCCCTCGACCGGCATCACCTGGCTGGGGTGGTTGTGCGATTCGTGGGCGAAGATGATGCCCCACCGGCGTCCATCGTGCTCGCCGAAGTCGATGATGCCGGCGTCCTCGACCGGGCCCACGACGACGTTGGGCCCGTCGGTCGGCAGGTGCTTCTTCAGGTGCGGGCGGCTGCTCTTGTACGAGCAGTGCTCGCTCCACATCGTGTCGAAGAGGGTCAGTTCGGTCAGCGTCGGCGGGCGCCCCAGAAGTTCGGCGACGCGCCGGGCTTCAGTGGTGGACAGGGTCAGGCTGTGGGCGCGGAGGGTGTCGCGCAGCGCCGCGTCGTCCAGGCGGTCGACCGGCACCGGCGAAAAGCTCTCGTCGTGCGCTGCCATGCTGCTCCGTCGTGCGGGGTCGGGGGGGCGGACGGGCCGCGGATGCGGGCGTTGCGGACCCAATCTAGCATCCGTCCCGCGGGCGGGGAAGCGGGGATTCCGGCCACGGGCCACGCGGCCCGGGCCACCGGAAAAAGCAGCGGGCCCCTCCACCTGGGAGGGGCCCGCCGATCGGCGCGATATCGCCGGAAACCGAGGCTAGGAGGCAGCCTTGGCGGCGTGGCAACCGTTGCACATCGTCGGAGCCTTGGTGTCAGCCTTGGCAGCCTTCGTTTCCTTGTGGCACTTGTTGCAGACCATGTGGAACGGATTGTCCGTCATCTTCATGCTGGAACACAGCGGCGTCGTGGCCTTTTCGGGCTTGGCGTGGCACACGCCGCACTTTTCGACCGTCTTCGTGGCTGCGTTCTCGGCCGTCATGTCCTTCATCGTGTGATGGCACGTGACGCAATCCTTGGCGCGGGTCAGGTGGGCCTTGTGGTCGAACTCCACGGTGCCCTTCGTGGCGGCGCAGTCTTTGATCGTGACCTTTGCAGGGATCTCGGCGGCCATGGCGGCGACCGCCAGGACCATGGCGGCAACCAGGCCGACCAGAATGAACTTCCGCATCGTCAATCCTCCTCCGGGAGTGTTGCGGTGCCTGGAATCACGAAGGCCAGGTCACCTGTTGCGGGGAAAACTACGCCCCGCGCACGAACCCGTCAACTGATTTAACTCACCACCACGCCGTCAGTTATTGAAATTGAAAACAGGACGGCAGCGGTACCTGAACAGCGCTTCTCAGCCCCTGGTTCCCGACTTTTTCACCAATCCCGGCGCGTCAGGGTCCGGTTGAAGATGCGCGGCACGTTCCGCAACTGGGCGCGCACGTCGAAGCACGCATCCAGGGCCGCCGCGGGCAGCCGGCCGGCGATCCGCGGGTCGGCTTCCACTGCCAGGCGCAGGGTGGTGTCGGTGTCCCAGACCCGCATCGCGCACTCCTGCACCCAGGCGTAGGCGTCCTCCCGGCTGACGCCCGCCTCGGTCAGCGCCAGCAGGACCGGCTGGGAGAAGTACATCCCGCGCACCTTGTCCATGTTGGCCTGCATCTGCGCCGGGAAGACCACCAGGCCGGCGATCAGCCAGCGCATCCGGGTCAGCATGTGATGCATGAGGTGGCAGGCGTCCGGGAAGATGATGCGCTCGACGCTCGAGTGGCTGATGTCGCGCTCGTGCCACAGGGCGACGTTCTCCAGCGCCGTGTGGGAGAAGCCGCGCAGCAGGCGCGCCATGCCGGTCAGCTTCTCGCTGACGATGGGGTTCTTCTTGTGGGGCATGGCCGAGCTGCCCTTCTGGCCGCGGCCGAAGGGCTCCTCGACCTCGTGCACGTCGGTGCGCTGCAGGTTGCGGATCTCGACGGCCATCTGTTCGATGGTGGCGCCGATGAGCGCCAGCGCGCCCATCCACGCGGCATGCCGGTCACGCTGGATCACCTGCGTCGAGGCCGGGTCGACGGCCAGGCCCAGCCGGGCCATCGTGCGCGCCTCCACTTCGGGATCCAGGTGCGCCAGCGTGCCGACGGCGCCCGACAGCTGGCCGCAGCCGATGTCCTGCTGCACGGCGTCCAGGCGGCGCAGGCCGCGCTCGAGCGCCGCCCAGTACACCATCAGCTTCAGGCCGAACGTGGTCGGTTCGGCGTGGATGCCGTGCGAGCGGCCCATCATCACCGTGTCCTGGTGCTCGCGCGCCTTCGCCTCGACGGCGTCCAGCAGTTCCACCAGCGCCGCGCGCAGGACCACGCCGGCCTCGCGCACCTGCAGCGCGAACGCCGTGTCCAGCAGGTCGCTGGACGTCATGCCCTGGTGGACCCAGCGCGATTCCTCGCCGACGTGCTCGGCGACGTTCGTCAGGAAGGCGATCACGTCATGCTGGACGGTGGCCTCGATCTCCAGCACGCGGGCGGAATCGAAGGCGCCGCGTTCGCGGACGGCCCGGGCGGCCTCGGCCGGGATCTGCCCCAGTTCGGCGCGGACCTCGCAGACGGTGGTCTCCACCTCCAACCACAGGCGGAAGCGGTTCTCGTCGGACCAGATGCGGGTCATCTCGGGGCTGGCGTAGCGGGAAATCATGGGCTCCTGCCTGGTTCGGGGCCTCGCGCGGACCGGACCACCCGAACTATACCGCGACCGGGCCGGCGGTCAAGGTGCGCCCCCTGTCGCCCGGGAGCGTTCGGAGGTACATTGCGCCGAACCCTTTGCCACCCCAGGAGCCCTCCTTGCCCGCTCACCGCCCGCCATCGGACCTGACCACGGCCCCCATCCCGGGCCTGGTGCGCCGCCTGGCCGTGCCGGCGGCCGTCGGGTTCTTCTTCAACACGATGTTCAACGTCGTGGACACCTACTTCGCGGGCCGGCTCTCCACCGGGGCGCTGGCTGCGCTGTCGTTCTCGTTCCCGGTCTTCTTCATGCTCGTGGCCGTCGGCAGCGGCTTCGCCACCGGGACCACCGCGCTGGTCGGGCACGCGCTGGGCGCCGGCGACAGGCGCCGCGCCTCGCTGGTCGGCGCGCAGGGCATCGTGCTGGCCGTCGCGATGGGCGTGGCCATGTCGTTCGTCGGCTACGCGGTGATGCCGACGCTGTTCCGGCTGCTGGGGGCGCGCGAGGCGGACCTCGACCTGTGCCTGCAGTACATGCGCGTGATCCTGCCGGGCAGCGTGCTCATCTTCGGCATCCACATGCTCAGTTCACTGCTCAACGCGCAGGGCGACACGCGGACGTTCCGCGACGCGCTGTTGCTGGCCTGCCTGTTGAACATCGGCCTGGACCCGTGGTTCATGTTCGGCGGGTTCGGCGTGCGGGCGATGGGGATCGGCGGCCTGGCGCTGGCCACGATCGTCGCGCAGGCGTTCGCCGTGGCTTTGATGGCGCACCGCCTGCGGCGAACGGGCCTGGTGCGCCGCAGCGAAGGGGCGCGCTGGCGACCCGATCGCACGGTGCTCACCGCCATCGCGAAGCAGGGCCTGCCCGCGGGCGGCGGCATGATGACGATGGCCATCGGCGTGTTCGTCATCACCTGGTTCCTGGGCCGGTTCTCGCACGAGGCGGTGGCCGCGTACGGCGTGGCCACGCGCATCGAGCAGATCCTGCTGTTGCCCGCCATCGGCCTGAACGTGGCGACGCTGACCCTGGCCGCCCAGAACGGCGGCGCGCGCCGCTTCGACCGCGTGCGCGAGGCCGTGCGCACGGCGCTCGCGGCCGGCGCCGGCCTTGCGACGCTCGGTTGCGTGCTCCTGCTGGCGGGGGCGCGGCTGTTGATGAGCCGGTTCACCGGCGACCAGGCCGTCATCGACATCGGCACGCGCTACCTGCACATCGCGGCCTTCATCGGGTTCGCCTACGTGACGCTGTTCATCAACCTCTCCGCGCTGCAGGGGCTCAAGCGGCCGGTGCTGGCGCTGTGGCTGGGACTCGGGCGCCAGATCGTGGCGCCGCTGATCGTCTTCACGCTGGCCACGCGCGTGTGGCACACCGGTCTGGGCGGCATCTGGTGGGGCATCTTCGGCATCACCTGGACGGCGGCGCTGCTGGCCATCGTCCTGGCGCGCCGCGAGGTCTCCCATGCCGAGCGCATTGCCCATGCCGAACACATTGCCCATGCCGAACACATTGCCCGCGCCGAACACCGGGCCGGCGCCCTGCCGGTCGAAGGGAGCCCTCGTGGCGAATCCGCGCCCGCTTGACCGCGGCGGCCTGGCGCACCTGATGGTCGTCTACCTCGCCTGGGGCAGCACCTACCTCGGCATCCGCCTGGCGGTGTCGGGCGACGGCAGCTTCCCGCCGTTCACGATGGCGATGATGCGGGTGTTCGCCGCCTCGCTCGTGCTGCTGCTGTGGACGCGCGCGCGCGGCGAGCGTGTGCTCCCGCGCGGTCGCGAATGGGTGCTGCTGGGCGGCAGCGGCCTGTTGCTGTGGGTGGGCGGCAACGGGCTGGTGACTTGGGCGGAGATGCGCGCGTCGTCGGGGCTGGCCGCGCTGCTGGTGGCGGCGATGCCGCTGTGGGGCGAATCGATCACGCTCATCCTCGACCGCAAGCCGCCGACGCTGTCGCTGGTCGCCTCGATCCTGCTGGGATTCGCGGGAGTGGGCGTGCTGTCGTGGCCGGTGCTGCGCCAGGGCAACCACGCGGACATCGCGGCGGTGGTCGGGTTGCTGCTGGCGCCGCTGTTCTGGGGCATCGGCTCGATCTGGTTCCAGCGGCGGCGAACCGACATGTCGGTGCGCGCGGTGTCGGGCTGGCAGCACCTGCTGGGCGGCTGCGGCCTGGCCGCGATGGCGCTGCTGCGGCACGAACCGTTGCCGCATCCGGACGGCGGCGCCTGGCTGGCGTGGGGCTATCTGGTCATCGTCGGTTCGGTGATCGCGTTCACCAGCTACGTGACGACGCTGCAGAAGCTGCCCTACCGGGTCGTGATGACGTACGCCTACGTGAACCCGGTGATCGCCGTGTTCCTGGGCTGGCTCGTGCTGCGCGAGGCGGTGACGGGCTGGACGCTGGCCGGCGCCGGGCTCGTGGTGGCCGGTGTGGTCGGGGTGTTCCGGAACCGCGGTTGAGCGGGGGTCAGCGCCCGCTGCCGCGCGACAGCTTGCGCGGGGCCGGCCGGCGCGGCCCATTCCCCCCGGGCGCCGGGCCGGATCCCCTGGCGGCCCCCCCGGCGGGCACCGGCAGCGGCGCGATGAGCGCGCCCGAACGCCCGTCGCGCCGCGGCGTGTCGGGCCAGGCCACGGTGACCGAGTCGCCGGGCTGCGGGCCGACGTTCGCCGACGGGCTCTTCTCCTCGAGCAGCACCAGCCCGCGCGCGGCGCAGCCGTAGCGCCCGCGCGCCTGCTCCGGCAGCGGGAACGCTCCCGACACCACCAGCACCTCGTCTTCGCGGCCGGCGGGCGCCGCAGGGCCCGCCGCCACACCCGGTTGCAGCAGCAGGAACGACAGGCTGGCCCGGTCCTTCGTCAGGCCCGCGCGCCGGCTGAGGTCCTCCAGCCACGCCGGCGACCCGGCGGCGTCGAAGGCGAAGTGGCACCACGGGTGCCGGCCGGTGCCCGGCTGCGGGCAGCGCTCGCCGTGCGGACACGGGGCCAGCAGGCGCCAGCCGCATTCCAGCGCGTGGGCGCGCAGCATCACCAGGGCGCGCGCGGCCGGGCGCGTCCCCGGCTCGATCACCAGCACGCGACCGCCCGGAGCCAGCGACCCGGCCCAGCGCTCGAGCAGGCGGTCGGTCGGGTCGTCCTCGGATTCGCTGTCGTTGCCGCCGGGCCGGTGCACCTCGTTCAGCACGTTGGCCAGCACCATCAGGTCGGCCTCGGGCAGGGCGCGCCCGCCGGCCGGCTGCGCCAGCAGTTCGACCCGCCAGGGCGCATCGGGCGCCACCGCGTCCCACACGCGGCGCCCGGCCTGCAGGGCGGCGGCGCTGCGGTCGATCGCGAGGATCTCCAGCGGGAGTTCGCGCAGGTCCGGTCGCGTCAGCCACAGGGCCAGGGCGAACGTGAGCGGGCCGGCGCCGACGTCGACGATGCGCTGGCCGGCCTTGAACTGAAGGTCCAGCCCGGCCGCCAGGCGGCCCTGGCGGTACAGGTTCCAGGGCAGGAAATAGTGCAGGTACGCCGAGAGCACGGCCGGACGGCTGAGGTAGTCGCGGGGAAGCTCGTCGCGGTCGGTAGTGAGCCATTCGCTGAGCTGCGCCACCTGCGACGGCAGTTGCGCGCGATGCTTCTGCCGCAGCGGCTGCGCCCGGTCCAGCGCCGCCGGCAGGTCGGCCAGGCCGCGCGTCAACGACGCCGGCGCCGGCGGCAGCAGGCGGGCGGTCATCACCCGCCCCGATGGCGACGGTCGACCAGGTGGCCGCGCACATACTGCGCGACGGCGTCCTCGAGGCGGGTCAGCGGAATGTCGCAACCGGCGGCACGCAGCTTCGCCATGCACGCCTCGGTGTGGTACTGGTAGCGGCCCTTGAGTTCAGCGGGCATCGGCACATAGTCGATGGCCGGCTCGCGGTCGAGCGCCGCGAAGATCGCGCCGATCAGGCGGTTCCAGGTGGCCGCTTCGCCGGTGCCGACGTTGAACACGCCGCCCGCCTCGCGGTGCCCGCCGCACCACAGCGTCATCGCGACGGCGTCGTCCACCCAGATGAAGTCGCGCTGCTGGCCGCCGTCGGGGTACTCGGGCCGGTCCGAGGCGAACAGGCTGACGCGGCCGGTGTCGCGCACCTGCTCGTAGCCCTTGCAGACCATCGAGCGCATCTCGCCCTTGTGCCACTCGTTGGGGCCGTAGACGTTGAAGTACTTCAGGCTGGCGATGCTGCCCAGCACACCCTCGGCCTGGGCCCAGAGGTCGAACTCGTGCTTGGACCGGCCGTAGAGGTTGAGCGGCTCCAGCGTCGCCAGCAGGGCGTGGTCGTCGTCGTAGCCGTGGCGGCCGTCGCCGTAGGTGGCGGCGCTGCTCGCGCAGACGAAACGCACGTCGGCGTCCAGGCACAGGCGGCACAGGTCGCGCGTGTTGCCCAGGTTGTTCTCGGCGAGGTAGTGCCAGCGCGTCTCGGTGGTGCTGCTGCAGGCGCCCAGGTGGTAGACCGTCTCCAGCGTGTGCGCGTTGGCGGGCACCGCCAGCCATTCCCGGAACGCATCGCGCGTGAAGTACTCGGCAAAGCGCAGCGGCGCCAGGTTGGACGACACGTCCGCGGCCGGGTCGAGGTCGACCACGACGAGGTCGTCGCGCCCCGACTGGTTGAGCCGCCAGACCAGGTTGCTGCCGATGAAGCCTGCTGCGCCGGTGACCGCGATCACGCGCTACCCCCATCCGCCACCGGTCGCCCGGGGCTAGAAGAACTTCTTCGCCACCCCGAGGATGCCCTGTTTCCAGGGCACGCGGTGCGAGACGCCCGACGCGTTGCGGAACTCGTCGACGTGCGCCAGGTACCATTCGAAGTTGCGGACCAGCGCCTGCTGGTTCGAATACTGCGGCGCGTAGCCGAGCACGCGGCGCGCCTTGTCGATCGACACGAACGAGTCCTTGCTGGCCGTCTCGTAGACCCACTTGTACAGCGGCGAGATCCCCAGCCTCTCGAGGATACGCAGCGTCCAGATGAGCGGCGCCGCCGGCATACCGACGACCTTCCTGCCGTGCCCGGCGTGATCGAGCACAGCCTGCCAGTCCTGCTTCATCGTCGTGAACTCGCCGGCGCCGATGTTGAAGACGTCGTTGACGATCTTCTCGTCCAGCGTGCTGCACAGCCAGATGGCCTGGCAGAGGTCGCCGATGTCCAGCAGCTGGTAGCGGTTGTTGCCGTTGCCGATCATCGGGAAACCGCAGCCGTCCTTCGCCCAGTCGTAGAGCAGCGCGAAGACGCCCAGGCGCTCGGGCCCGATGAAGCTCTTCGGCCGGATCACCGGCACGACCATGCCCTGCGCGCGGAACCCGGCGCAGACGTTCTCGGCCTCGACCTTGGCGATGCCGTAGGGGCCGACGCCGTCCAGCTTGTCGGTCTCCAGCAGCGGATGGTGGTCGGGGATGCCGTAGACGGCGGTCGACGAGATGTGGACGAACCGACCCACTTTCTCGCGCTGGGCGGCGGCGAGAAGGATGCGCGTGCCGTCGATGCCCGTCGTCAGGATGTCCTTCTCCGCGTACAGCGGCAGGGCCATCGCGCAGTGGATGACCAGGTCGACGTCCTTCATCGCGCGGGCGACCGTCGCCTCGTCGCGGATGTCGCCGTCGATGACCTCGATGCGCCCCAGGCAGTCGGCGTAGGTGAACGGCGCCAGGTCCAGCGAGCGCACGGTCACGCCGCGATCCAGCAGGTAGCGGATCAGGTTGATGCCGGTGAAGCCGGCGCCGCCGGTCACGAGCACGCGGCGCCAGGTCGCGCCGCCCGAAGCGTTCGGGTTGTCCACAGTGGCCTCTCCTTGCCCTGTCGTCAGGGCGTCTCCTCCAGCACGATCTCCCCTGCGAAGACCTTGTGGTCGCGCTCGGCCTTGAAACCGAGGCGATCGCCGACGCTGGAGTTGTACATCAGGCGATAGATCGTATCCAGCCTGTCCAGGCGCAAGCCGCCCAGTTCCCGCAGGATGTCGTTCGGCCGCAGGCCCGCCTTCCAGGCCGGGGAGCCCGGCTTGACGGCGTAGACGAAAGCCCCGTTGGCATCCGTCACGCCCTGCGACCTCATCAGGCTCGGCGACAGCCGCGAAAGGGTGAAGCCGGCGTTGGTCTCGCGGTAGTGCCCGAACTTGCGCACCTCGTCCACGACGGTCATGACGCGCGACGACGGCACGGCGAACCCGATGCCGACGCTGCCGCCCGAACTCGAGAAGATGAAGGTGTTGATGCCGACGACCTCGCCCCGCGTGTTGACGAGGGGTCCGCCGCTGTTGCCCGGGTTGATGGCCGCGTCGGTCTGGATCATGCCCAGGTAGGCGCGTTCGCTCTCGGAGATCTTGATGTCGCGGTTCAGCGCGCTGATCACGCCGACGGTGACCGTCGGCTGCGTGTCGGCCAGCAGGTACCCGAACGGCGAGCCGATGGCGATGGCCCACTCGCCGATCTGGAGGTCCTCGCTGCTCGCGACGCGCGCCACCGGCAGGCCCGTCGCCTCGACGCGCAGGACGGCCAGGTCGTACAGCGGCACGGCGTCCAGCAGCGAGGCGGGGAGCTGCCGCCCGTCCGACAGGTTGACGATGATCTGGATGGCGCCGTCGATGACGTGGTAGTTGGTGATGATCGTGCCGTCGGCGCTGACGATCACGCCCGAGCCCAGGCTCTGCACGTCGCGGTAGTACTCGCGGTGCGGGAGCATCCCCATGCGCTCCCAGAACTCCATCGAGGGATCGCGCACGGACTGGCGCTGCACCACGTTGATGCTGACGACGGCGGGAGCCACCGCTCGCGTGGCGCGCACGATGGCATTGTCGCGCCCGACCCCCGGGTCCTCGTCGGCGTTCTCCCCGGCCTTCCGGCCTGAGTGTTCGGCGGCCGCGGCGTCCGCGACCGAATCCGGGTTCGTCCCCGAGGCCGCCGACTGCCCGGCTGCCGGCGGCCATCGCCACGGCGCGCCGTAGCGCACGCCCAGCAGCGCCGCGCCGATCAGGATGCCCAGCAGCAGGCCGGCGACGACCGGCCACCAGCGAGTTCCGCCCTTCATCTCAGCAACCTTCCTGCAGCTTCCGCCAGTCGGCCAGGAAGGCCGCCAGGCCCTTGTCCGTCAACGGGTGCGCCACCAGCTTGCGCACCACTTCGGGCGGAATCGTGGCGATGTGCGCGCCCAGCCGCGCCGACTCGACGACGTGCAGCGGGTGGCGGACCGACGCGACGATGATCTCGGTCTCGAAGTCGTAGTTCTGGTAGATGTCGCAGATGTCCCCGATCAGCTGCATGCCGTCCTCGCTGACGTCGTCCAGCCGGCCGACGAACGGCGACACGTAGGCGGCGCCGGCCTTGGCCATCAGCAGAGCCTGGCTGGCCGAGAACACGAGCGTGGCGTTGACCGCTATGCCTTCCGCCGCCAGCGCGGCGGTGGCCTTCAGCCCTTCGTACGTGGTCGGCACCTTGACCACCAGGTGCTCGTCGAGCTTGGCCAGGCGGCGCCCCTCGGTGACCATGCCCTCGGCGTCGGTCGCGATGACTTCGCCGCTGACCGGGCCCTGCACGAGCCGGCAGATCTCCTTCAACAGCGCATCGGTGTCGGTGCGGCCGGCCTTGGCCATCAGGCTGGGATTGGTCGTCACGCCGTCGCACATGCCCATGGCCTTGATCTCGCGGATCGCCTCGAGGTCGGCCGTGTCGATGAAGAACTTCATGCCTGGTCTCCTTGCGCGTCGGAAGGCGGTTGGTAGCCGGGGTCGAGAAGGTGTTCCGGGTAGGTCACTTCCTCCAGGAAGAGACCCTGCGGCGGCGCCATGCCGCCGGCCGCTGCACGACTGCGTGCGCCAAGAATGCGCGGGATGTCGTCCGCTTCGCGACGGCCGTAGCCGATCTCGACGAGCTGGCCGACCAGGTTGCGGACCATATGGTGCAGGAAGCGGTTGGACTTCACATGGAAGATAGCCGCGTCCGGTCCCCATTCAAAGGCGCAGAGCGACACGTTGCAGACGTTGCCGTCCTCCTTGAGCGAGGCGGCCTTGCAGAAGCTCGTGTAGTCGTGGGCCCCCAGCAGCCAGCCTGCGGCGCGATCGCAGGCCGCGCGGTCGAGGTCGCGGCCGAGTTGCCAGCAGTACGGGCGGAAGATGTCGCGGCCCAGCAGCAGGTGATAGCTGTAGCGGCGCGAGGTCGCCGTCAGGCGCGCGTTGAAGGCCGGGCTGACGCGCCGGATCCCCGTGATCTCGATGTCGCCGGGCACCATGCCGGGCAGCGCCCGGATCAGCCGGTCGCACTCGGCCTCGGTCCGCAGGGAGATGTGCGCGACCTGGCCGCGCGCGTTGACGCCCGTGTCGGTGCGCCCCGCGCCGACGGGCGTGACCTCGCGGTCGAGCACGCGGCTGACCAGCTTGCGCAGCTCGCCCTGCACCGTCCGCGCGGTGGCCTGCATCTGCCAGCCCTGGAAGTCGCGGCCGACGTAGGCGAGGTCCACCCGCAGGCGGAACTCATCGCGCGGCCCCTGGCTGTCGGTGGCGGCCATTTCAGCGCCCCCCGCGCAGGAAGACCAGAGCCGCCACGGCCACCAGCCCGGTGCCCAGCTGCGCCCACTCCCGGGCGCGCGGGTGACCGACGGCCAGCCCGGCCGGGCGCCGGCCCCGCAGGGCGATTTCCATCGTCTCGGCGCGCCGCGCCAGGGTTTCCAGCAGCGGGACGACCAGCCGCGCCCGGTCCAGCACGCCGTCCCAGGGCGCCCGGCGCCGGCCGAGCGCGGCGCCGCCCCCCGGGCGCGCGCAGCGGCGCAGCCTGGTGACCGCCTGCAGGCGCCGGCCCTCGCCAAGGACCTGGGGCACGGTGCCGCAAGCCACGGCCACCGCCAGCCCGAGGTCGTCGACCGCCAGGCCGGCGCGGCCGAGCGGACGCAGCCACCAGCCCAGGCCCGCGACGACGTCGTCCAGGGATCCCGAACGTTGGTATGTCGCGAGCGCCGCCAGGCCCGCGGCCAGGCGCAGCAGCGCGCGCAGTCCCGCCAGAACACCGGCCCACGACGGGTGCCCGAGCGGGGCCGCCGCCGTCGTCGTCAGCGTGTGCACGAGCAGCGCCAGCAGAGCCATCGGCAGCCATGGCCGCAGCACGCGGGCCTGCGCCCGCAGCCCGAGCCCCGAGCGCCGCAGCGCGACCGCCAGCAGCAGGACCGCCGCGGCCGCGACCGGCCAGGGCGCGGCCAGGGTCGCCACGACCACCAGCACCAGCCAGGCCAGCCGCATGGCCGGGTGCAGCCCCGCCAGGAACGTGCGCCGCACGGGCGCCGTGCCGAATGCCGCGGCGTGGATCACCGGGACCGCCCTTCGGCAATGCGCGCGGCGATCTGGACGGCATTCCAGGCCGCGCCCTTGAGCAGGTTGTCGGCGACGACCCAGCACAGCAGCGCGCGCGGGTCGTTGGGGTCCTGCCGCAGGCGGCCGACGTGCACGACCGTCCGGCCGTCGATCTCGCGCGGCGTGGCATAATCGTGCGGTGAGGCTGCGACCTCCAGCCCGGGCCAGGCCGCCATGGCGGCGGCGGCCTCGCGCGGCGTGACCGGCTGCCGGCAGACCACGCGCACGGCCGCAGCGTGCGCGTTGACCACCGGCACGCGCACCGCCGTGCAGGTCACCTTGAGGCCCTCGTCGCGACCGAGGATCCTGCGCAGCTCGCGCAGCACCTTCGTCTCTTCCTCGAAGGAACCGTCGTCCAGCGCGGCGCCGATCGCCGGGATGACGTTGTGCGCGATGGCCCGCGGGAACACCGGGGCGCCCGTGGCTTCGCCGGCGTTCTGGCGCGCCAGTTCGGCCACGGCCTTCTGCCCCGCGCCGGACACGGCCTGGAACGTGGTCACGTGCACCTCGTCCAGGCCCCACGCGCGCTCGAGCGGCGCCACCGCCTGCGCGACCTGGATCGTCGAGCAGTTGGGGTTGGCGATGATGCCGCTGCGCATGCCGTCGACCAGCGCGCCGTTGATCTCGGGCACGACCAGCGGGATCGACGGGTCCTGGCGCCAGGCCGACGAGTTGTCGACGACGACGGCGCCGGCCTTCGCCGCCACCGGGGCCCACTCGCGACTGGGGCCGCCGCCGGCGCTGAACAGCGCGATGTCGACGCCCGCGAACGCGGCGCTGTCGACGGCGCGGCAAACGACGACGCTGCCGCGCCACGGGAGTCCGGCGCCGGCGCTGCGCGCGGAAGCCAGGACGACGGGCTCGCCGTCGGCCCAGGCGCAGTCCTCCAGAAGTCCGAGCATGGTCCGGCCCACCAGGCCGGTGGCGCCGAGCACCGCGATGCGCATCGTGGTCAACCTCTGTCTGGGAAAGGATGCCGGCCGGGCGCCGGCGGCGGCAGTCTAACACCGCGGCCGGCAGGGGTCAAAACCGGCTCTGCCCCCGGTGTTCCCCCGGCCGCGGCAGCCGGGGACGGCCCCCCGGCAATCCGGCCGTCGACCCCGCCGCGGGCCGGTGCTATGCTGGCCGCCCGCAGGGACCTTACCAACCGCAAGGACGTGAGATGACGCTCAGCCGACGGACCATCCGCTATGGCCTGGCCGCGCTGGGGCTGGCCGCTTCGCTGGCCGCCGCCGGCTGCCGCGGCGACGACCCCCGGCGCCAGGAACGCCTGCAGGACATCGCGCGCTGGGAGGACCGCCGCCTGGCGCCCGCCGACTCGCTGGCGCAGGACCTGGCCAGCAGTGACGCCTTCGTGCGCCTGGGCGCGGCGCGGGCGGCCGGCCTGATCGGGCGCGACGACGTGGTGCCGGCCCTGGAGAACCTGCTGCGCGACCGCAGCTTCGCCGTGCGCGCCGAGGCGGCCTGGAGCCTGGGCCTGCTGGGCGATGCCCGGGCGGTGCCGGCGCTCAGTCGCGCGGCCGCCGATACGAGGCCCGCGCTGCGCGTGGCCGCGCTGTCGGCGCTGGCCCACGTGCCCAACGACGGGACGGCGCTCCTGCGCGGCACGCGCCTGCCGACGCCGGCCGAGGCCGAGGTGGCCTGGGACGGCCTGCGCCAGCAGGCCACGCGCGTCCAGCCCGACTCGCTGCGCGCGGCGATCACGGCCGGACTGGCCCACTCGCGTTCGGATGTGCGCTGGCGCGTGCTCCGCTGCGCCGAACTGGCCCCGGACTCGATGCTGACCGTGACGCTGGCGCCGTTCGCGCGCTCGCCCTTCATCCAGGAGCGCGTGCACGCCTACCGCGCCCTCGGCAAGCAGCACGGCGTGGCCGCACTGACGGCGGTGCTCGACGGCTTCGAATCGCACAGCCGCGTGCGCGGGCGCGACCGCGACCGGGCGGTCATCGCCGGCTGCCGTGCCCTGGGCGCGCTGGCGGCGCCGCTGGCCAGGCGCGGCAGCGAGCCGGACAACGCGACCCTGGCGGAGGTCGCCGACGCCCTGGTGTCGGCGGCGAGCGCCAACGCGCCGGGTCCCGCCGAGGCGGCCCTGGCGGCGATGGAGGCCATCGTCGCGAACGCGCCCCTGCCGCCCCAGGCCGAGACGGTCGAGAGCCTGCTGCCGGCCTGGCGCCTGCGCCTGGCGCGCGCGGCGGACGAGCGGCTGACCGATGCGCGCGTGGGCGTGCGCGCCGCCGCGGCG
>CAIOLW010000253.1 GCA_903859215.1 uncultured bacterium | reverse complement strand
TGTGGCGATCTGCACCAGGGCCGGCGAGCAGGCCATGCCGACCATCATCGCCGATGGCGCGGGTGGCGCCATCGCGACGTGGCGGGACAATCGCAGCGGCAACGGATTCGATGTCTACGCCCAGCGGATGTCGGCCGGAGGCTTGCCCCTGTGGACGGTCGATGGCATCGCACTGTCCACGGCCACCGACTATCAGGTCGATCCCGCCATCACTGCGGATGGTGTGGGCGGGGCCATCGTCACCTGGTATGACTACCGCGGCGGCGACTACGATATCTACGCCCAGCGGGTCTCGATCGGGGGTGCCGTCCAGTGGGCGGCAGACGGCATTGCCGTGTGCACCGCCCCCGGCTTCCAGCTCGTCCCCACCCTTGTCGGAGACGGCGCCGGCGGGGCCATCGTCACCTGGTATGACCGACGCAGCAGCCCGGACGCGGACATCTACGCGCAGCGGATACCGCTGACCAACGCGTCGTCGAGCGTGCCCGAGGCGGTCGCGTTCTCGATGTGCAGCTATCCGAATCCGTTCAATCCGCAGACCACGGTTCATTTCGCGCTTCCGGTCGCCGGGCCGGTGCGGTTGTCGATCTACGACGTGGCCGGCCGCCTGGTCCGCACGCTGGTGGAGGCCGGCATGGCTGCAGGCGGCCATGAAGTGGCCTGGGATGGCCGCGATGCGTCAGGTTGTGGCGTGAGCTCGGGGAGCTACTTCGCGCGCCTTTCGTTCGGCGGGAAGGTCGAGACCATGGCGATGGGCCTGGTCCGCTGAAACAGCCGCGTGAGTGTGAACATCGCACAGCAATCGTGAACCGGTGTCTCGAGAGGAAATGCCATGAAGAACTTCAAAGCATATCGTGGTGTCTGCGCGGGACTGCTCGGCCTCGCGCTCCTGCTGCCGCATCCCGCCGCCGCGGCCTGGCCGACCAGTCCCCTCGTGAACGTGCCGCTGTGCACGGCCGTCCGGGGTCAGTTTACGCCCACCATCACGTCGGACGGCGCGGGCGGGGCCATCGTCACCTGGCATGACTACCGCAACAGCAACGCCAACGCTGACATCTACGCCCAGCGGGTCTCGGCCAGCGGCACACCGATGTGGGGGTCCGACGGCGTGGCCCTCTGCACCGCGGACGGGCATCAACTCAGCCCCGTCATCACGTCGGACGGCGCGGGTGGCGCCATCGTCGTCTGGGACGATTTTCGTTCCGCCGGGACCTGGGATGTCTACGCTCAAAGGGTGTCGGCCGGCGGCGCTGTCATGTGGGGATCGGGCGGTGTCGGGCTGAGCACCGCCGTCGGACAACAGCACGTCAGCGCCATCATCGCGGACGGCGCCGGCGGCGCCATCATCGCCTGGCGTGATGGGCGCGCCGGTGAAACCAACGAGGATATCTACGTCCAGCGGATTTCGGCCGGTGGCGCGCCCCAATGGGCGGCCGACGGCACGGCCCTGTGCACGGCGGTGGGCAGTCAGCAACTGCCGGCGCTCATCCCCGACGGTGTGGGCGGCGCCATCGTCACCTGGCAGGACGCGCGCGGCTATCCGTTCAACTGGTTCATCTGCGCCCAGAAGATCTCGGCGATGGGAGCGGTCCAGTGGGCGGCTGACGGCGTGGTCCTCAGCACCGCCACGAACGAACAGACGCACCCCGTGATGATCTCGGACAGCGTGGGCGGCGCCATCGTCACCTGGATGGATTACCGCAGCGGTTTGCCCACGACCTATGCGCAGCGGATCTCGGGCGGCGGCGCGGTCCAGTGGGCGGCCGACGGCGTGGTCGTCTGCGTTTCCAACGCCTACCAGTACTATCCCCAGGTCGTCGCCGACAGTGCCAGCGGAGCCATCATCACCTGGGCGGACTACCGTTGGGGCAACTGGGACATCTACGCGCAGAGGGTCTCGGCCGCGGGCGCGATCCTGTGGGCGGAGGCCGGTCTGGCCATCTGCCCGTACTACGACAACCAGAACTACCCTGCGATCGTCGGGGACGGCGCCGGCGGGGCCATCATCACCTGGATGGACGAGCGCGACACGCCCGGCGTCACCAACCTCTACGCCCAGCGGCTCTCCGGCCTTGGCATCGCCAAGTGGGCGCCTTACGGCATGGCCCTGTCCACCGCCCCCGGCAGTCAATGGTTCCCGACCATCGTCTCGGACGGCGCCAGCGGAGCCATCGTCACCTGGTACGACGACCGCACCGGCTACGACGACATCTACGCCCAGCGCGTGCAGGCGAACGGCCAGCTTGGCGGTTTCGTGGCGGGCGTGCCCGAGGCGGCGGTGCTTTCGCTGCACAGCTTCCCGAATCCGTTCAACCCGCGGACCACGGTCAGCTTCGAACTGCCGGAAGTCGGAGCGGTGCGGCTGGAGATCTTCGATGTGGCCGGTCGCCTGGTCCGCACGCTGGTCGACGAGAGCCTGCCCCAGGGCAGCCACGAGGCGGCCTGGGACGGCAGGGATGCGTCGGGCCGGGAGGTCGGCTCGGGCAGCTACGTGGCGCGCCTGCAATTCGCCGGGAAGGTGGAGACGATCCCGATGGGCCTGGTCCGCTGATCTGATGTCGC
>CAIOLW010000252.1 GCA_903859215.1 uncultured bacterium | reverse complement strand
GCCTGCACGGGTGTCGGTCCCCAATCCTCGCCGTCGACCGTCACGGACAGGCCGGCAGGATCGCTCTCGACGGTCAGCCAGCCAAAGTCAGGCGTCAGCGTCACGGCGACCGTGGGCGGCACGCCGGCGCGGACCTCGAGCGACTGCGAGTGGGCCACATAGCGCACCTTCTTGAGGCCCAACTGGTACACGCCGGTCGCCAGTGCACGCTTGCACGGCGTCTCGCCCAGCGGTTGGCCGTCGATCTCCACGATCGCGCCTGCGGGCTCGGACGTGAACGAGACGACCACGCGCGTCGACCCTGTGGCTGACCAGGGCTCGGGGGTGGTGTTGCCCGGTGCAGTGCCAGGATCTGGCTGCGTGGTTTCGGAAGGCGTCGGGACTCGCAGCTTCAGCAGCAGGGCCCGAGCCTGCTCCTCCAGATCCTTTTCGACGCCCAGCACGTTGGGTGCGCCGGCGCGGACCTGGTCGATCAGGTTCCCGGTCTGCATCCCGTGCAGGTTCACGGTGACGCGGATCTGGCCACCGAAGGAGGTCACCTCGCCGGTGACCACGTAGTCGACGCCGAGCTTGCGGCCGGTCTCGACGGCGCAGTCGCCGACGCAATCGGCAAGCGTGCGGCCCTGCGGCAGCATTTCCTGGATGTTCTCGCGGGTCATCAGCAGGTAACGCTCGGCAGGCAGGACGCGACGGGCTACGCCGCGGACCAGGTCGGAGAGGTAGAGTACTTCCTCAGGGGTGGCGTGGCCGGTGCTGCTGTCGTGGAAGTCGAGGACGGCGATGCGTTGGGGGGCACCTTGGGCCTGTGCCCGTGGACTCACGCCCAACGACGCGAGAAGGAAGCAGAACATGACGAGCGTGGAGATTGGCGAATTGCGGGTCATTTTCATCATCCTCGACTGGATTTGGCGAAAATAGACGTGGCGTCCGCCAACTCCAGAATCCGCTGGAATCGCAAAAACGGCGACATCATCGACCGCCAACCGGGGCGAACACAAAGGGAATTGTGGCACGCTTCGCTTGCGGGCGTCAACCGCGGCCACACAAGACCTTCGGACAGCGCTGCCCGGAACAGCGATGCGGGACCTTCGGCGGTCTCCGACCGCCTACCAGCCCCGCACCACCCTGATGGATTCGCCCACCGGCCTTCGCTGGCCGTGGGACCGGAGCAGACCCTGTTCAGCGCGTCGCCATCCGACGACCCGGTGAGCTGCGAGCAACCCGGAAGCCCAGATTGTTGTTCGCGTTCGAGGGATCGTTCCTGTTGCGATTCGCCGACCGGCAGTTCCTGGCGTCGTTGTTCCAGCTGCCGCCGCGGTTCACCCGGTTCGAGCCTCCGGATCCGTTCCGTGGGCCGCGAGCACCCGCTGCCTGAAAGCATGCGACGCTCCCCGCCGCACGAAGGCTAACATGGGCTCGACGTGTCGTACCAGTTCGGTTTCGGTCCAGCCTCCGGAACCAGCCCGATCCATGGCCTCGCGATACAGATGGCGAAATCGCCGGCGGGACCGGTTGCTCAAGCGCAAGCCCCCGGGATAGACCCGGTAGCCGCAAAAAGTCAGGCCGCGATCGCAGCGCCCCATCACTTCCGGCTTCAGATCCAACCTCAGTTCATTCTCCAGGAACGCCGCGATTTCGACTCTGTGGCCAAGCAGGCTCGCGCGATCATCCGCCCACAGAACGAAGTCATCCATGTACCGGAGATAGCGCCGGCAGCCGAGCCGTTCCTTGATGAAATGGTCGAGCGCACCGAGATAGTGGTTTGCGAAGTACTGGCTGGTCAGGTTGCCGATTGGCAATCCACGACCGGGCGCGGTCCGGTACCCGCCCAAGATGTCGGCGAAGTGTGCCAACACGACATGGTCCTTGAATTTCCTGGCCAGCAAACGCCGCAAGACATCGTGGTCCACCGAATCAAAATACTTGCGAATGTCCAGTTGGAGATGCCAGCCGCCGCCGCGGGCGAATGACACAGCCCGCCCCAGCACTCCATCAAGGCCTTTTCCCTTTCGGCACGCGTACGTGTCGTGGATCAGGTAGCTTTCGAAATACGGTCCGCAGACGTTGATCACCGCGTGGTGGGCGACCCGGTCCCGGAACGGTGCAGCGGAAATCAACCGCGGCTTGGGGTCGCGGATCAGAAACTGACGATAGTTTCCCCACGGGTAGGCCCCCGACAGGAGGTCGCGGCGCATACGAACACACTCGCCGTCCAAGTCCGCGGCAAAGGCACGCGCCTCGACCTGGGCCCATCGCCCCTTCGCGGCATTCGAGAATGCGCTCCGAAGGTTGTCGGCGTCCACCACCGACTCGATCAGGCTACCTGCCCTCTTCACGTCCGCCGTCAGCAACAGGCATCGTCACCGCAGCGATCAGGTGTTCCCCGTACTTGCGCAATCGACTTTCCCCGATTCCATCGATTTCCGCCAACGCGCTGAGGCTCACTGGACGCCTGCGGGATATCTCAGCCAGTTGTTCATTCGTGCAGACAGTGAATACGGGCACGGCTTCGCGGTCCGCCAGCTTCTTCCGCATGTCGCGGAGCGCGACGTAGACCGCGAAATCCTCAGGCGTCAGGATCTCCTTGTAGTCGGGGCGACGCCGGCCGTCGCCGGGCACGGCTGCGGCGGCAGCGCCGGCAATAGTCTCGACACACAAGAACCACCAGGCGCTGCCGTCGACCACAGCCCATTCCCGGCGCACAGAGATCACCTTCTGCGAGCGCAGGAAGCGGTTCAGGTCGTCCTCCGCCTGATCACCACCGCTTGCAGGTACGGCAAAGAATTTGAATTGCATCGTGACAGCCACACCATCCTCGTCAAAAGGGCCGCAGCGCCCGCCGCTACTCAGGCCGCGGCTCCGGCGCGGCTCCGCTCGCGCCTGCGCTCCCGGCCTGCGTCCGGCTCACCGGGCTGAACTGCGAGCAACCCGGAAGCCCAGAACGTAGCCCGCGCCCGAGGGAACGGACCTGTTGCGAATCGCCGACCGGCAGTACCCGGCGTCGTTGATCCAGCTGCCGCCGCGGTTCACCCGGTACGAGCCTCCCGTCGCCCCCTGAGGGTCCCTCTGTGAGCCGGCATTGTAATCGCCGGACCAGTCCCAGCACCACTCCCAGACATTGCCGTGCATGTCGTACAAACCCCAGGCGTTCGCTGCCTTTGAGCCGACCGGGTGCGT
>CAIOLW010000251.1 GCA_903859215.1 uncultured bacterium | reverse complement strand
CGGCCGCTGGGCCTGCCGCGGGCGCAGCGCATCGCCGTGCACGGCAACGCCGGCCACGATGCGCCGCTGGTGCGCCAGGACTGGGAGCGCGTGGCCGTCATCTTCATCCTCTCGTTCTTCGTGATCTTCTTCTGGATGGCGTTTGAGCAGGCCGGCGCCTCGCTGACCGTGTTCGCCGACCGCCAGACCGAGCGCGGCCTGTTCGGCTGGACCGTGCCCGCCAGTTGGTTCCAGTCCGTCAACGCCGTGGCCATCGTGATCTTCGCGCCGGTCTTCGCCTGGCTGTGGCAGAAGCTGGGCGCGCGCAAGCTGGACCCGTCCACGCCGGTGAAGATGTCGCTGGGCTTCGTCTTCCTGGGCCTGGGCTACCTGGTGATCGCCTTCGGCGTCAAGGGCGTGGCGGCCGACGTGAAGGTGAGCATGATGTGGCTGGTGGGGCTGTACCTGCTGCACACGTTCGGCGAGCTGTGCCTGTCGCCGATCGGCCTGTCGGCGGTCAGCCGGCTGTCGCCGCCGAAGTTCGCCTCGCTGATGATGGGCGTCTGGTACCTGGCCAGCGCCGCGGCCAACAAGATGGCCGGCGTGCTGAGCGGCTTCTACCCCGAGGCGGGCAAGCCGACGCCGGTGCTGCTGGGCTACAGGGTGACGGGGCTGCACGAGTTCTTCGTCATCTTCGTGGCGATGTCGGCGGTGGCCGGCGTGGTCCTGTTCCTGCTGGCCCGGCCCATCTCCAAGTGGAGCCACGGCAGGGCCTAGCGCCTGCGCGCGGGGTCTTCCGGACCTTTCTGCAGGCCCCGGCAATGCGCCGGGGCCTGCGGTTTTCCGATTACCCCTCAAAGACCGGGGCTTTGTGCCGATCCCTGCGCATGCGCGTTTCGCGGACGGCGCTGAAGGGGGATCGGCGTGATGCAGCAGGGCGCCCGTCGTGCTCTTGTCCTGGGTTCCATCCATGACCTGCCGCCTTTGAACCAGGTGGCGCGCCACCTTATCAACCTGCTCGGCAACGACCGCACCTCCGCCCTCGAACTTGACCATGTCATCCGCAACGACCAGGCCCTGACCGCGCGCGTGCTCAAGCACGCGAACGGGTCGCTGTACGGGAAGTCGCGGCGCATCGCCTCGCTGACCGAGGCCGTGGTGCTGATGGGCGAGAACCAGCTGGCCGAACTCGTGCTGGGCATCAGCGTGGTCGAGTCGATGGGGCAGGTGCTGCTGCCCGGGTTCGAGGACGTGGCGTGGGACCACTCGGTGGACTGCGCGGCGGCGGCGCGGGCGCTGGCGCGGCTGGACCGGAAAGTTGATCCCGAGGTGGCGTTCGTGGCCGGGCTGCTGCACGACATCGGCCTCCTGGTGATGGCGCGCGCGGCGCCGGCCGAGATGGCCGCGGTGCTGGCGCTCGGGCCGGAGGACCCGCTGGCCTCCGAGCGCCGACACCTGGGCCTGAACCACGCCCAGGTGGGGCAGCGCCTGCTGGAGATGTGGAAACTGCCCCCGGCGCTGGCCGAGGCCGTGCGCCTGCACCACGCGCCGCACCGCATGTACGCCCTTCTCAATCCGCTGGTGAACGTGGTGGCCATGGCCGACGTGCTGGCCACCATCGGCGGCAACACGCTGTACCCGGCGGCGGCGCGGCCGGACCCGTTCGGGCTGCTGAAGATGTGCGGCGTGACCGTTGACCGCATGCCGGCGCTCTTCGACGAACTGGCGCAGAGCCGGGACGAGGCGCGGTGGCTGCTGGCGGCCGTGCGCAGTCGCGGGCCGCGGGCG
>CAIOLW010000250.1 GCA_903859215.1 uncultured bacterium | reverse complement strand
CTGCGGCTCTTTTCCGGGGTCCTTGATTGTTGTCGACGGGTACACGGTCGGGAGGCTCGGCCATGGGCAGGTCGGCAGCAAAGCCTATACCCTTGCGGGGGCGGGCGCAAATGCCGTTGCGGGTCCGGGCGGATCGGCTGCGACTTGCGCCGGCGCAAGTCCGCGCGAACCCCCAATCCCCAGGAATCGATCAAATATACGACAATATATCAGCATTTTATGCTAACTTATATGCTGAGGTTTGCCGAACATGGACGCCCTTCACCACCTCGGAGACTGGATCGAATCCCTGCCCGCGCAGGGTCGCTACACGTTTAGGCGCCAAGAGGCCGAGGCTGCCCTCCGGTCGTCGTTCGTCGCAACGCAATCGGCATTGCGCCGCCAGAAGCAGAAGGGGCGCCTGGTGTCGCCACGCCGTGGCTTCTACGTGTATGTGCCGCCCGAGCATCGCGCAGCCGGCGCGCCACCGGCCTCGTGGTACATCGACGACCTCATGCGCTTCACCGGCTGCGAGTACTACGTCGGCCTGCTGTCGGCCGCCGCGCTCCATGGCGCCGGCCACCAGCAGCCCATGGTGTTCCAGGTCCTGGCCGACGGACTGCATGGCACGCTGGCTGCTGGGCGATCCTCCATCGAGGTGATCCGCAGCTGCAGCGTCGGTCGCCTGCCGGTCCAGCGAGTGCAGACGGAAACCGGCACGATCGCCGTCTCGACACCGGAAGCCACGGCCCTCGACCTGGTGCGCCTTCCGTCCGCTGCGGGCAACTGGAACAACGTCGCCACCGTGCTGGCCGAGCTTTCCGCTGCAATGGACGCTGACCGCCTCGTCGCCGCTGCCGGCTGTACGCGTCTGCCGGATGCCCAGCGTCTCGGCTACCTGCTCGAGCAGTTGGGCGAGGAACGACTGGCAGGTCCGCTGGCCGGGTGGCTGGCCGCCCGCCGCACCACCATCGTGCCCCTGCGCACCGATGCCGACGCCGCCGGGGCGGCGCCGCATCGACGTTGGCGGGTGATGCCCAATGAGATCCTGGAGCCGGATGCTTGATCCCGAGGGCGAACATCAATGCTTGGCGCGCCCGTGACCCGTGCGCGCATGGAGGCGAACCTGGCCGCAAAGATGAGGGACGCGGCTTTCGTCGGTGACGTGAAACCGCTGCTCAGGCCTGGATTTTCGTACGACGGGAATGCGGCCTGGCGGGACGTGCATCAACGCATCGTGTCGAAATTGCCGGGCAGGCCTTGGCGTGGAATGAACGCGTGAAGCGCGCGCCGCACTTGCGCCGGCGCAACTCACCCACGCAACAAAACTGCGAAATACCCCTTGACCCAACACCCCATCGCGCCGATAATATTCCAACGCGCCTCTTTGACCTCAGCTTGCCGGCGCGATACAAATCAGGCTAAAGCGAGGCCCAACGCGACATGATCGCGCGCCGCCTGCTTCAGCCATTGGAAGCAGGCTTTTTCTTTTCCCGGCGATTGCCGGGGGCCGCCGATTTGACCCTGACAGCTTGCAGGGCGGCCTAAACAAATGCTGCTAAAGCGTCGGCCGCGCTCCCTGCCCCCGGAGCCTGGCCGCACGGGCGGCCATTGGGGGAAACGGGAGGTGCGGCATGCCCAACGCAAGCCACGCCGATATTGCAAGCCCATCCGACACGTCCTGCGATATCGCGACCAGCGATCGCCACCTGCTGCGACGCCTGAACATCTTCGGCCTCGACCACCTCGATGCCGTCATCCTGGCGGCGCTCACCGACGAGCGCCCGCTGCTGCTGATCGGCGCGCACGGCACCGCGAAGAGCGAGCTGCTCAACCGGCTCGCTGCGGCGCTGCACCTTGAGCACCGCCACTTCAACGCCAGCCTCATCAGCTTCGACGACCTGCTCGGCTACCCCGTGCCCAACGAGGCGCGCGACGCCCTGTCGTGGCTGCGCACGCCGGGCGACCTGTGGGGCGCCGAGTCAGTGTTTCTCGACGAGATCTCGCGCTGCCGCCCCGAGACGCAGAACAAGCTGTTCGCCGTGATCCACGAGCGGCGGGTGCAGGGGTTGCCGCTGGAGAAGTTGCGGTACCGGTGGGCGGCGATGAATCCGGCCGTTGCCGACGACGGCGGCGCCGACGACCAGGCTGATGCCTACGTCGGCGCATCGCCGTTGGACCCCGCGCTGGCCGACCGCTTCCCCTGGGTGCTCACCGTACCCCGGCTGCTGGACCTGTCGGCGGGAGACCGTTCGCTGGTCATCGCGCACGGAGGGCAGGCTCCGCTGGACGACACGGGTGTGGCGGAACTCGTAGCGGATGCGCGGCGCCATCTGGCGACCGCGTCCGCCGGCGCGCGCGCCTGGGCCGGCGCCTGGGTCGAGGGGCTGCTCGTGCCGCTGCACGAGATGCAGCTCGACATCAGCGGGCGGCGCGCCGTGGCGTTGGCGTCGTCGGCGCTGGCGGTGCAGGCCGCGTTCGCGGCGCTGGGGAAGTCCGAATCGCTGTCGCAGGCCGCGTACGTGGCGCTGCGCTGGGGACTGCCGCAGCGCGCGCTGGGGCGAACCATCGACGAGGCGGCGCTCAAGGCCGCGCACCGGGCGGCCGTCGCCGACGCCGACACGTCCGACAGTTCCGTGTGGCGCGCCATTCGCGCCGAGGTCGACCCCGTGCAACGCGTCGTCATGGCGGCTGCGGCCGGCGTGGGGGAGGAGGACCGCGGACCGTTCAGCCAATTGGTGCTCGATGCGCTGGCGGCCCAGACCCCGGCCGGTCGCCATGTGCTGGCGCTGGTGATGACGGGTGCGGCGGTGGGGGTGCCGACGATCAGGGTGAAGGTCGTGACGGGGCTGGTGCCCGCGGCGTTGGTGGCGGTGATGCCGAAGGTGAAGGTGCCAGCGACGTTGAACGAACCGTTGATACTGCCGGTAATGGTGCCGGTGAGATTGGCCAAGCCGATGCCAAGGCGGCCGTCGGTGACGATGATATCGTAACGCGTCGCGGCGGGTGTGGTCGGAATCTTGTAGGAGTAGGCTTGCCCGAGCGGGGCATTGAGCGTGGTCGGGCCGGTGATCACGGGGACGCCCGTGGTGGTGCCACCGCCCGTGGAGCCGCCGCTCAAGGTAAACGT
>CAIOLW010000249.1 GCA_903859215.1 uncultured bacterium | reverse complement strand
GGCAGGACGGTCAGGACTTGAACTGGAGGTCGTACAGTTCCTTGTACCGGCCCCCCGAAGCGAGCAGCTCGTCGTGCGTCCCGGTCTGGACGACGCGGCCCTCTTCCATCAGGTAGATGCGGTCGGCGCCGCGGATGGTCGACAGGCGGTGGGCGATGACGATGGTGGTGCGGTTGCGGACCAGGCGGTCGATGGCTTCCTGGACCAGCTTCTCGGACTCGGTGTCCAGGGCGCTGGTCGCCTCGTCCAGCAGCAGGATGGCGGGATCCTTCAGGATGGCCCGCGCAATCGACAGCCGCTGGCGCTGGCCGCCCGACAGGGTGACGCCCCGGTCGCCGATCACCGTGTCGTAGCCCTGCGGCATCTTCATGATGAACTCGTCGGCGTTGGCCGCCCGCGCCGCTTCCCGCACGCGTTCCAGCGGCACGTCGTCCAGCCCGTAGGCGATGTTCTTCAGGACCGAGTCGTGGAACAGGATCACTTCCTGCGTGACGATGCCCATGTTGCGGCGCAGCGACTGGGGCTCCAGTTCGCGGATGTCCACGCCGTCGATCAGCACGCGCCCCGAGTCGGCCACGTAGAACCCCGGGATCATGTCCATCAGCGTGCTCTTGCCCGCGCCGCTCGAGCCCGCCAGGGCCACCACTTCGCCGGCGCCCACCTTCAACGACACGCCCCGCAAGACGGCCTCGCCCGGCAGGTAGCTGAAATGGACGTCCTCAAGCTCGACCTCGCCGCGGGCGCGGCCCATCTCGTGCGTGCCGGGCAGGACGGCGTTCTCGGCCGGTTCGTCCAGCACCATGAAGATGCGCTCGGCGGCGGCCAGGCCCGACTGCAGCTCGGCGCCCAGCTGGCCCACGCTCTTGAGCGGCCGCACCATCGAAAAGATGACGAACAAAAAGACGATGAACATGTCCGGGGCCATCAGCCCGCCGGTGAACACGCGGCTGCCGCCGAACCAGAGCAGGAACAGGCCGACGACCATCGACAGCTGCTCGGTCAGGGGCGAGGACAGCTTCATCGTGTACTCGATGCGGAACACCTGCCTGAACAGCGACTGCGCCTGCCCGCCGAACTTCGTGGCCTCGAACTTCTCCATCGCGAAGGCCTTGATGACGCGGATGCCGTAGACCGTCTCCTGCAGCGTGGAAGTGAGGTCGGCCATCTGCTCCTGCTGGCGGTGCGACAGCCGGCGCAGCCGCTTGCTGATCGCCAGGATGACGCCCAGCGAAATGGGCATCAGCACGAACGCCAGCAGCGTCATCTGCCACGAGATGATGAGCGCCACGGCCAGGAACATGGCGATGTAGATGGGCTCCTTGACCAGCTTCATGAAGCTGGCGCCCACGCACTGCTGGGCGATGAGCACGTCGTTGGTGGCGCGGCTGATCAGTTCGCCGGCCTTGTGACGGTGGTAGAACGAAAGGGGCAGGTCGGTGAACTTGCGGTACAGCTGGTTGCGCAGGTCGCGGATCATCGCGTGGCCCACGTACGCCATCGCCACTTCCTGCAGGTAGCCGGCGATGTTCTTGAGCAGCGTGAACAGGAAGAACGAGATGCAGATGCGCAGCAGCGCCTGCTGCCGCGTGCCCTGCAGCAGGTGGGCGGCCGCCCAGGCCTTGAACTGCAGCTTGATCTCTTCGACGCCGCCCACCTTCGAGCGCAGCGCATCGTAGCGGGCGCGCCGGTCGGCGTCGGTTTCCAGGTGCAGCGCGGGGGAGGTGGTCGTCGACAGGTTCCCGCCCGGCAGCGTGGGCGCGGGGGCCGTGACGGCGGGCGTCTCGTCGCCCTTCAGGAAGAGCGTCTCGAGGAACGGCGACAGCATCGCGGTGCTGAACACGCTGGCCACCGAGAAGATGACCATGAACGCGACCGCCACCACCAGTTGCCCCGTGTAGGGGCGGACCATCCTCAGCATGCGCAGGTATGTCTTCAAAGCGGGCCCGACCTCCGGCACTGAATGTCGCCGGGCGTGCGGGTCGCGGTCAAGTCCCGGCTGGGATCCGGCAGCTTTCGGGCAGCCACATCTCGAGGGTGCGCTGCAGGTTGTTGAGGTCGACGGGCTTGGTGACGTGGTCGTTCATGCCGGCCGCCAGGCTGAGCTCGCGGTCGCCCCGCATGGCGTGGGCCGTGATGGCGATGATGGGGACATTGTGGTCCCGGACCGCCGATTCCGGGGCGCGGATGCGCCGCGCCGCCTCGTAGCCGTCCATCACCGGCATCTGGCAGTCCATGAACACGAGGTCGTAGGAGGCGCGCTCCAGCGCGCGCAGGGCGGCCGCGCCATCGTCCGCCACGTCGATCCGGACGCCGAAACGCGCCAGCATGGCGCGGGCGACGATCTGGTTGGTGGGGTTGTCCTCGGCGATCAGGATGCGGGCCCGGAACTGGGGCGTGGCGGCGTCCGCCGCCGCGCCGTCACCGGCGATCGCCGCGGCGCCCGGTTCGTTCCGGCCCTGGAGCTCGTCACGGAGTTCGGTGGGATTGACGGGCTTGGCCATCACGGCGGCGAATCCCGCCGAGGGGTCTTCGGCAGCCTGCGACGGCCGCCCGCGAGGGACCATCAGGATGGTCCGGCACCCCGACAGCTCCGGCGAGCCGTGCATGATCTTGCCCAGCTGGCAGCCATCCAGGCCCGGCATGTCCTCGTCGATCAAGGCCGTCATGAAAGGCCGGCCCACCGCCACGGCCTGCCGCAGCGCGCGCAGCGCCGCCGTGGTGTTGTCGACCACGGCGTGCTCCAGGCGCCACTCCGTGAGCAGCTTGTCGAGCAGCGCGCGGGTGGTGGCGTTGTCGTCGACGACCAGGACCGGCCCGCAGCCCGGGTCGATCACCGCGACCGCAGGCGCTTCGGTGCCGGCCACGGGCAGGTCCACCGTGAACCAGAACCGTGTGCCCGCCGTTGTGCCGGCCTCGATGCCGATCTCGCCGCCCATCAACTCCACGAGTTGCTGGCTGATGGCCAGCCCCAGTCCCGTGCCGCCGAACCGGCGGGTGGTCGAGGCATCGGCCTGCGTGAAGCGTTCGAACAGGCGGGCCTGCTGTTCCGGATCCAGGCCCATGCCCGTGTCCGCGACCGTGAACCGCAGGCGGTGCCGGCCGCCCGTCTCGTCCTGCACCCGGCAGTGGACAGCCACTTCGCCCGAAGGCGTGAACTTGATGGCGTTGCTCACCAGGTTGACCAGCACCTGCCGCAGCCGCTCCGGGTCGCCGCGGTACAGGCAGGCCGGGACCGGGTCCGCCGGGCAGACCAGCTCGAGGCCCTTCTCGTGTGCGCGCAGGGCCATCGTCATGGCGAGATCCGACAGCAGGCGCCCCAGGTCGAAGACGACGACCTCGAGGTCCAGGCGCCCGGCCTCGACTTTCGAGAAATCGAGGATGTCGTTGATGATGCCCAGCAGCGATTCGGCGCTGTTCCTGATGGTGAGCGCGAACCCGCGCTGCTGGTCGCTCAGCGGGCCGCCCAGGAGCACGTCGGTCATGCCGATGACGCCGTTCATCGGCGTGCGGATCTCGTGGCTCATGTTGGCCAGGAAGGCGCTCTTGGCGCGCGTGGCCGCTTCGGCGGCTTCATAAGTAGTCCGCAGCGCCTGCTCGGCGCCCTGGCGCACGGTGATGTCGCGCACCACCACGTGGAGGACCGGTCGCCGCCGCAGCGTCACGGCCGAAAGCGTGACTTCGGCCGGGAACGTGCTGCCGTCAGCGCGCCGGTTCAGCCACTCGAAGCGGTGGCTGCCGTGGCGGTGCGCGAGTTCCACCATCCGCCCCGCGAGTTCGAGCGACAGATCACCACCGGGCTGGCGCTCGGGCGAGAGCAGTGCGAAATCGATGCCGAGCATCCGCTCACGGCTGCCGCCCCGGAACAGCGCCACGGCGGCTTCGTTGCAATCGGAAAATCTCCCGTCCTCGTAGATCCACGACGGGTCGGCGGACGAGACGAACAGGCTGTGGAAGCGCGATTCGCTTTCCGTCAGGTCGCGGGTCGCGGCCGTGACCTGGCGGTTCTTGCGGACCAGGATCATCACGGCGCCGCACATGACGAAGACCAGCAGCCCCAGCGTGCCGAGAAGGCTGCCGAGCACGAGGCGCCGATGGATCTCGTAGAACGTGGGTGGGCGGTTGATGATGGTGGCCCGCCGGGCTATTTCGCGGGGCAGCGACAGGTGCCGACGCGCCAGTTCGCCGCCGTCGATGATGAGCGCGTTGGGGCTGTTCATGATGGGCGGCAGCGAGGTCATGGCGGCGCCGCCCAGGTACCGGAGCACCAGCGAAGCGGCCGCCGCGCCCTGCCGCGGGCCGCTCGTCACGACGCCGCCCATGACGCCGCGCCGCAGGTACCCGTCCTCCATGCTGATCACGTTGTAGTCGCCGGCCGCGACGATGGCGTCGATCGTCGTCGCCAGGGGCAGTGTTCGGCCCTGGGCGTCTTCCACCTTGCCCAGCGTGGTCAGGAACACGCAACGGGTGCGCAGGCCGTGGAGTTTCCCGACCAGATCGTCGAGCCGGCTGCTGGAGATGAAGGTGGCCTTGAGTTTGGTTTCGGCGCCCAGTTCGTCGCGCACCTCGGTCTCGATGGCGCGGTACGTTTCGGTGGCATCCCCGACGATCGTGATCTCGCCGTTGTCGCCCGCAATCGCCCGCATGAGCGCGATATTCGGCGCGATATCCTTCTTCTCGAAGACGCCCGTCACCCGCGCGGGGTCCACGCGGGCGGCGATGCCGTAGTCGTTCACGCCGGAGAAGAACACCGGCACGCCCGGGAACAGCGAATCCAGGTGGTCCAGCGCGAACGTGAGCGCATTGTCATCCGTGACATAGACGGCGGCCGGCGCGTACCCGCGGTATTTGGCGCGCAACTGGGAGGCGAAGAGGGACGCGTAGCCCGGCGAGTAGTCCCGACGCTTGGTGTCGAGGTACTCGACGCTGAAGTCGTAGGTCCGCGCGGTGTCGGCCGCCAGCGCGTCCACGAACCCCCGGTGTTGCCCGAGCGTCCAGGCGTACTCGTGGCTGTAGGAGTGCAGCACGAAGATCGGCACGGCTTCGCCGGCCATCGCCACCGGGGCGCAGACAGCCAACAACAAGGCCAGGACCAGGACCGGGCGGGTCACCGGGCGAACCTCCGAAAAGAGCAGGCCGGCGCCAACTGCTGCCGGCGAGCGACCGGCGGCGTCAGGTTTGACCTGTGCAACATGATCGTACCACGTCTCGCCCGCAAACGCCGTGCCGGGACTTGGAAATTGTTATTAATGAATAACTTAATACACATCGACCGGACGTTCTTGCTCTCGTGATCGGCCCGCGTGAAGCCCTTGTCGTCCCGCGCGGAAGGCAGTTCAGGGAGCCTGCCTCAAGTTGATACATTTCAGGACGATAATGTCCTGAATGTCCGGGTCGCCGCGCTGAAGGGATTCCTAAATGTCCGTCAAGTCGTTGCTGGGTCTCGCGATGGGGACCTTTGTGGCCTTGCTGATCGGTTCGATCGGGTTCACCACTCATACCCTCGACAGCCAGAAGGCCGACGGGCTGCAGATCAACCTGGCAGGCCGCCAGCGGATGTTGAGCCAGAAGATGGCCAAGGAAGCGCTGGTGCTGCGCGACACGCCCGCGGGCCCGGCCCGCGAAGAAGCCCGGGCGAAGCTGGTCGCAACGGTGGGCCTGTTCGACCGCACGGTGGCCGCCCTGCAGCACGGCGGCACGACACAGGATGGCGCCGGGAAGGACCTCACGCTACCGCCGGCCACCGATGCGCACGTCAAGGCGGCGCTCGACGACGGCACCGCGCTGTGGGGCGAGGTAAAGGCCGGCCTGAGCGCGACGCTGGTCGCGAACGCCGAGCCGGACATCGCCCGACTGTCCGCGCGCAACATCGACCTGATGAAATCCATGGACGCCATCACGACGGCATTCCAGACGGCCAGCGACGCGCGCCGCGCGGCCCTGACGCGCTTCCAGGTGGGAACCGTGGGCGTGGCCGTGCTTGTGGCGGCGCTGATGGTGTGGCTCATCCACCGGCAGCTTGTGGTGCCGCTGGTGCGGACGGCCAACCATTCGCGCCGCGTCGCGGGCGGCAATCTGGCCGACCGCATGGCCAGCGCCGGCAGCCGCGAGTTGCGCGAACTGGTCGACGGCATGAACGGCATGTCCGAGAGCCTGTCGGGCACCGTGCGCGAGATCACGCGAGGCGCCGAGGGACTCAGTTGTTCGGCCGGCGTATTGCTCGAACGTTCCCGCCAGGTGTCGACGGTGGCGGGCAACGTGGTCGAGGAGCTGCACACGGTCGGCTCGGCGGTCGAGGAGGTTTCGGCCAGCATGGTGAACGTGGCCGGCAGCACGGACAGCATCGACGGCGCCATTTCGACCATCGCGGCGGCCATCGAGGAGATGTCCGCCTCCATGGCTGATGTCTCCGGCAATACCGGCAATGCGGCGGCGATCACCCATCGCGCCGGATTCATCGTCAACGAGACGCAGGGCAAGGTGGAAGAGCTGAATCGCGCCTCGGCGGAGATCAGTCACGTCGTGGCGCTCATTGCCGCGGTGGCCAACCAGACGAACCTGCTGGCGCTCAACGCCACCATCGAGGCCGCCAGCGCCGGCGACGCTGGCCGCGGCTTTGCCGTCGTGGCCAGCGAAGTGAAGGAACTGGCGCGCCAGACCAACCGCGCCACCGAGGACATCCGGACGCGCGTCCTGGACATCCAGAACACGACCCGCGAAGTGACGACGTCCATCGGCGAGATCGCCGGGATCATCGAGCAGATGGCCGGCATCTCGCAGAACATCGCCGGCGCCATGAACGAGCAGTCGGTGGCGGCGCGCGAGGTTTCCAGCAGCATCCAGCGCACCAGCCACGGCGCCGCCCAGATGAGCCGCAGCGTGTCGGCGGTATCGGAGGTTTCGCGCAGCCTGCACGGCGCCGTCGACGGCCTGCGAAGCATCAGCGGGAACATGCGGGAACTGTCGGGCGATGGCGATGGCGGCGACCAGGCCTCGGCCCGCGGCCTGGCCGATCTGGCGATCAAGCTGCGCGAAACGGTGTCCAGTTTCCAGACGTGATCCCAATCTCTGCGTGACGCGACAAACTGGCGGCCCCCGGGATCAGCGGGCCGCCAGTTCCTTCTTCAGGACAGCGATCATTTTCGCGAACTCCGCCTCGGTGAACCCCTCCGACTGGTAGAGGATGCGCCCGTCCCGCCCGATCACGTAGTTGCGGGGGATATACGCGGCCGCATACAGCCCGAAGGCCGCCTTGTCGGCATCCAAACCGATTGTCCAGGGCAGCCCGCGCTCCTTGGCGAACGGCTCCACCTTCGCGGCATCCTCGCCGCGCGAGATCGACACCATCACGAAGCCGGGGTTGGTCCCGTACACGTCCCAGATGCGGGACTTCAGTGGCGGCATCTCGGACTTGCATGGCCCGCACCACGTCGCGAACCAGTTCACCAGAACGACCTTGCCCTTGTGGTCGGCCAGCGTGAACCCCTTGCCGTCCAGGGTCGGCACCGTGAACGCGGGGGCGACCTGGCCGGGCTTGGTGAGGGTGGTTCCCTCGGGCGTCGGCAGGGGTTTGGCGGGCGGTTCGGCGGCCGTCGCGGGCAGCGCGGGCGCCGCGGGTACGGGCGCATCGCCGGCCGCGGCGAGGGCCGCCAGCAGCAGGCCGGCCATCAGGATGCTCGCGCCGGTGATCGAGGTGCGTCGCTTCATGCCTGCATCCCTCTCTCGTCAGGTGGTCGCCGCCGCGCGGACTTGCGCCGGCGCAAGTCGGCCATCGCAATATAGCGCACGAAGCGGCCACTGTGCGCGCCGAAAACACATCAAACATCCTGTATACCGTCCACGATGTTTCGAGAGTGCAACAATGCCGATTTCCGCCGGAACCCGCCCGCGCCCGACTGGTTGATTCCGGATCATCAACGACACCGGGCGCCGCATATCCCCCCACCGATGGGAGCCCCCATGACCAGCGACCCGACCCGCCGCGCCACCTTCGTGCTGAGCGTGGCCGAGAAGAAGCTGCTCATCCGCATCGCCGACCGCCTGCCGCGGTGGGTGCTGCCGGACCACCTGACGCTGTTCGGCATGTTCGGCTCGGCCGTCGTGACGGCCGCCTACCTGCTGAGCAACCAGGCGGTATGGTGGCTGTGGATCGCGAACCTGGGCTTCGCCATCAACTGGTTCGGCGACAGCCTCGACGGCACCACCGCCCGCGTGCGCAGGATCCAGCGCCCGCGTTACGGCTTCTACCTCGATCACCTGACCGACGCGTTTTCGACCATCGCCATCGGCCTGGGCCTGGGACTGTCGCCGTACATGCTGCTGTCGGTGGGCCTGGCGATCGTCGCGGGCTACCTGGTGCTCTCGATCAACGTGTACCTGGAAAGCCAGGTGCTGGGCGACTTCCGCTTCGGCTACGGCGTGGTGGGCCCGACCGAATCGCGGCTGATATTGATGGGCCTCAACACCGCCGCCGTGCTGTTGGGCCCGGTGCCGTTCAAGGTGTTCGGTGTGGGCGCGACGGTCTTCGACCTGGCAGGCGTGGCGGCCGTGTGCGGGATGATGCTGATGCTGTCACGACGGGTGGCGCGGAACCTGGGGCATCTGGCGAAGCTGGAGCCGGCGAATATGAGGCGGGAGGAGGAGTGACGGGAATTGG
>CAIOLW010000248.1 GCA_903859215.1 uncultured bacterium | reverse complement strand
GGCGCCGGACCTTCGCCCACTCGCTGCTGATGATGAATTCGGAAATCATTACCGGATGGGGGCCGCATGGATTCCTTCGACGGGTATACCCCTGCGAGTGACGACCCCGGGACGGACGCCGCCGCCGCCGCCGCGCCGCACGAGCCCCGCACCACCGGCTTCCGCTTCACCGGCACCACCGACGAGTACTTCCGCATCTGGATCGTCAATGTCTGCCTGTCCATCGTCACGCTGGGCATCTACTCGGCATGGGCGAAGGTGCGGATGACGAAGTACGTGCGCGGCCACACGCTGGTCGACGGTGTGCCCTTCACCTACGACGCCAATCCCATGGCCATCCTTCGTGGTCGCCTGGTCGCCGTGGTGGCGGTTGGTCTGTGGACCGGGATCGGCTACGTCTCGCCCGGAGCGCAGTTGATCCTGCTGGTGCCCGCGGCGTTCGTCGTGCCGTGGCTGGTCGTCGCCTCGCTGCGCTTCAACGCGCGCGTGACCGCATACCGCAACGTCGGGTTCCGTTTCGACGGTGACTACAAGGGCGCGTTGAAGTACTACGTCGGCTGCATGCTGCTTGCGGGATGCACGGCGTACATCATGCTGCCCTGGGCGATCCGGCAGCAGCGCGCGTGGCAGGCGCGCCACACCTCGTGGGGCAACCGGCGGCTTGAACTCAAGGTGCTCACCAGCGAATTCTACGCCGCTTACATGCCGATGTTCATCGGTATGGTGATCCTTGCCTTCGTCGTGTTCTTCATGATCGGTGTCGCCGCGGTCACCGGTGGCAAAGGCGAGGGCGGCGGCGCGACCGACATGGCGCGGTCGACGGGCTTCATCGTCGGCATCGCGGTCGCCTACATCGTGCTCATCCTGACGGCTATCTGGACGCAGGCGGCCCTGGTCCAGACCACCCTGAACGGCCTGGCGGTGGGCGAGGAATCACGCCTGCGCTGCTCGATCTCGGCGGCGCGCTACGCCTGGATCCTGGGTTCGAACGCCCTGGTCTCGTTGTTCACCCTGGGGATGATGTACCCGTGGGGCGAGGTTCGTCGCCTGCGCTACCTGGCTGCCCACACGATCGTCAGCGGCGCCGAGACCTTTGATTCGGTCGTCGGTACGCGCGGCCTGCCCGGTTCGGCCGCTGGCGAGGAGATCGCCGACGCTTTCGACATCGACGTGGGGTTCTGAGGTGGACCCTCGCGGCGCGCCCGTCACACTGGCCGGCACCTGGTTCGCGACCGGTTCGGCGAAGAACCATACCGCGACGCTCACCCTCGACGGCGGTGTCCTGACCCTGTACGCAAAGGACACCGTGGCGACGTTCACGGCCGGCGACGTGCACGTCACCGGCCTCGACGATCCCCTGACCGTGGATTTTCCCGACGGCGGCTCGTTCGTCGCAACGGCCGGCGACGCCGGTGCCCGCGCGCTGCTGGCCGCCCTCCGCGTCGGGGACTCGCCCGTGGCCCGGCTGGAGAAAAGCTGGCGCACCGTGCTGATCGCCGCCGCCTGCACGATGGCGCTGACCGCGCTGTTCTTCTTCGTCATCCTGCCGGCGGCCGCGAAGCCGGCGGCGATGATCGTGCCGCAGAAGTGGGCGCGCATCATCGACGAACAGACGCTGGTCCTGCTCGACAGGGCCGCGTTCGGCGAATCCACCCTGGCGGCTGACCGAAGGCAGGAACTGGAGGGCGTGCTGGCCGGCCTGGTCGACCAGCTGGGCCTGGACGCGGACCGCTACCGGCTGCTGATGCGCCACGGCCGCATGATGGGCCCAAACGCCTTCGCGTTGCCGGGCGGCACCATCGTCGTCACCGACCAGATGGCCGACTTCGTCGACGACGACGACCAGCTGCGCGCTGTGCTGGCCCACGAGATCGGCCACGTCGAGGAACGCCACGGCCTGCAGCAGCTGCTGCGCGGCTCGACGTTGGCGATCATGCTGGTGATGGTGGGGCCCGACGCGGGGACCATCAGCCACCTGGCCTCGGGGATGCCCGCCGTACTGATGGAGAAAGGCTACTCGCGGAACTTCGAGCGCGCCGCCGATATCTATGCCTGCCGGTCGCTGGTCCGCGCCGGCGAGGGCACCGAAGCCTACGCGCGCATCATGGAGAAGCTGATGGAGGCCTATCCCGGGGCGCCGGCGGGCACGGCGTGGTTCTCGACGCACCCGGATTCGCATGAGCGGGTGGCGATGATCCGGGGCTACAAGCCCTGAGTTGCTTCACGTGGCGACTTGCGCCGGCGCAAGTCGGGCGCGGTCCTGCCTGCAGGGGATCGTCGCGCTGTCCGGGCCCCGCGCGGGAGGTGCGATTTCGGACTGTTCCGTGTCGGCGCCGCTGAACCATGCTAGGATCCCGGAAGGACGCCGGGAGATCCAACTGCAGGTCAGCCACGGTCCCCGGGAATGAAGATGCAAGTCCGACGGGGGACCCTTGCCTTGCGACCCACGGCCCCATCCGCCCGAAACTCCCGTCTTCTGCCGCTTGCTGTCGCGGCGGCCGCACTGGCCGTCTACGCGGCAACCATGCAGCGCACGCTGCCGGCCGGCGACAGCGGTGAACTGATCGCCGTGGCCTGGGGCCATGGCGTCGCCCATCCTCCCGGCTATCCGCTGTACACGCTGATCGCAGGGGCCTGGGTGCGGCTGTGCCCGTGGGGTGAACCGGCGCTGCGCCTGGCGCTGCTGTCGGCGTTGTGCCAGGCCGCAGCCGCGGGCCTGCTGGCTGCCGCACTCCGCCGGTTGGGCGCCGGCCTGGTTGCGGCCGCGGGCGCCGCGGTGCTGTGGGCGTTCTGTGCTCCGGCCTGGAAGACGGCGCTGGTCGCCGAGGTCTTTGCGCTGAACAGCCTGCTGGCCGCGGCACTGTGGCTGTCGTTCGCCACGCTGCTGGCTGCGGGCGATCCGCGTGGGCATCGCCGCGCGCTGGCGGCCCTGCTGGCGTTGACGGTGCTGGGGCTGTCGCATCATCACACCCTGTTCATCCTGGCGCTGCCGCTGGATGTGACGGCGCTCATCGTCTGGCTGCGCCGCGGCCGACCCGGTTGCGATGGAAAGTTCATGGCGATGTCGGCGGCAGTGGCGCTGGCCTGCCTGACGCCGCTGCTGACGCTCATGCTGCCGCCCGGCCTCGCGGCGCCGGTGTGGGGACGGACATCGACCTGGGCCGGGCTGTGGCATCATCTGTTGCGCCGCGACTACGGCACGTTTTCGCTGGACCCCGCGGGGGCAGGCTATGCAGGCGGGGTTGACCACGTCCGGCAGTGGCTGGCCTCGGCGCCTCACGCCATCGGCTATCCGGGCCTGCTGCTGGTCGTCGCCGGCCTGGTCGTGCTCATGTCGCGCGCGGTGCGCGGGTCGGCGGGCGCCCGGCCCGTGCTGGCGGCAGCAGTCGGCATGCTCGTCCTGCAGGGACTGTTCTTCACGCGCGTCGGCTACCCGCTGGAACCGGCCCACCTGCGCGGCGTGGTCGAACGCTTCCAGGCGCTGCCTGCCATGACCCTGGCCGTCCTGGCTGGCCTGGCGCTGGCCGCACCTGTCGGCCGTTGGCGATCGGCGGCCGTGCTGCCGGCCATCGTCGCTGCTGCGTGGCCGCTTGGCCTGCACTGGCGCACCGTGGACCAGCACGACAACACCTTCCACGCCGACACCGTGCACAACGTGCTGGTGAGCGTGCCGCAGGGCGCCGCGCTGTTCGTGCAGGGAGATCTGCTGCACAACGGGCTGGCCTACGCCGTGGGCGTGCAGGGACAGCGCCCGGACCTGGCGTGGGCCGACCAGGAGTTGATGACCTACGCCTGGTACGTGAAGCGCCTGCGCGCGCGCGAGCCGGAACTGCTGCCGCCCCTGGATCGGGCCGATCGCGTCCAGTTGGCCGATGGGCGGGCGCTGGCTGGGAAACTGCGCGAAGGACCGGCGGATTCGTTGCCGTTACTGACGCTGGCCGGCTGGCGGGTCCTGGACGCGGCACAGGCAGTGCAGGTCGAACGCGACCTGGCGCCGGACATCTTCGCGACGGAACTGGCGGCTGAGGGCAATGCGTCCCTGCTCACGGGTGACGATGATCGTTACAGCGGCTTGCCCGGATCGCAGAACGTCTTCTGGCTCGACCGATTGACGCCGCGCCGCGTCGTGGCCATGTCGGACTTCAAGGACGAGAGCTTTCGCCGCTACTACACCGCCGTGCCGCGGGGCCTGGTGCAGGTGATGGCGCCGATCGGAAGCGAACCATCGCTGGCGCAGCAGGCCCGTGACGCCGCCGACCTGCTCGCGCAGATGCGACTGGACTCGTGGTTCCGCCCGCAGGATCCGTGGAGCTTCGAGGCCACCAGTCGTGAACAGGTGACCGCCTTCATCACCGCGACAGCGACGTTGATGGCGCGACCGGAGGCTGCGTCGATCCGGCGCGCCGACCACCCGGGCCTGGATGTGCTGGCGAACTGGCTGGCGCGTTACCGGCGCGAAGTCGTGCCCGGGGATCCGCGTTTGGACTACGCCAGCGGATTCCTGCACCTGCTGCACCCGGACTTCCGCGACCTGGAAGCGGCCGCGGCGGACCTGGCGCGGCTGCGCGGGACCGCCCGCACGGATCCCGCCGCCGCGCAGGCAGCAGACGCCCTGGCGGCCGCCCTGCGCCGCGCACACGAATTCGGTGGCAATTGATCCTGTTTATCAGCTAGAATGGGGGGGCAGGATCCTCCCGTGGGGCCCTGTCCGCGCCCTCGGCACCTTCGCAGGAGGACCCCATGCGCCGCTTCGCCCTTGCCCTCGTGGCAGTTACGCTGTTCGCCGCCGCCCAGGCGCTGGCGGCAGATTCGTTTTTCGACGTGTTCACCGAGCAGGCGGTGACCGCGCCCCCGTACCCGACGCAGCCGCTCGAAACCCGCGTCGGCTCCAAGGATAGTGTCCGGCTCACGATCTCCGGATCGGGCTTCCGCTCGCTTTCCGCCGGGCACGGCGGCGGCGGTGCCGGTGGCACGGCCGGCTTCGACCTGCCGGTCAGCTGCGTTGCCGGGCCTGCGGGCGCTGACTGGTCGAGCAATGCGTTCTTCGACATCACCTACCTGGCTGCGGTCGGCGGCCCCGACTATGCGGTCGACAGCTTCTTCGACATCTTCACCGAACTCAAGGCGCCGGACGGCTCGCCCGGCCAACTGGTGCCGGTCTCCGACGCGTTTCCCGCCGGTGATCCGCGCAACCTTGTCGAAGTGACGTCGACGGATTCGTTCTTCGACATCACTTACCAAGTCCAGTTCAACCCGCGCGAATACACCCTGTACCGGTGCCGGGGGACCACGGCTCCGGGGTTGCGGGTCACCGTGGCGACCGCACGGACCGGCCAGTGTTCCAGCGGCGCCTGCAGCGCGTTCACCCTGCACGTCGAACTGCACGCCGACGATCCGTCCGGCTGCTGTTCGGGGGCCCAGCCGGTCGTACGCCTGACCGAAACGGCGCAGACCCTTGACGGCGCGGTGGCGAACGACGAACGCACCTGGGGCGCCGTCAAGTCCCTGTTCCGGTGATCTGACGCGACGCTTTCATGGGCCGCCTTCCCGCTGGGAGGCGGCCCATTCTGGTCATACGCCTCATGCGGGGAGGGGGGCGGTTGAATTCAGGCCCGCCAATGCCACTGGATAGAAAGACGGCAAGTAAGGGCCAGCCCGTCGACCACATCATGTCCACATCCGGACGAACATTATTGATATCATCCATTCAGCTATGCTAGGTTCACGATCTCTGCCCGCTGGAGGTCGTCATGAAGATCCTGTCAGGCGTCGCCATTCTGCTGGCCATCACACTACTCGTCACAGCCACGGAAGTAACAGGCAGCGTAGCGCCTGTCGTTGACCATCAGGACAATGCGGCGACGGGCATCCCTCTGTCGGCGATTTCGCTGCAGTCGCTGGCCGCACTGCCGGAGCCCGGCCATTCGGGCACCATCGATCTGGTTCTCGGTGAACGCAGCGTCACGCTGGAACTCGTGCCCCACTCCGTGCGCGCCCCCGGGTTTCGCGTGCTCGTGATCGGTGACGATGGTGTCAGGCGCGAAGTACCGCCGCCGCCGCCGGCCACCTGGCGCGGCGCCGTTGTCGGTGAACCGGGCAGCCGGGTGTTGATGGCGCAGGTGCGCGGACAACTGCAGGGCTCCGTGCTTCTGCCGGGGCGAGGGGACGTTCAGACGCAGTGGTGGTCCATCATGCCTGCCGCCGGCCTGACAGGCGACGGCGATGGCGCGCTGACGGCCGTCTTTCGCGACGAAGACCTGCCGCCGTCGGAGGCCACGTGCGGCAGCGAGGAGACGGAAGCGCGGCCACCCGTGGCGCCGGCGCTCGGGAGCGAAATCCGCGCGCGCCGCAGTCCGTCGGAAGCCGCGGTGCTGCGCCTGGCCTGCGATGCCGACCTCGAGTTCTACGTCGCGAACGGCAGTTCGGTGCCGGCGACGGTGGCCGACATCGAGGCC
>CAIOLW010000247.1 GCA_903859215.1 uncultured bacterium | reverse complement strand
CGAACGGGATTCGGCCAGGAACACGGGAACCCCCGAACGCGCCAGCATCGACAGAAGTCCGGAGAGGTTGGTCGCGCGGCTGCCGTACATCGCCATCGAACCGGCCACGAGGTTCAGGACGCCGGCCGCATCGGGGTCGAGATTGAGGCATCCCGCCGGATTGGTCTGCTGGAACAGGCGCTCGGCGAACTGGAGCCACTGGGGCTCGGCCTCCAGGTACGCATTGATATCGTCGGCGGACGTCGGCTTGTCGCCCTGGATCCGGTTCCACGAGGCGTTGCTGATGATGAACGGCGCCAGCGTGTAAGGCTCGGCCCCGTAGTTCCAGCTGTCGTACCTGTGGATGTCGGTACGCCCACGCTGCAGGACGATGGCGCCGACGTAGCGGCGCGGCTTCGTCAAGGGCGCCAGATGCGACATGATGGTCAGGGCGCTGCCCAGCTTCTGCCGCCAGTCCGGGGCGGTGCGTGCCGGTGGCCCGGGGGGCGTGGGACCGTCGACCAGCCTCAGGGGGCTGGCCTTTCGGGACGACTCGCGATGGACCGAACCGTCGGGACCATACACTTCGAGGTAGTGCTCACCTTCTTCATCGTCTTCATCCTCGCCGAACTCGTCCTCCATCGCCTGGACGTATTCCTCGAGCTCGAGCGTGGCGGCCACCATGTGCTTGCAGAACGCGCCGCCGGCCGCGTGCGGACACGTGCATGTGTGGGCAAGCGTGTCGGTCGGCTGGTCAACGGTGATGGTCACGACGTAGTCGCCGCTCTTGCCGTCGACATCGCAGACCGCCAGATCGGGCCGCTTGATGGAGACGCGAACAACCCGCCCGGTCCTGTGGTAGGTATTGCCGCGCCTGACGGTCTCCGGCGCGGCCCGCTCGAACACGGTGTCCTCGTCGAAATGGCGGAGGGAAAACGCGGTCATCTGCGGCTCTTTTCCGGGGTCCTTGATTGTTGTCGACGGGTACACGGTCGGGAGGCTCGGCCATGGGCAGGTCGGCAGCAAAGCCTATACCCTTGCGGGGGCGGGCGCAAATGCCGTTGTGGGTCCCGCCGGATCGGCTGCGACTTGCGCCGGCGCAAGTCCGCGCGACACCCCAGTCCCCAGGAATCGATCAAATATGCGACAATATGTTAGCATTCAATGCTGACTTATATGCGGATGTTTGCCGATCATGGACGCCCTTCACCACCTCGAAGACCGGATCGAATCCCTTCCCGCCAAGGGCCGCTACACGTTTGGGCGCCAAGAGGCCGAGGCTGCCCTTCGGTCGTCGTTCGTCGCAACGCAATCGGCATTGCGCCGCCAGAAGCAGACGGGGCGCCTGGTGTCGGCCGCCGCGCTCCATGGCGCCGGCCACCAGCAACCAATGGTGCGCCGGCCCGATGCCCAGCGTCTCGGCTACGTGCTCGAACAGCTGGGCGAGAAACGTCTGGCAGGTTCGCTGGCCGCGTGGCTGGTCGCCCGCCGCACCACCATCGTGCCGCTGCGCCCTGACCCGAGTCGGCGCGGGTCGAACAGGACCTGGGGATATCTCGCGCCCTGGCTCGGCGTGCCCGTGACCCGCGCCCGCATGGAGGCGAACCTGGCGGCAAAGATGAGGGATGCGGCTTTCGTCGGTGACGTGAGACCGCTGCTCAGACCCGGGCTCGCGTACGATGGGAATGCAGCCTGGCGTGAAGTGCATCAACGCATCGTGACGAATTTGCCGGGCAGGCCTTGGCGTGGGATGAACGAGTGAAGCGCGCGCCGGACTTGCGCCGGCGCAACTCACCCATCTCATCGAACAAGCGAAATACCCCTTGACCCAACACCCGATCGCACCGATAATATTCCAACGCGCCTCTTTGACCTCAGCTTGCCGGCGCGATACAAATCAGGCTAAAGCGAGGCCGAACGCGACATGATCGCGCGCCGCCTGCTTCAGCCAT
>CAIOLW010000246.1 GCA_903859215.1 uncultured bacterium | reverse complement strand
CTCGGACGTGTAGCAGCCGGCGCCGTGGCTGGTCATGAGCAGTTCGCCGTCGTAGCGCGGCAGCCCGGCCACCTGGGCGGGCGTGATCTCGCGGAAGAGCTGGTCGGCGCCGGCCGAGACGACCTCGACCGGCCCGCCGGCGACCAGGCTCTTCTCGAGCTCCTGCACCGAACCCTCCTTCGGCGAGCCGCCGACATCGCCCGTGCCGTAGTACTTCATCGCCAGCGCGGGCCCGCCCGCGGCCGTCGTGCGCGCGAGGGCGGCCGTCACGGTCGAGTCGCGGCTGACGTCGGCCGTGATGTCGCTGTCATAGGCGCCGGGGTTCAGGGCGGCCACGACCTCGCTGCCGTCCACCCCACGCCACACGCCCAGGTCGAACGGCACGCCCACCGCCGAGCCCCAGGTCAGCTTCTGCGACGAGAAACCCGTCAGCCCGCAATGCGCCATCACCGACGGCAACGCGTAGCCGAAGCCGAAGCAGTCGGGCAGGAACACATCCACGCTGCGTTTGTCGAACTCGCGCGCGAACCAGCCGTTGCCGTAGAGCACGTCGCGCATCAGCGACTCGGGCGCGGGGATGTTCACATCGACGGCGTCCACCCACGAGCCGCACACGCGCCAGCGCCCCTGGGCGATGTACTCCTGCATGCGGGCGTACTCGGCGGGGTAGTACTCCTTCATCAACTGATAGCGGAACGCGCCCTCGAAGTTGAAGACGTAGCCCGGGTACTTCTCCAGCAGCGCGAAGTTGTCATTGAGAGTGGCGCGCAGGTACTCGTCGATGGTCGTCTGGATGGTCCACCGCCACTGCGTGTCCAGGTGGGACGTCGCCACGACGTAGACCTTCCCGGCCTCGCCGGCCGCCCACGCACCAGACGCAGCAACCAGGAACGCGACCGCCACGAACGCTGCGACTTGCATCAGCTTGCGCATCGAACTACCTCCGCCGGATTCGATCCAGCAGCACCGCGCCCAGGATGACCAGGCCCAGCACCACCTTCTGGGTGTAACTCTCCACATTGGTCAGGTTCATGCCGTTCTGGATGACGGCGATGATGAAGGCGCCGACCAGCGTGCCGAGCACCCGGCCCTCGCCTCCCGAAAGACTGGTGCCGCCGACGACCACCGCGGCGATCACGTAGAGCTCGTACATCACGCCGTAGGTCGGCGCGCCGCTCTTGAGCTGCGACGCCATGACGACGCCACCCAGGCCGGCCAGCGCGCCGCTCACGACATAGGTCAGCAGCAGCACGCCGCCCGTGCGCACGCCGGCCAGCCGCGCCGCCTCCTGGTTCCCGCCCACGGCGTACACGTACCGCCCGAGCGCCGTGCGCGACATCAGCACGTGGCCCAGCGCGTAGAGCAACAGCATCAGCCACACGGCCCACGGCACGCCCAGCAGCGGGTCCACGCCGCGGCCGAGGGCGGTGAAGGCGTCGGGCGCGTCGTAGATGGGACGACCGCGCGCGATGATGTAGGCGACGCCGCTGGCCACCTGCATCATCGCCAGCGTGGCGATGAAGGGCGGCAGGCGGAAGCGCACGACCATCGCGCCCGAGAACGCGCCCGAGAGCGCGCAGAGCACCACCGCGCCCGCCGCCGCCACGCACATCGCGCCGGCGCCGGCCCCCACGCCGCCGAGGGCCTTGAGCAGCCACGCGCAGACCACCGCCGACAGCGCGATGAGGCTGCCCACCGAGAGGTCGATCCCGCCGGCGATGATCACGAGCGTCATGCCGACCGCGACGATGGCGATGACCGCGATCTGGCCCGCCACGTTGCGCAGGTTGTCGCGCAGCAGGAACGTGGGCCAGCGGCGCGAGGCCGGCACCGCGATGGTCGTGTCCTTCAGGCCCGGCACGGCGTCGCGGATGGATTCGACCACGGCCCGGCTCGACTCGAGCGTGGCGATCCACCGCCGCGCGCCCGGAGCCAGGGCCAGCTGCTCGACCGCCGCGCGGATCTCGGGCGGCTCGCCCGCCACCGGCCCGGCCACCGTCAACCCCCGCGCGCGCAGGCGCGCCGCCAGCGTCGAAGCGAAGCGCTGGTCCTCGGGACCGCCGCGCGCCACGACCAGGATCGTCTCGCCCGGCGCCGCCACCGCCGCCAGCTTTGTTTCCAGCGCCCGCGCCGCGGCCTCGCCCGTGGGATGCTGGTCGCGGATGGTCAGCAGCGAGAACAGCGCCACCAGCAGCACGAGCACGCCCAGCATGCCCTGCCCCGCAAAGAAGCGGCGTGCCGCGGCGGCCCTCACGAGGCGCGCTCCGCCGCGTGGGCGCGCACGGCCAGCGCCATCACGTCGGCCTGCGTGGCCGTGGCCGGGTCGGCGATCTCGCCGGCCAGGCGCCCTTCGTGCATGACAAGGACGCGGTCGCTCATGCCCAGGACCTCCGGCAGCTCCGAGCTGATCATCAGGATGGACTTCCCCCGTGCGGCGAGGTCGTTGAGCAGCAGGTAGATCTCGTGCTTGGCGCCGACGTCGATGCCGCGCGTCGGCTCGTCGACGATGATCACGCGCGCCTCGCGCGCCAGCCAGCGCGCCACCAGCAGCTTCTGCTGGTTGCCGCCCGACAGCTCGCCCGCCGGCTGCCCCGGCCCCGACACCTTCAACTTCAGGCTGTTCGCGAAGCGCGTGAAGGCGTCGGCCTCGGCCTTCCGGTCGATCCAGCCGCCGCGCGACCACAGGTCGAGGTTGGCCAGCGCGAAATTCTCCCGGGCGCCCAGCCCCGGCACCAGGCCCTGGCCCTTGCGGTCCTCGGTCAGCAGGCAGATACCGTGGGCGATGGCGTCGCGCGGCGAGCGTAATCGCAACGCGCGCCCATCCAGCAGCACCTCTCCCGCGGCCAGGCGATCGGCCCCGAACAACAGCCGGGCCAGCTCGGTGCGGCCGGCGCCGACCAGTCCGGCCAGCCCGACGACCTCGCCCGCGCGCAGCACCAGGTCGATGTCGCGCACCGGCCCGCCGCAAACGCCGCGCGCCTCGAGCACAACGTCGCCGATCGCCGCCACGCGCGCCGGGAACTCGCGCTCCAGCGGACGGCCCACCATCAACTCGATCAACCGCGCCCTGTCCAGCTCGGCGACAGGCCACGCGCCCACGAGCGCGCCGTCGCGCAGCACCGCGATGCGGTCGGCCAGCCGGAAGACCTCGTCCAGGCGGTGGCTCACGAAGACGATGCCCAGGCCCTGGGCCTTCAACTCCGCGACGACGGTGAACAGGTGCTCGGCCTCGCGCGGCGTCAGCGCGGCGGTCGGCTCGTCGAGGATGAGCAGGCGGGCATTTGCGAGCAGCGCCCGCGCGATCTCGACCAGCTGGCGCACCGCCACGTCCAGCGCGGCGACGGGCGTTTCGGGATCCAGGCCGCCCAGGCCCAGCCGCGCCAGGGCTTCGCGCGCGCGCACCGTCTCGCCGCGCGCCGGCAGCCAACCGGGGCCGCGCTCGCGCCCGAGGTGCAGGTTGGCCCGCACGCTGAGCTGCGGCACCAGGCTCTGCTCCTGGTAGACGACGACCACGCCGGCCGCGGCGACGGCGGCCGGGCTGCACCCGCCCAGCGCGCGCCCGCAAAACACAACCGTTCCGCCATCGGCCCGCTGCGCGCCGGCGACGATGCGGATCAGCGTGCTCTTGCCGGCGCCGTTCTCGCCCACCAGCCCGAGCACTTCGCCGGCCGCGACTTCAAGATCAACCCCGCCCAGGGCGACGACGCCCGGGAACGACTTGCGCAGCCCGGCGACGCGCAGGAGCGGCGGCGCCGTCTCACTCACGGTTGGCGGCTTCGCGCGTGAACAGGTCGCAGGGGATCAGCACCTTCGGCGCCACCTGGCCGCCGGCCAGGTAGTCGGCCACGGCCTCGATCGTGCGCCGGCCGATCTCCTTCGGCTGCTGGATGACGTCGGCGAAGATCTTCCCGTCGGCGATCGCCGCGCGCGCCTCGGGCACCGCGTCGAAGCCCACGATGACCACCTGCCCGGCCTTGCCGGCCTTCTCCACGGCCGCGAGCGCGCCGAGCGCCGAGTCGTCGTTGATGCCGAAGATCGCGTCGATGTCCGGGTGCGCCTGGAGGATGTCCTCGGCCGTGCGGAAGGCCGTGTCCTTCATCCCGCGGCCGGTCAGCTTGGCGACGATCTTCACGTCGGGATACTTCGCGGCCAGCTCCGCCTCGAAGCCGCTCACGCGCTGGATCACGGATTCCACCTCGGGGTGGTCGATGATCGCGACCTCGCCGCGCCCCTTCAGCGCCTCGGCCACGGCCTTCGCCGCCAGCCGTCCGCCGGCCACGTTGTCGCTCGCCACGTGGCAAACCACGTTCACGCCCTCGGCCAGCACCGCGATGTCCGCCGTGAACACGGGCACGCCCGCCGCGTTGGCCGCGGCGATCGAGGTGCCGATCGACCGCGAGTCGCACGGGCAGACGATGATGGCGTCGACCTTCCGCACCAGGAAGTCGGCCAGCTGGTCCTTCTGCCGCGCCACGTCGAACTCGCCGGCCTGCACCAACAGCTGGTAGCCGCGCGCCTCGGCCGCCTCGCTCAGCCCCTGCTCCAGGTCCTGGTAGAAGGGATGCGTGCGCGTCAGGAGCGACACGCCGATGACGGCGCCCTTGTGGGCCGTCGTCGCAGTCGCGGCGGGCTTCGCCTCTGCTTTCTTCCCGGCGTCATGGCCGCATCCCGCAAGCAGGACAATGGCGAGCAGCAGGACGACGGTACCGCGGATACACGGGCGGGCAGGCATCACGATTCCTCCGGCAGGGACAACGGGGTGGCGACAGCACACGGCCCAGCCTAGCACCCGGAAGGGGGCGGCTCAATCGCTGTCGTGGGGTTGCCCGGTCAATGGGGATTCGGCGTGGCGGGAACCGGGTTGCAACGTGCGTAGGGATAGGGAAGCAACCGTCCACCGCCCCCCGTAAACCCTCTTCACGCCCCCCACCGCGGCGCCAGTTCCACCTCGACCCCGAGGTGATCGCAGATCCGCTGCACGATGAAATCCACCATCTCGCCGGGTGACTGCGGCCGGCGGTAGAACCCCGGCATCGCCGGCAGCACCAGCGCCCCCCACGCGCTGAGCTTCGCCAGGTGCTCGAGGTGGTGCGTGGCCAGCGGCGTCTCGCGCGGCACGATGATCAGTTGCCGCCGCTCCTTCAGGCAGACGTCCGCGGCCCGCAGCAGCAGCGATTCGCTGGTGCCGGCCACCAGGCGCCCCACCGTGCCCATTGAACACGGCACGATCACCAGCGGCCCGCCCTGCGCCGACCCGCTCGCCAGGGGCGCGCTGAAATCATGCTGGTCGAACACCCGCAGGCTGCCCGGCCCCATCCCGCCCAGCCGGTCCAGGAGGCCGGCCACGTCCAGGCCCATCTCCACGGGCGCCGTCTGCCGCACAGCCTCGCTGAAGACCAGGTTCACGTCGCAGCCGGCGTTCAGCAGCACGTCCACCAGGCGAACGCCGTAAACCAGGCCGCTCGCCCCCGTCCAGCCAATACCGATCGCCCGCACTTCACTCATGGCAGTCTCCCCGCGACGATGTGCGCGATGCCGAATGTCTGGCGCTCGACCTCGACGTCGCTGAACCCGTACTCGGCCAGCAGGTCGCGGAACTCGCGCACCGTCAGGAACTGGTCCATGCTGGCCGGCAGGTAGGCGTAGGCGCCGCGGTCACGGCCCACGATGTTGCCCAGCAGACGCACCATCGCACCCACGACCAGGCGGATGGGGGCCGCCACGCCGCGCAACTCGCCGTGCGCGCCGCGGTCGTCCCGGAAGAACTCCAGCACCACCAATTGCCCGCCCGGCCGCAGCACGCGCGCGATCTCGCCCAGCCCGCCCCGCACGTCGGCGAAGTTGCGCACGCCGAAGCCGACGGTCACCACATCGACGCTGTGGTCGCGCAGCGGCAGCGCCAGCGCATCGGCCGCCAGCAGTTCAAGCTGTTCGGCGCCCTTCTTCCCGCGCACGCCGCGCAGCATCCCGGGACAGAAGTCGGCCGCCAGCCAGGCGCGCCCACGGCCGGCGCGCATGCAGGCCAGCGCCAGATCGCCCGTGCCGGCGCACAAATCGAGGATCTCCCAGGCATCGCTGTCGATGCGCTCGGCAACGTTCTTCCGCCACGCGCGGTCGCGCCCGGCGCTCAGCAGGTGGTTCATGAAGTCGTAGACGCCGGCGATGCGCGCGAACATGGCCTGCACCGAGCGCCCGTGCTGATCGGGGTCGCGCACCGTCCACACCCCGGCCTCGCGGGCGTGGACCTCGTCGAAGCGACCGCCGCTTGTCGGCTCGCTCATCGCGAACCGCCGCCCAACCGCGCCAGCAGCGCCGCCCACTTCGTATCGACGTCGGCCTTCACGTCCGCCGACATCGTCACCAGTTCCGGCCACTGGCGGTTGTACCCGTACTCGCCGGGCAGCTTCGTCGTGGCGTCGATGCCCATCTTGCCGCCGTAGCAGGGCAGGTTCGTCGCGTGGTCCAGCTGGTCGACGGGCCCTTCGCTGAAGAACACGTCGCGCGCCGGATCCAGGCTGCCGGTCACGCGCCACAGCACCTCGTTCAGGTCGTGCACGTTCACGTCGGCGTCGACGACGATCACGTTCTTGGTGAACATGATCTGCCCGGTGCCCCACAGCGCCTGGCACACCTTGCGCGCGTGGCCGGGATACGCCTTGCGGATGGCGACGATGACCAGGTTGTGGAAGCACGCCGCCACCGGCAGGTGGTAGTCGACGATCTCGGGCAAGGGAACGCGGATCAAGGGCAGGAACAGCCGCTCGGTGGCCTGGCCCAGCCAGCCGTCCTCCATCGGCGGCCGCCCGACGATGGTCGTCAGGTACAGCGGGTCCCGCCGGCTCGCCACGCAGGTGACATGAAAGACCGGGAATTCCTCGGCCAGCGAGTACCAGCCCGTGTGGTCGCCGAAGTCGCCTTCCAGCCGGCGCTCGCCCGGCTCCACGTAGCCTTCCAGGATGAAGTCCGCCTCGGCCGGCACCTCGAGGTCACAGGTCAGCGCCTTGACCATCGAGATGGGCTGCCCGGTCAGGAACCCGGCGAACAGCGCCTCGTCGATGTCCGGCGGCAGCGGCGCCGTCGCCGCGTACGTCAGCACCGGCGGCCCGCCGATCGCCACGCACACCGGCATGCGCTCGCCGCGCTTCTCGTAGCCCGCGTAGTGCGCCGCGCCCGTCTTGTGCACCTGCCAGTGCATGCCGGTGGTGCGCCCGTCGTACACCTGCATGCGGTACATGCCGATGTTGCGGCGCCCGGTCTCGGGACTGCGCGTGATGACCAGCGGCGTCGTGATGTACGGCCCGCCGTCGCGCGGCCACGTCGTCAGCACGGGCATCAGGTCGAGCAGCCCTCGTCGTTCCAGCTCGTCGCCCTGCACCACGACTTCCTGGCACGCGCCGCGACCGACCGACTTGGGCGCCGCTTCACCCCACTCCTTCAGCTTGCCCAGCAGGCGGATCTTCTCCCACAGCCCGTCGGGCGGCCCCAGGCGCAGCGGCTCTTCCACGCGCGCGGCCACCTCGCCCAGCGTCTCGCCGCCCAGCGCCCAGGCCATCCGCCGCTCGGATGCGAACAGATTGATCACCACGGGCACCGGCTTGCCGTCGGCGGTCCGCGCCGCGGGACGTCCGCCCGCCGCCGCGCTCCACCGCCCGGGCTGCGGGTTCTCGAACAGCAGCGCCGGCTGCTCGCCGTCCTTGACGAAGCGGTCGGCCAGTTCGGTGATCTCCAGACAGGGGTCGACCGGCTCGCTGATGCGGATGAGCTCGCCGCGCTCCTCGCACAGGCGCACGAAAGCGCGCAGGTTGGAGGCGGGCAGGCCGGAAGCGCTGTTCTTGGCCATGGATACCCTGTCGGCTCGGGGAGAAGCAGGCGGCGGCGAAGAACTTAACAGAGGGCCCGGGGAGCGGCAAGACGTCGAGCGATCACGCATCGGGGCGCTTGAGCCGCCCCGGCAACACCAACGGCCCCGGCGCCTTGAAGGACGCGGCAGGGCCGTGGCCCGGGATCACGGACGAGGTCGCCCGCCCTCATCCCGATCCGCGAAAACGATAAGATTTTTCTCATGTCCAAATTAAGCAGGCAATTGATTCGTGACCACGTTATGGATACCATTTTCCCATTCGCATTGTTAATGACGCGCCAACCGTCGTCGATGGCCCCGGGAGGATCCGGTCCCCATGCAACTGTCTTCGCGCCAACTCGAGGCCTTCGTCACGGTCGCCCGCACGCTCAACTTCACCCGCGCGGCCGAGCGGCTGAACCTGACGCAAAGCGCGCTGTCCCAACGCGTCCGCAAGCTCGAGGAGGACCTCGGCGCCACCCTGCTGATCCGGGCCCCCGGCGGCGTGCGGCTGACCGAAACCGGCAACCGCATCCTTCGCTTCTGCGAGGCGCGCGAGACCCTCGAAGCCGAGATCCTCTCCGACCTGGCCACCACCCGCACCGGCGAGCTGGCCGGCGCCATCCGCGTCGCCGGGCATCTTTCGGTGATGCGCACGGTGACGCTGCCGGCCCTGGCGCCGATGCTGCGCGAACACCCGAAGGTCAATTGCGAGCTGATCGTGGCCGAATTGAAGGCCCTGCCGGCCATCCTCAAGCGGGGCGAGGCGGACATGGTCATCCTGGACAACGAGTTGCCGGGCTCGTCCCTGGAACGCCACTACCTGGGCGACGAGTCCTACGTGGCGATCGAAAGCGCCACCCACCGGACCCGCGCCGACGTGTGGCTGGACATCAACCCGGACGACCAGGTCACCAACCGCTTCTTCATGCACCAGGGCCAGGGCCCCGCATTCCGGCGCTCGTTCATGGCCGATGTGTACGGGATCATCGACGGCGTGGGGCTGGGCGTGGGCCGGGCTGTCGTCCCCCGGCACCTGCTCCAGGGGCGGGGCGACGTGAAAATCGTGGCCGGCTACCGGCCCTTCGTAACCGGCATCTGGCTGCACCACTTCACCCTGCCCTACTACTCGCGGCTGCAGCAGGCCACCCTCGAGTGCCTGAAAAGGGATTTCCCGACCGTTCTCGCGGGGACCTGATCACACAATAAGACAAGTTCTAAAGAAACTTCTCATATTAAGCAGGACATATTCCGAACGATAACCCCCTTGAGCCGTATCGCCAAACGGTCACCAACGGGGAAGTCTGCACGTGAGCCTTACCGGAAACTCGATCATTGCCGAACTGAAGGCCTCCGGCAACCTGCCGTCGCCCACGGGCATCGCCCTGACCATCCTCGAGATGTCGCGCGATCCCCACGTCAACACCGACGAACTGGCCAACGTGCTGCAGGGCGATCCCGCGCTGACGGGTCAGTTGTTGAAATACGCCAACAGCGCCGAGTCCGGCTCGCGTGTCCAGGTGGTCGCGCTGCGCGATGCGTTGATGCGCCTGGGCCTGGCCCAGGTGCGGCATCTGTGCCTGAGCTTCTCGATCCTCGCGAACGCGCGCAGCGGTCCCTGCGACCGGTTCGAGTACGGCCGCTACTGGACGCGCTCGCTGGCGATGGCGGTCAGCTGCCAGGCCATCTCGCGGCTGGTGCGCTCGCTCAACCCCGATGAAGGCTTCACCTGCGGCCTGCTCGCGCACATCGGCCGGCTCGCGCTGGCCAGCGTCTACCCGCAGGAGTACTCCGAGATCCTCTCGCGCTGGGACCGCACCGCCCCCGAAGACCTTTCGCGGCTCGAGAAAAGCGGCCTGGGCCTGACGCATCTGGACGCAACCGTCGCGATCCTGGAGGACTGGCACCTGCCCGAGCATGTCGTGGTCGCGGCGCACCACCAGGAGGACGACTCCTGGATCACGGGCGCCGCGGTCGAGCCGGCCGCCGAACGCGGACGGCAACTGGCCCGCGTGCTGTACGCGTCCAGCCTGGCCGCCGACATCTGCATGGAGACCGGGCCGCGTCGCCACCTCATGGTCCTGGACTTCCTGAAGGCCGGCCTGTCGCTGGGCTTCGCCGAAGAACCGTGGGTCACGATGTACGATGGGATCCTCACCGAGTGGTCCCGCATGGGCAGCGTGTTGAACGTCGTCACCTCGCACGTGCCGTCGCTGGACAGCCTCGTCGTGCACGCGCGCGAACAGGGCGAGGTCATCGACGACCGCCGCCGTCCGCGCCCCGGCGCCGGGGTGAAGGCGGCGGCGACCGCGGCCACGACGGTCGTGCCGGTGGCCCCCGCTCCCGCCGCCGCAGCGACGCCCGCGCCGGCCCCCGCGCCGGCCCCGACCCTCGCGCCGACTCCCGTGACCGCCGCCGCCCCGGCAACCGAGGCGACCGTGTCTCCCGTGGCCACACTCCAGGCGGCGACCGCCGACATCGCCCTGGACATCCTCATCGCGTCGCACAGCCCGGTCGAAACGACGATCCTCACGCGCAAGCTCAAGAGCCTGGGCCACCGGGTCTCCAGCGCCGCGGACGGCCGCCAGGCGCTGGAGATGGCGCTGAGGTCCGCGCCGCAGTTGATCCTGTCGGACTGGATGCTGCCCCACATGGACGGGCTCGAGTTGTGTCGCACGCTGCGTTCGTCGCCGCAGACGCAGGGCATCTACTTCATCATCAACACGAGCAACGACACGGGCGAGGAGCTGGTGCAGGGCTTCGACGCCGGCATCAACGACTACCTGGTCAAGCCGCTCGACCACCGCATCCTGGCCGCGCGCCTGCGCGGCGCCTCGCAGGTGATCGGCCTGCGCGAACAGAGTCTGCGCGACCGCGAGGCGATGCGCCGCCAGATCAGCCAGATCAACGTGCTCAACCGGAAGCTCGAGAGCCTGGCCAAGGAAGACCAGTTGACCGGCCTGCCGAACCGCCGCGCCGGCCTGGAATTCCTGGAGGAGACCTGGGCGCGCGGTTCACGCACGGGCGAGCCGATGATCGTCATGATGATGGACATCGACCACTTCAAGCGCGTGAACGACACCTGGGGCCACGACGCCGGCGATGTCGTGCTGCAGCGCACGGCCACGGCCATGCGCACGGCCGTGCGCGACTACGACAGGGTCAGCCGCCACGGCGGCGAGGAGTTCCTGGCGATCTGCCCGGGCGCCGACCTGGAAGTCGCCTACTCGCTGGGCGACCGCATCCGCAGGAGCGTCGAGCGCAACGTCATCGCCAGCGACGTCTTCAACGGCAGCATCACCATCTCGATCGGCGTGACGGTGCGCCGCATGGACCAGGCCTCGACCCGCGACATGCTTCACGAAGCCGACGAGGCGCTCTACGCCGCCAAGGAGGCGGGACGCAACATGGTCTGCATCCACTCCGGCCCCACGCCCGAAGCCTAGCGCCCTGAGTCAGCGGAGCCGCCCGCCGGCGGGCACCTGCACGGTGCCCGCCTTCTCCACCGCGTCGCACACCACCTTCGACAGCTCGCGCCCGAGGTCCGTGAACGGCGGGATCTCGCGCCCCAGGTACACCGGGGCCATCATCGCCACGAAGTCGGGCATCGCCACGACGTAGTCGCGCGCCGGGTCCAGCGGCTTGCCGCCCACCGTCACCTCGCCGGCCGTGGCCGGGGCGCCTCCCGCGCCGGGCACCACCACGTACGAGATCCCCGACACCTGCAGGATGCCGTGGTCGCCGCCCACCTGGCCGCGCGCGTTGCAGTCGGCCATCGACTGCACCTCGGCGCCGGTCATCTTCACGGTCACCAGCGTGTTGGCGAACGGCAGCACCTCGTGCACCAGCAGCGCCGTCAGCGGGCCGGCCGGCAGGTCGCGCCGGATGCCGCCGCCGTTGAGCACCGCCACGTCGGCCTGCGCCGCCTCGCGGATGACGTCGGCAATCCAGTCGCCCAGGGTGTTCTCGCCCTTGCCGCGCCTGAGGTCGCCGGCCAGCGTGCCCAGGACCCGCCCATACTGTTTCTGCACCTGGTCGGCGTAGCCCTGCACCGTCTCCGCGAGCTTCCCGGTCGCCGCCAGCGAGTCTGCCCAGAGCGTCACCAGCTGGCCCGCATAGCCCTCGACGCGGTCGTTCGCCACGCGCAGGTCCAGCCGGCCCAGGTTCGTCATCGCCGAGCCGGCCTGCACGATGAGGATGCCCCCGCGCAGCTCCGGTTCCTTCAGGCGCGTGTGGCTGTGCCCGCCGACGATCACGTCGATGCCCGAGCCCGCCAGCGAGTCGGCCAGCGCGCGGTCGCCCTCGACGCCGTCATGGCTGAGCACCACCAGCAGGTCGGTCTTCGGGTCCAGCTCGCGGGCCTGGCGACGAAGGATCGGCAGCTGCGCCGCCATCGCCAGCCCGGCGAACCGGCTGGGCGCCACCACCTCGGTCATGCCGCCGCACGAGACGCCCATGATGCCGATGCGCACGCCGCCCCTGGTGATCTCCACGGGAGTGTCCCGGAACACGGCCTTGCCGCCAGCATCGACGATGTCCGCCGCCAGCAGGGGGTAATCGAACTTCTTCGCCAGCTTCTCCAGGTCCGGCAGACCGATGTCGAACTCGTGGTTGCCCACCAGCCCGCAGTCGTAGCCCAGGGCGTTCATCATCTTCGCGATGGCCACGCCCGGCACGCCGTCCTCTTTCAGGTTGCAGACCGGGTTGCCGGTCATGAAATCGCCGGCGTCGACCAGCAGGCTGGCCGGGGCGGTGCGCCGCTCCATCTCCAGGTAGTGCGCCAGGGCCAGCACGCCGCCGGCCAGCCGGCCGTCCTTGCTCCATTCGGCCGCCCGCGGCAGGAAGGCGCTGTGGGTGTCGTTGGTGTGGAAGATGGTCAGGTTGTAGGGGCCGCTGCCGGCAAGCGGGGCCGGGCTTTCATCGGCGCGCGTCGCCGCCGCGGCCAGGAGGGCCGCCAGAAGGAGGACCACGGGCAGGACCACGGGGAGGGTCGCCCCCAACCCCCGGGGGCGGCGCAAAGTGGCCAAAAAGGCGCGATCGGCGGTGCGGCTCGGCATGCTGGGATCCCTTCGTGCAGCGGCGGGAAGCCCGCCCGGGGGCGGGGAATCTTGCGGCCGCCCCGCACGTCGATTGCCGGGGCGGCCTCCACCGGGTTATTATTGACCCAGACATGAAAATTCTCAAGGAACACGGCCCGATATTGCTGCTGATACTGGGGACGGTATTCGCCGCCTTCGGCCATCTCACCTCGACGCCCCTGTGGGACGGCGGTGACGCGCAGATCCTCTGCGACGCCCACCAGCTGACGTTGTACCCGCACGACATGTACCACCACGTGGGTTTCTACTTCAGCCAGCCCCTGCTGCAGCTGGTGTTCCTGGCCGAGTACCGCCTGTTCGGCCTGAACATCGCCGGCTACCTGGCGGTCAACCTGGCGATCCACGCCCTGAACGCCTTCGTCGTCTACATGCTGGTGAACATGCTCTTCCCGCGCCGCAACATGGCGGTGCTGGCGGCCCTCCTGTTCGCGCTCGGCGTCGGCAGCTACGGCCGCGTCTTCACCACGGTGCACTCCCTGGAGAGCCTGCTGCTGGCCGGCCTGCACATGCTGGTGTTGTACTTCTTCGTCCGGAACGATTTCCGGTGCGCCGGCCGGCTGCGCTCGCCGTTCTTCATCGCCGGGCTGGTGCTGTTCCTGCTGTCGGGACTGACGCGGGCATCGTCATTCTCGCTGATGCTGAGCCTGGTCGCCTACAAGGCGTTCTTCCACGGCCTGCGCGGCCGCCGCATGTTGACGCCGGATGTGCTGGTCTTCATCTGCATCGGCACGCTGTTCTACCTGGGGCAGCACCGCTGGGGCTTTGCCGAACAGACCGTCTTCAGCCCCAGCGACGAAGCCACGCGGTTCTCCGTGCTGTCGGTGAAGAACCTGTTCCGCTACCTCGTGCTGATGTTCTTCCCGCTGCAGCAGAGCCCGATGCTCGAGACGGCGCCGACGGTCGTGGTCTGGATGTACTACGCGCGCACGGTGATCCGCTTCGCCCTGACGATCGCCATCGTCTCGTACAGCTTCTTCGGCTTCGTGTTCGGCAGCCGCGCCATCCGGTTCTTCCTCGCCTGGACCTACATCACCCTGCTGCCGTTCACCGCGCACACGGCCCGCGGCGAGTGGCTGAACCTGAACCATCTCTACCTGGCCTCGCTGGGCTTCTGCGTCGTCATCGCCGCCGGGACGGTCGGCTGCGGCAGCCTTCTGGCGCGCGCCGGGCGCCGGCGCTTCGTGCCGTACGCGGCGCCCGCGGTCCTGGTCGTCGTCGCCCTGGGCCTGACCTACCGGCTTGACCACAAGTACAAGGACCGCGCCGCGGCCCCCGAGTCGGCCCAGATGCGCGAGCAGGTCCGCGAGCTGTGTTCCTCCCCCCGGGACGAGTCCCTCTCGCCGCGCCAGCAGCCCCACCCGTAGGCCGTCGGGCAGGGTTCGCCGCACCCCTGCGTCGGGTTTGGCGGCGGCGCCCCCGGCGCCTATCTTTGTCCCCGTGAACCCGACCACGCCGCGCCCTTGAAGCGGGCCGGCCCCCGTCCCTTCGCAGGAGGAAGACCGCTCATGGCCAAGTACAGGATCGGCTGGATGCCCGGCGACGGCGTGGGCGTCGACGTGATGGACGCCACGCGCATCGTCCTGGACGCCCTCGGCTTCGACGCCGAATACATCCACGGCGACATCGGTTGGGACAGCTGGTGCCAGGAAGCCAACGCGCTGCCCGACCGCACCCTCGCGATGCTGCGCGGGGTCGACGCCGCGCTGTTCGGCGCCATCACCAGCAAGCCGAAGGAAGAGGCCGAGGCCGAACTGATCCCGGCGCTGCAGGGCAAGGGCCACGTCTACCGCAGCCCCATCGTGCGCCTGCGCCAGGAGTTCAACCTGCGGACGAACCTGCGCCCCTGCAAGGCGTACGCGGGCAACCCGCTGAACTTCCGCGACGGCCTGGACATGGTCGTGTTCCGCCAGAACACCGAAGACCTGTACATGGGCGTCGAGTGGCACCCGCTGCCGCAGGAGCTGCGCGACGTCATGACGAAGACGCTGCCCGGCCCGATGAAACGGCTGGCCGAGACGGCCAACGAGGACATCGCCCTGTCGGCGCGCATCCTGACGCGCCTGGGCTGCCAGCAGATCGTGCGTGACGCCTTCGATTACGCGAAGAAGTACGGCTACAAGACGGTCACCATCGTCGAGAAGCCGAACGTCGTGCGCGAGACCAGCGGCCTGATGGTGCGCGAGGCGCGCAAGATCGCGAAGGAGTTCCCCGGCATCGAGCTGTGGGAGACCAACATCGACGCCATGTGCATGTGGCTGCTGAAGAACCCCGAGCAGTACGGCGTGATGGTCTCGAGCAACATGTTCGGCGACATCCTCAGCGACCTCTGCGCGCAGCTGGTGGGCGGCCTCGGCTTCGCCTGCAGCGGCAACCTCGGGGACGAGATCGGCATCTTCGAGCCCAGCCACGGCTCGGCCCCGAAGTACGTCGGCCTGAACAAGGTGAACCCCATCGCGATGATCCTGTCGGCCAAGATGATGCTCGACCACCTGGGCGAGAAGGACATGGCCGTGCGCATGGAGAACGCCGTCGCCGAGGTCATCAGGGAAGGCCAGGCCCGCACCTACGACATGGGCGGCACGACGACGACGACCGGCATGGCCGAGGCGATCGCCAAGCGTTGCTGACCCGTCGTCCGGCGTGAAACGACAACGGCCCCCCGGATCGCTCCGGGGGGCCGTTCGATTGCCGGGTCGCGCCGGGCGAGGTCAGGCTTCGCAGGTCGCCACCGCGGGGGCAGCGGAAGCCTGGTGCCGCGGCGGCAGCGCCGCCACGCGGCGCCGGAAGGCGGCGACCAGTGCAGGCAGGCGCGGCGTCTCGCGCGGCGTGATCCACTCGCGATGCAGGCGCGTGGCGTCGAGACCCATGTGCGCCAGCACCATGCTCGCCCGGTGGATGTGCCGGAACTCCGAGACGTCGCCGCGCGGCACGCAGCACGCACGCCCGACGCAACCCAGGATCAGCACGCCGTCGGCCCCGGTCTCGAACGCCTCGCGGATCTGCGGCGTGTCCACTTCCCCCACGCAACCGCGGTGCACGCGGCACCACGTGCCCTGGGGCGCCAGCGGCGCCTCGCCGGCGCATCGTTCACACACGAACACAGTGACGGAGGGCTCTGAGAGACGGGGCGTCGACGCGGGATCCATGGTGGTACTCCTTCAGGGATGGCCTACTTCCAGACTGGGATCGTATCATCCTGATTCCGTCTGGTCAATAAATATGTTAAATAATTGTCAACAATGATGCGCCCGATTAACGCATTGCGAAACAGCGCCTTAGACATGAAAAACCGGCTCCCGTACGTGGCGGAAGCCGGTTTGAGTCCCCCAACCCTGCCGCAACGGCGTCGCAGCGACTGGGAATTTCAAATCCGCCCCAACGGCTGCCGATCATCCTCTACTTCGGATGGTAATAGGTGAGCGCCTCGGGCATCCAGTCGCCCAGCTGCCTGATGCGCGTTTCGTCGGCCGGGTGCGTGCTCAGCCACTGCGGCGGCTTCGTGCCGGCGTTGGCGGCCATGCGCTCCCAGAACTTCGGCGCGATCTGCGGGTCGTAGCCTGCCATCGCCATGAAGATCAGGCCCATGTGGTCGGCCTCGCTCTCGTGCTGCCGGCTGAACGGCAGCAGCACGCCCACCTGCGTGCCGGCGCCGAACGCGGTCAGCCACAGGTTGCGCGTCGCCTCGGGCTTGTTCTTCGTCGCCTCGGCCAGCGCCACGCCGCCCAGCTGCACGGCCAGCTGCTGCGTCATCCGCTCGCTGCCGTGCCGTGCGATCGCGTGCGCCACCTCGTGCCCCATCACCACGGCGATGCCGGCGTCGTCCTTGCAGATCGGCAGGATCCCCGTGTAGAACGCCACCTTGCCGCCCGGCATGCACCACGCGTTGACCTCGGTGCTCTCGATCAGGTTGAAGTCCCACGCGTACCCGTCCAGCGCCTGCGACTGCCCCTGCTGCTGGAAGTAGCGCTCCACCGCGCCCTCGATCTTCGCGCCCACGCGCTTGATCTGCGCCGTGGCCGCCGCGTCCTTGCTCAGCTTGCTGTCCTTCAGCACCTGGTCGTACTGCGAGAAGCTCATCGAGTTCATCTGGCTGTCGGGGATCAGGTTCAGTTGCTTGCGACCGGTGATCGGCACGGTGGCGCAGCCGGCCAGCATGGCGGTCAGGACGGCCAGGCCGGCGACGGTCAGGATCAGGCGGCGGTTCATGGCGGCCCTTTCGCTCGAGGGGTGGCTGATGGGATGGTGCGGGGATATTCTAGCGTTGGGACGCGGGGGCGTCCAGCTTCGTGCACGGCGACACCACCGACGGGAGCAGACACGTTCATGCAGGATATCTTCGACCCTGCGGTTTCGACCGCGACGATTGCGCGCGTCCGGCGGCTCGGGCCGGACTCCCGGGGACTCTGGGGCCGCATGGCCGTCGGCCAGATGCTGGCCCACTGCTGCGTCACGTACGAGATGGTCTTCGACGGCAACCACAGGAAGCCGAATCCGCTCGTGCGCCTGCTGCTGAAGTCGTTTTTGAAGAAGACGGTCGTTTCCGAGAAGCCGTACAAACGCAATGCCGCCACCGGCGGCGGCTTCCTGATCAGGGACACGCGCGATTGCGAAACGGAGAAGGAACGACTCATCGCCTATATCCAACGGACGCAACAGTCGGGGGCGGCCTGGTTCGACGGCAGGGAATCCCTGTCCTTCGGGCCGCTCAGCCGGCAGGAGTGGAACAACATGTTCGACAAACATCTGGACCATCACCTGCGTCAATTCGGGGTCTGAGCGTTTCCCCGACGCCGTTCCTCGACTTGCGCCGGCGCAACTGTCCGACTTCCGGGAGACTTGCGCCGGCGCAACTCCCCGGCTGGCCCCCGGCCCAAACCGCATGTACCATGTCCCCTTCATGGAAACACCCCGGCCGGCCGCCACGGCGCCGCCGGCCCGAACCCCGACGACCAAGGACGATCACCGTGCTCCTTCCCGTCAGCCTCATGGGCCTTTTCACCTTCGTGCTCAACCTGCCGATGGGCTACTGGCGGCAGGGCGTGCGCAAGTTCTCCTGGCAGTGGATCGTGGCCATCCACGCCATGGTGCCCGTCGTGATCATGATGCGGCGCCTGATGCACATCGGCTTCGCCTGGTGGACCTTCCTGATCACGGTCCCCTGCTACTTCGGCGGCCAGTTCATCGGCGCGCGGCTGCGCAAGCGGGCAATGGCGGCGGCGGCCAACGCGCCGGCGGCGACCCGCACGGCGTAGCCCTGGGCGCCACGACTTCCAGGCGGGCGGGCTCCCGGGAACCGGAACCGCCCGTCTTCGTTTGCACGCCACGGTTGCGACCCCGCCCCCCATGTGGTTTTCTTTCCGCCGGACCACATTCCGAAAGGACACGCACATGAGTGACCCGTACTCCCGCCGCCCCGACCAGGACGCAGACGCCCTCGCCGCCTCCGCCGACGAGCTGCGCGCAGCCGGCATCGCCCATGACCGCGAGTCGGCCGTCCGCGCGCAGTTCATCACGCGCACCTACGGCTACCTGATGGCGGCCATCGCGGCGTTCATCCTGTTGGAGACCTGGCTGTTCAAGTCGGGCAAGGCCGAGGCCATCTTCCGCGGCATGGCCGGCAGCAACTGGATGCTGGTCCTGGGCGCGTTCATGCTGGTGGCCTGGCTGGCCCGCAGCGTCGCCGCGCGCGCGGCGAGCACCGGCATCCAGCTGCTCGGGCTGGCGCTGTACGTGGTGGCCGAGGCGATCATCTTCGTGCCGCTGATCTACGTCGCCGAGTTCAAGGCCGGCGGCGGCGTCATTGCCAGCGCCGCGTTCCTGACCGCATTGGCCTTCATCGGCCTGACGCTGATCGCGTGGCAGACGCGCAGGGATTTCACGTTCCTGGGCGGCATCCTGCGCTGGGTGGGCGTGCTGGCGCTGGTGGCCATCGGCGGCGGCGTGTTCTTCGGCTGGAACCTGGGTACCTGGTTCTCGCTGATCATGATCGCGTTCGCGGGCGGCGCCATCCTCTACGACACGTCGACCATCATCCGCTACTGGCCCAGCGACCGCCCCGTGGGCGCGGCGCTGCAGTTGTTCGCGTCGGTGGCGCTGATGTTCTGGTACCTGCTGCGGCTGCTCAGCTCGCGGCGGTAGCCCCCGCGGGCAGACATGAAAAGGCCCGCCGGTTCCTGCAACCGGCGGGCCTTTTGTTTTCGCCGAACCGCGCCTAGTCTTCCTTCAGGATGATCACGTACTTGATCGCCCGGAACGCCTCGCGGTCGGTGATGCGCAGCGTCGTGGTCGCGGTGCCGTCGCTCTCCATCGAGTAGCTGGCAGCCGGCTGGGCCGTGACGACCCGGGCCTTCTTCGCGTCGATGGTGATGACCGTCTCCTGGTCGGTGTCCAGCGCCGTGAAGGCGCCGCCCGCGGTGGCGCCGGTCGGGCGCACGGTCTTGCCCAGGCCCAGCACGCCGCCCTTGGACTCTATCAGGCCGGCGCGCGCCAGATCCTTTTTCGTGCCCACCGTGTAGTAGATGGTGCCGATGTGCCGGCGCTTGTCCTCCAGCGACGCGGTCTGCTGCTGGATGGTCTCTTCCTTCACGCGGATGGTCTCCTGGCCGGTGGCCACCTCGGTCTTCAGCCCGGTGACCTCG
>CAIOLW010000245.1 GCA_903859215.1 uncultured bacterium | reverse complement strand
GAATGACCAGCATGAAGAGAAGGCGGATGTAGACCTGCCCGACGGGCTGGGCCACGTACTTGATGAAGTTGGCCAGGCCGGGGTCGCCCTGCAGCAGGATGTGGGCCGTGATGCCCGCGCCGGCGCCGACGAGGCCGCCGATCAGCATGCGGGTGTGCAGGGGCACCTTCGACAATTGGAACTTCGCCAAGGGGATCACCGTTTCACCGGGGATGCTCGCGATCGGCGCGCAGCGGGCGCCGCATGGATGCGGATGCTACCCGTGGTCCGGGCCCGGTGTCAATTCGACACCCGGAACTCGACCGACCGCCGTTCGTGGGCTATGCTGTGCCGCGCAAAACCCGCGAACCGCGCCGAGACCGCCGGTCCGCTGCCCCTGTCACCCTCCCCGGAGGTCTGGAAACGATGAAGAACCTGCGTCTGGCGGCCGCGGCCGTCCTGGCGATCGCCATCCTGGGCGCCGCCCTGGCCATGGCCGAAGAAGGCCAGAAGGCCACCCCGGCAACCCCCGCGGCGCCCGCCGCCCCGTCCCTGAAGGTCGGCGCGAAGGCCCTGGCCGGCAAGAATATCGCCGATGCCGACAAGGCCGTCGTCGCCATCGACGCGCAGATCGCCGCCGCCAAGGTCAACAAGACGGGCGCCGACTGGAAGACCGCGCTGCCGGCCCCGAAGCTGGCGGCCTTCGACCCCGCGCACAAGTACTACATCCGCATGGTCACCAGCGAGGGCCCGATCACCATCCACATGCTGCCCGACGTGGCCCCCATGCACGTGACGAACTTCATCTACCTGACGCGCCTGGGCTTCTACGACGGCATCAAGTTCCATCGCGTCATCACCAAGTTCATGGCGCAGGGCGGCTGCCCGCTGGGCACCGGCACCGGCGGCCCCGGCTACCAGTTCGACGGCGAACTGAGCCCCAAGGTGAAGCACGACCGCCCCGGCATGCTCTCGATGGCCAACGCGGGCCCGGGCACCGACGGCAGCCAGTTCTTCCTGACCTTCGTGCCGACCCCGTGGCTGGACGGCAAGCACACCATCTTCGGCGAAGTCGTCGAGGGCCTGGACGTGCTGGCGAAGCTGGAGTCGCACGGCTCGAAGCAGGGTTCGACGACCAAGGTGATGACCATCGACAAGTGCACGGTGGAAGTGCGGTAACGCGCGGCACACGTCGGTGACAATGAGGAAGGGCGCCGCGATCACGGCGCCCTTCCTGTTGCCTGCTTGCGCCGGCGCAAGTGCCGGGTTGTGCCGCCGACTGCAGCCCCTACTTCCTCCGCGGCTACTTCTTCCGATTCTTGGCCAGCACGCTGTGATGCCGGCTGTAGGTGAAGTAGATGATCATGCCCAGGGTCAGCCAGGCAATGAGCCGCCACCAGTTGGCCACCGGCAGCGAGAACATCAGCATCAGGCAACTGAGCACGCCCATGATGGGCACGAAGGGCACCCACGGGCAGCGGAAGGGCCGCTTGGCCTCGGGGTTCGACTTCCGCATGATCAGGACGGCCGTGCAGACGATGACGAACGCCAGCAGG
>CAIOLW010000244.1 GCA_903859215.1 uncultured bacterium | reverse complement strand
TGCGGATCACGAACGAGGTCCTGGAAATCCAGCACACCGACCTGGCCGAGTTACAGGTCTTCGATCATGCCGTCGGCGAACGGGTGCTGGTGGACAGGCACGGGACACCTCAACTGCTGGCGGACACCAGGGCTCCTTCGAAAGCGCGGTCGCTGGCCGGTGACAACGTCCTCGACCTGGTCGCGACCGATGACGGCATCCCGTTCGTCGACGGCGGCCGGGCGCCAGGCCTGGAAACGCCCGACACCCCGGCCACCGACATGGACGGCCTGATCCTCACCTTCGACCGTCCTGCCGGCGCCGCGCGGATGAAGCTTGTGGTCAACGCGCGCAACAGCAACTGGCTTGACCATGTGATGAGTGTCCTGTTCGAGCGCATGGGCGACCAGTTCAAGCCCTGGCAGCAGGCGCAGAAGGCCGGCTCGGCCGCGGCGATGCAGCAGTGGTGCCGGGACCAGGGATTGCCTCTGTCGGTTTCGCTGCAGATGCCCGACGGCTGGCGCCGCGTGGACCAATTCGACCTGCCGGGGCCCATTGCCGAACGCGATGCCGTGCTCGCCGTCGACCTGGACGGCGTGCAGGGCGACCAGGTCACCGTGAAGCTCGAGTGCGGCTACCGGTTCTGGGAAATCGACAGCGTCAGGGCCGACTTCACCGCGGCGCCCCCGCCACCGGTGATGACGGTGGGCCTGGCGCGCGCCGTGACCGGTGAAGGCGTCGACGTGACGGCCGCCCTCGTGGCCGACGACGATGTCGACCTGGACCAGCCGAACGTGGGCGACGCCGCTTCGCTGAACTACCACCTCCCCCGGCTGGCCGCGGGGCAGGCGCGCTCGGTGATCCTCCACAGCCGGGGCCACTACGACATCCTGCGCGATCCGGTCGGGCAGCCGGAAGCGGCGTTCGTGGCCTCGTTCCGGCAACCCGGTCGCATGGCGGAGTTCTCGCGCGACCTGTACCTCGAGCTCAGCGGCGCCCAGGATCGCTGACATGGCCGGGCCTGGAACACCAGCCAGGGTCCGCGGGCCCATCACGGGCGCGCGGGCCCGGCTCATCACCGGGCTGGTCCATGCCAGCGTCGTCGTCATCGCGCTGAGGGCGTACCGGTCGCCGCGGCTGGCCTGGCGATCGCTGCAGCACATCCGGCAGCTGAACGGGACCATGCGCGGCGGCGAACGCGGCCAGAAGTACTTCCGCTGCGGATGGCGCGTGTTCTGGACGCCGACCGTCCCCCAGTGGCCGTCGCGCCCGTTCGTCCGCTTCGTCGAGACCATCCTCGACCGTGTGCAACCCTTCCGGCCCGACGCTGTCCGCCTCGGCAGCGTGATCATGGCGGTCAGCAGCCGCTGCCCCCTGGCCTGTGAGCACTGCCTGGAAGGGGACAACCTCGGCGCCGTGGAGCACCTCTCCTTCGCGGAACTCGAGCAGGTGCTGGCGAAATTCCGCGACCTCGGCGTGGTGCAGGTGTTCCTGAGCGGCGGCGAGCCGCTCATGCGCTGCGACGACGTCTGCCGCCTGGTGGCCGGCGCCGGCCCGGGCATCGAGTTCACGCTGCTGAC
>CAIOLW010000243.1 GCA_903859215.1 uncultured bacterium | reverse complement strand
CGGTACAGCCCGATCGACTGCTCCAGCTGCGCGGCATAGCGCGACTTCAGTCCCTTGAGCACCGCCAGCTCGCCCTCGGCCTTGTCGACCTGGCCCAGCGCCAGGTACGTCTCGCCGCGGTACTCGCGCGCCTGCGCGAAGTCGTGGTCCAGCGCGATCGCCGTGTCGTACGACGCCAGCGATTCCTTCAGCTTGCCCAGCCGCCGGTAGCAGTACCCCAGGTTGTTGTGCGCTTCCTTCAGCTTCGCATCGATGGCGACGGCCTTGCTGAAGTCGGCCACCGCCTGCTCGTACTCGCGGATGGCCTGGCCGTTGGGCGTGGCGCTGTAGTCGTACCCGTGCGCGGGATTCGCCTTCAGGCCCAGCGCGTCGGCGTGCTCCATCTTCGCCACGCCCTCGTTGTAGACGGCGGTGGCCTTGCGGGCCTCGTCGCCGGCCGCTTCGGCGGGCGCCTTCGGTTTCGAGCCCATCGCGTACAGCGGGCCGGCGACCAGCAGCGCCACGGCGACCAGCGCGAACGGAATCCGGGTGTGAAAACGCATGATGCCTCCGATCGTCGGCCGGTTACGGGTTGACGGTCAGCGTGCCGACCATCGACGGGTGGATGCCGCAGTGGTAACCGAAGGTTCCCGCCGTGGTCATCGTGATGGGAGCGCTGGTGGCGCCGCCCGCGATGTTGCCGGTGTCGAAGCCGCCGCCGTCGGCGGTCGCGGTGTGCGTCGTGCCGAGCGCGTTGTGCCAGGACACGGTCTGGCCCACGGTCACCGCGCGCGGGTTGGGCGAGAACGAAGTGGCGCCGCTATTGCCGACGATCTCGATCGTGATGTCGGCCGTCACCGGCGGGGACGTCGGGTTCGAGTTCTTGCCGCAGCCCGGGACGGCTGCCATCGCGCACAGCGCCAGGGCCAGGCCCAGGGCGACGCTGGTGATCGAAGAGCGCTTCATATCGTGCCTCCACGGCTAACCCGGTCCGCAAGGAAGCCGGTGGCCCCGGCGCCCTCTTGATACCGGCTGGTTGTTGTCCTCTTTGAACACCATAGCGCGGACGCCGGGAAGCGCCACCGGGACGGCCATGCCGTCTGGACCCGTGCGCGCCAAGGTGTTAGCATGCCGGTTCAAGCGCCGCGTACGAGACGGCGCCGCCGGCAACCTCCCTCGACACGGAGATCGCAATGGCCGCGACCATGACCGCCCCCGACCTGCCCGCCGGCTACCCGGCCCGCAGGACCCAGAACTGGCTGATCATCGGCCTGCTCTACTCGTTCTTCTACATGTCGCGCTACAACTTCACCGCGCTGTCGCCGGTGCTGATGGACGTGTTCGGCTGGACGAAGGTCGACCTCTCGTTCCTGGAAACGGCGATGCCGTTCCTCTACGGCATCTCGGTGCTGGTCAACGCCGCGATCGCCGACCGCATCGGCGGCCGCAAGGCGTTCCTGATCGGCGCCTGCGGCGTGGTCGTGATGAACGTCACCTTCGGCATGTTCCACAAGATCGTCCTGCAGGCGCCCGTGATCACGGGCGAGGGCGCGGCGCGCGTCATCACCACGCCGGCTGTCTTTGCCGGCGGACTGACGGCCCGGCAACTGGCCTACATCCTGTCGGGCGTCTGGGGCATCAACGCGTACTTCCAGTCGTTCGGCGCGCTGTCGATCGTCAAGATCAACGCGCAGTGGTTCCACATCAGCGAGCGCGGCACGTTCGGCGCCATCTTCGGCGTGCTGATCCGCCTCGGGCTGATCCTCGCCTTCTCCGGCATCCCGTTCATCGCCTCCATCCTGCCCTGGCAGTGGGCCTTCTGGATCCCCGCCATCATGGTCGCGGTGTTCGCCGCCCTGACGATGCTGTTCGTGGTGGACCGCCCGCAGGATGCCGGTTTCGGCGCCTTCGACACCGGCGACGCCGGCAGCGCCGACGACGACCAGAAGGTGACCGTCGGCCAGGTCGCGAAGAAGATCTTCACCAGCCGCGTGATGTGGATGATCGCCATCTCGTCGGTAATGCTCGGCTTCGTGCGCCGCAGCATCGTGGACGCCTGGTGGCCGCTCTACTTCCGCGAGGTGCACCACGTCGGCAAGACCGACGTCATCTACCAGTTCACGGCCTGGGGCATCGCGATCTTCGGCATCCTGGGCGGCTTCGTGCTGGGGCCGATGTCCGACCGCGTGTTCGACGCGCGCCGCGCCCCGGTCGTCGCCATCGGCTTCGCGGGGATGATCCTCTGCCTCGGGCTCTTCTGGCTTTCGGACAGCCTGCACTTCGGCGGCTGGGGCGCCTTCCTGGCCATCTCGCTGCTGTCGTTCTTCGTCAACGGCGCGCACGGCCTGATCGGCGGCGCCGCCTCGATGGACTTCGGCGGCAAGCGCGGCGCGGCGACGGCGGCCGGGCTCTTCGACGGCATGCAGTACTTCTTCGCGGCGCCGTTCACCGGCCTGCTGGTCGGCCAGATCACGACGAAGTACGGCTGGCAGGTGTGGAAGCTGTGGCCGATCCCGTTCGCGATCATCGGGATGATCGTCATGGCGACGCTGTGGAACGTGAAGCCGAAGCGGGGCGGGGCGCACTAGGCCCGGCGGGGTTCCCATGACAGGCCTCCACAGCCGATCCTTCAGCGCGATGGGAACGACCTGTTCCCTGCACCTGCACGCTGACGAAGCCCTGGCCGACGCGGTCGGCGCGCGCGCCATGCTCGAGGTGGGCCGCATCGAGCAGAAGTACTCGCGCTACCGCGAGGACAGCGTCATGGCCGCCATCAACTGCGCGGCCGAGGCCGGCGGCGCCATCGCCATCGACGGGGAGACGACCAGCCTTCTGGACTACGCCCTGGCCTGTGGCGAGCGCAGCGGCGGGCTCTTCGACATCACCTCGGGACTACTGCGCCGCGCCTGGGACTTCACGACCGGCGCGTTGCCAAAGCCAGACGCAGTCGCCGCGCTGCTGCCGCGCGTCGGCTGGGACAAGCTCGCGTGGGGCAACGGGCGACTGGAATTCGCCGTGCCCGGCATGGAGCTCGACTTCGGCGGCATCGGCAAGGAGTACGCCGTCGACCGCCTGGCCGACACGTGCCGCGAGGACGGCGTCGAGGCCGGACTGGTCAACCTCGGCGGCGACCTCTTCGCCCTCGGGCCCCATCCCGACGGCGCGCCGTGGCGCGTCGGCCTCCGTCATCCGCGGCGCGCCGACGCGCGGCTAGGCGAGGCCACGCTCGAGAGTGGCGGGCTCGCCACCAGCGGTGACTACGAGCGCAGCCTCGTCGTCGACGGCCGTCGCTATTCCCACATCCTGCACCCGCGCACCGGCTGGCCCGTCCACGGCCTCAGCAGCGTGACGGTGATCGCGGGGCCGTGCATGGTCGCCGGCAGCCTCGCCACCATTGCCATGCTGAAGGAAGACGACGGCGCGGCCTGGTTGCGCGGGATGGGCGCGCTTCACCTGTGGGCAGACGAAAGCGGTCGCCTCGGCGGGAACCTCGGCGACCGCTTCTCACCGGACAGTTAGGACTACGACAGGACGTTGATCAGCCCGCCGGGAACGGCGGTCGGATCACGCTCGGGCGGGTTGCCGAGGGCCTTGAGCGCCGCGGTTGCGGCGTTGGCGGTCCGGGTCGCCGAGGCCGGGGCAATCTCCTGGCCCGACCCGCCCTGGTTCCTGATGGCATCCAGCATCACCTTGAGAAAATCCTGCTTGGACACCGAGCCGGTCCGGTTCGTGTCCATCCGCGCCCAGAGCTGGCTGGCGCCGACGGCCTGCAGTTTGGCCGGCGGCTCCAGGCTCTGGAACGCCTTCTGGAACTGGTCCTTCGTGATCGTGCCGGATCCCGACGCATCGATCATGTCGAAGAGCTGCGACATCTTCTGCTGCGGCGGTCGGCGCGCGCTCGCTCCCGACATCACGGCCGGCTGACTCATGCCTCCCGCACGGGAAATCTCCATCTGCGACCTCCTCGGAGGTTGGCGACGCGTGGACCCGGGCTGGATCCACGGAGGCGGCTCCTGCGAGATGCACGCCAACGGTTGAGCGGAGCGGCAATACGGCGCATTCCCCGTATTCAGGACGATTTCGGTCGCATCCCAGGCGGGTTGATAAGAAATTCCTGCCGCGTGGGCGCCGCAGAGGGAGAGATAAGTGCCTGTCCCGAAAATCGACCTACGGGCTACCATCACATTCCGCGCTCAAGCCGTCCGCTAATTTCGTCGATTGATAATCAATTCCAGTCATTCGCCTTCTGCGACGGGCCGTGTCGTCCGCCGCCACCCGAAATGGCTCGAGGTTTCCATTCGTGGTCTGGCGCAGGACAATCGCCGGTTCCCCGTGGCTGAACCGGAACGCCGCCCGGCTCGTGCTCGTCGTCTGCCTGACGATCACCTCGGCAACCGCGCTCTACCTGAAATCGAGCGCGCAGCGCAACGAGAAGCGCGACTTCGCCGCGCGCTGCACCGAGGTCCAGCGGGCCATCGAGAACCGGCTCGAGGACCACGCCCGCGTCCTCGTCAGCGGCGCAGCGCTGTTCGACGCCTCCAGCACGGTCTCGCGCGCGGAATGGCGCGCCTTCACCGGGCGGCAGAGGATCGACGGGCAACTCCCGGGTATCCAGGGCTTCGGCTTCTCGCTCCTGGTCCCGCGCGCGGACCTCGAACGACACATCCGGGAAATTCGCGCCGAGGGCTTCCCCAACTACACGGTCAGGCCCGCCGGCGACCGCGACTTCTACTCGTCCATCATCTACCTGGAACCTTTCGCGGGCCGCAACCTGCGGGCGTTCGGCTACGACATGCTGTCGGAGCCGACCCGGCGCGCGGCCATGGAGCAGGCGCGTGACACGGACGCCGCGGCGCTGTCCGGCAAGGTGGTGCTGGTCCAGGAGACAGACGAGAAGGCGCAGGCCGGCACCCTGATGTACGTGCCGGTCTACCGCCGCGGTGCGCCCATCGCCACGATCGAGCAGCGACGGGCCGCGATCTTCGGCTGGGTCTACAGTCCGTACCGGATGACCGACCTGCTCGAGGGCATCCTGGGTGGTCGCGAGCTTGCCGGCACACGGCGCCTGGACCTGCAGGTCTTCGACGGCGACCAACCGGCGCCCGAGCGACTGCTCTACGGGTACACGCGCGCCGAAGGCGGGAAGAGCCGCCGCGCCGCCGCAAGTTTTTCCGGCCGGTTGCCCATCGACTTCAACTCCCACCACTGGACGCTGGCGTTCGCCGCTGCGCGGAATGGCTTCCTGACCGCGCAATATACCGCGTTCTGGTTCGCCCTGGTCGGCGGGACGCTCATCGCGTTCCTGCTGTCGTCGTCGGTGCGGGTCGTGCAGAACGCCCACATCGAGGCCCAGCGGCTTGCCGCGGCGCTGACCCGCGACCTGCAGGAAAGCGAACTCTCCTACCGCAACCAGTTCGCCGCCAATTCATCGGTGATGCTGCTGATCGACCCCGCCGGCGGTGCGATCACCGACGCCAACACCGCCGCCGTCGATTTCTACGGCTATCCGCGGGAACGGCTGCTGGCCATGAACATCGTTGAGCTCAACACGCTGGCGACCGACGAGCTCCGGCAGGCCATGGCATCGGCGGCGAACGGACGCACCAATCGCTTCCAGTTCCGGCACCGCCTGGCGGACGGATCACTGCGGGACGTCGAGGTGGCTTCGAGCCCCGTGCTGTTCGGCAAGCGCACGCTCCTGCACTCGATCGTCCAGGATGTCTCGGACCGAATGCGGGCCGAGGAGGCGTTGGCGCAGGCCGCCGAACGCCTGTCCCTCGCCGCGCGCGCGGGCGGCGTCGGCATCTGGGACTACAACATCGCGGACAACGAGCTGGCCTGGGACGACGAGATGTACCGGCTCTACGGCATCACGGCGGACCAGTTCGTCAGCGCGTACGAGACGTGGCGATCCGGCGTGCACCCGGACGACCGGCAGCGGGGCGATGACGAGATCCAGCTGGCGCTCCGCGGCGAAAAGGAATTCGACACCGAATTCCGTGTCCTCTGGCCGGACGGCACCGTCCGGCACATCCGCGCCCTGGCTGTCGTCGAACGCAACGCCGCGGGTGAGCCCGTGCGCATGATCGGCACGAACTGGGACATCACCGCGCACAACGCGGCGGCGGCCGAACTCCAGGCGACCAACAGCCGGCTTGAGGAAGCAAACGAGCTGGCGACCAGGCTGGCCCTCGCGGCCGAGTCGGCCAGCATCGCCAAGAGCGAGTTCCTGGCCAACATGAGCCACGAGATCCGCACACCGATGAACGGCGTGATCGGGATGACCGGGCTGCTGCTGGACACGGACCTGAACGCGGAACAGCGCCGGTACGCGCAGACCGTCCGCTGCAGCGGCGAGGCGCTGCTCGCCCTGATCAACGACATCCTCGACTTTTCCAAGATCGAGGCCGGGAAGCTCGAGCTCGAGACGGTGGACTTCAACCTGCGCAGTCTCCTGGACGACATGGCCGGCATGATGGCGTTGCGCGCCCACGAGAAGGGGTTGGCGCTTGCCTGCTTCGTGGCGCCCGAGGCGCCGGCCGACCTTCGCGGCGACCCGGGACGCCTGCGGCAGATCCTCATCAACCTGGTCGGGAACGCGGTCAAGTTCACCGCCGAGGGCCAGGTCGCCGTCCGCGTCAGCGTCGACGCCGAGACCGAGCGCCATGTCCGGCTGCGCATCGCGGTCCGCGACTCGGGGATCGGCATCCCGGACGACAAGAAGGCGCGGCTGTTCACGAAGTTCTCGCAGGTCGATTCCTCCACCGCGCGCACCTACGGCGGCACGGGCCTGGGACTGGCGATCTCCAAGCAGCTGGTCGAGATCATGGGTGGCGAAGTCGGTGTCCGGAGCGAGGCCGGCCAGGGCGCGGAGTTCTGGTTCACGGTGCGGCTGGCCAGGGCCGCGGCGAGCGCGCCGGCCCCCGCGCCGGTGGCTGCCGAATGGCGCGGGCTGCGCGTCCTGGTTGCCGACGGCACCGACATCAACCGGGAAGTGCTCGTGACGCTGCTGCGGGACTGGGGACTGCGGCCCGTCGAAGCCGCGGACGGCTGCGCCGCATTGAGCGCCCTGAACCTGGCCCGGGCGGAACAGGATCCTTTCGCGGTCGCCATCGTGGATGCACAGCTCCCCGACCTGAGCGGCGCCGCCATGACGCAGGCCGTCAAGGGCAATGACGGCCTGAAGGACACGCGCCTGGTGATGTGCACGCCGCTGGGGCAGGCGGTCGCCGACCGGCCCGGCCCGGAGTGCGGCTTCATCGCCGAACTGACCCGGCCGGTCCGAGGGCAGGAACTGCAGGAGGCCCTGGAAGCCTGCTTCCGCGGCGGCAGCCCGCGGCCGGATCGCAGGAGCGCGATCGCGAAGGTCGCCCTGCGGCCTGAATTCACCTACGCGCGCGTCCTCGTCGCCGAGGACAACATCACCAACCAGCTGGTGGCCGTGGGCATCCTCGGGAAGCTGGGGATCCGCGCCGACGTGGCCGCCAACGGCCTCGAGGCCGTCAGGGCCCTGGAGGCCATCCCCTACGACCTCGTGCTGATGGATGTGCAGATGCCGGAGATGGACGGCATCGAGGCGACGCGGCATATCCGCGACCCGCAGTCACGCGTCCTGTCCCACCAGGTGCCCATCGTGGCGATGACCGCGCACGCCCTGGGTGACGACCGGGCGCGATGCCTCGAGGCGGGCATGAACGACTACATCACCAAGCCGGTCCGCGTGGCAACGCTGGTGGCGGCCCTGGAGGCGTGGTTGCCGCCGCGGGACGAAGGTTCCGGCTCGCCCGTCGACGTGGACGCCGAGCACCTCATCGTCTCCTGATCCGGCGCGACTGCCGCCGCTCACTCCCGCCCGGCCAGCCAGGCCCCGAAGAACCGCTCCGTGTCACGCCGCCACGCATCGTGCAGGTGCGGCGCCACGGCCGCCTCCGGGTAGGCCGGCGCGACCGCTCTGCTGCGACCGGCAGCCAGCACCTCGTCCCGGTAGCGGGCGAGCTTCGCCAGTCCACCTGCATCGACGATCCCCGCGGGCGCCTCGGGATAGTCGCCCCTCGCCCCGGCGACGAACCGCCCCACCTCCCGCTTGTGCTCCTTCAGCAGCGACACCGGGTCGTATTCCGGATGCCCCTGCATGAACGCGCGCCGCCCGTCGCGCGTCGCCGCCAGGTGCACGCCGCCGTCGGCCGCGTCGACCACCAGCACGTCCAGACCCGCGGCCGCGAAGTCGTCGGCGGGCACGTCGTTCCACCGCGAGTGCGGCACCACCAGGCCGTCGGCCATTCCCGCCACCAACCGGTGCCCGGGCGCCACGACGCGATGCGGGAACACGCCCCACCGCTTGGCGGCCAACTGGCGCCGCCGCTTGCCGTGGCGGAAGTGCAGCACGGCGTGCGTCGCCAGGCACGAGAACAGGGTGAGCGGCACCTCGGCCTCGGCCCAGGCGATCACCTCGGCCAGGGCCTCGCGATAATACAGGTGTTCCAGGTCGGGATCGGTGACGTTCGCCCCGCAGACGATGAGCGCCTCGGGCCGCACCGCGCGCAGTTCGGCCAGCGACCTGTAGTGCGCATCGCAGTGATGCCGCGCCGCCGCACCGCGCGGGATCTCCGGCAGTTCGCAGGGATGCAGTTCGATGCCGCACCCCGGCGCGCCGGCCGCGAGCAGCCGCAGGAACTGGCGCTCGGTCGCCTCGAGCGCGCCGTCGGCCATCGTGTTGACCAGGCCGGCGCGCAGCACGGGGCCGTCCCAGTCGGCAGGGGCAACGACGGGCACGCCTTCGCCGGCCAGGCGGGCGAAGGCAGGCAGGGGGATGTGGGCAAGCAGCGGCATGGGTCAACGATAACAGGTGGCGGGGCAATCAGGGAAGGGCGGACGGCGGACCTGCGCCGGCGCAAGTCCGCTGCCCGTCTTGTTGCCGCCGCGCTTCAGATCATCCCGTACTTCCGGTTGAAGTCCTCGTCGCTCATCACCAGCAGCATGATGGCCTCGATGATGCCGACGACACCCGGGATGGCCGTCCAGCAGAACACCAGGAAGAGGATGCCCCAGCCGGTCTGTCCCAGGTAGAACCTGTGGGCGCCGAACGAGCCGAGGAAGAAACCGAACAGCGCTGCCGCCAGCTTGCTCTTGCCGTTGGGCGCCAGCGATTCCAGATGCCGTACCCGCGTGATGAGCCGCCTATTCACCGGGATTTCCCGTTGCCCCCGGCGCTGGTGCACCGCCTGATGTTCCGCCGCACGGAATGTTTCACGGTTCCGCAACTATTTATAATGAAATAACTTACAAGCTCCGCCCAACGACCCCACCCTCTGCCCGCTTCTTGCGTCAAGTAGCTGGGACCGTTGACGATACATACAGCGATGCGTCTTCCGTGCCGGAAGATCCGCACTCCGTGAAGGTGCCGCCCCGATGCACAGCCGCCGCAGCCGGATCGTCCTCACCATCGCCCTGGCCTTCGTGGCAGCCGGCTGCCTGTTGACGTGGCTGACGGTGCGGGCGGCCGACCGGGACATGCGCGCGAACCTGCTGCGCCGCACTCGCCTGGTCACCGAGGCGGTGAGCCTCGACGAGATCGCGACGCTCTCGGGCACCGAAGCCGACCTGCAGAACCCCCACTACCAGCGCCTGCGCGACCAGCTCACCATCGCCACGCAGGTGGACCCCAAGTGCCACTTCCTCTACCTGATGGGACGCAAACCAGAGGGCGGCGTCTACTTCCTTGTCGATACGCAGGGTGCCTCCACCTTCGGCGCCAGTTCCCCGTCCGCCACCCCCGGGGAAGCGTACGACGACGCCTCGCAGGAGCTGATCGCAGTCTTCGACCACGGCGAAGCATTCGCCGAAGGTCCGCTGCCGGACGAATGGGGCACCTGGGTCTCGGGCCTCGTGCCGCTCAAGGATCCCGTGACGGGCGTTGTCCGGGCCGTGCTCGGCATCGACATCGACGCGAAGACCTGGAAGTGGGACCTCACGCGTGCGGCCCTGCCGCCGACCCTGCTCACGCTGTCGTTGCTCGCGATCCTGTTCACGGGCGCCTCCCTGCTCGGCCGACGCGCCCGGAGCGCCGATGGTCTGGCCGCCTTGAGCAACCACATCGAACCTGGCCTCGTGCTCGCCGCGGGCTTCGCGTTGACGATGTTCGTCGCCTGGACGGCGCACCGCGTCGAGCGGCATGCGCTGGGTGAATCGTTCGCCCAGTTGGCGGAGAGCCAGACCTCCGCAGTCGCCGAGACGATGAGCAACCTCGGCGACTTCGAACTGGAAGGGCTGGCGCGGTTCCTGGAGGAATCGCCGGGCATCGATGCCGACGCCTATGCCTGCTACGCGAACCACCTGACCCGGAATTCCGAGATACGGGCCTGGGGGTGGGTCCCGCTCGTCACGGCCGCGAACAGGGATTCGTTCGAGGCGGCTGGACGAGCCGCAGGGCGCGCCGACTTCGCGATCTGGCAGCGAGACACCCGGGGTCACCGCACTCCGGCCGGCGAGCGCGACCTCTACTATCCACTCTCCCGCACGGCGCCCATCAAGGGCAACGAGATGGGCCTCGGCTACGACTTCGGTTCGGAACCATTGCGCCGGGCGGCCCTCGAAGCCGCGGCGCACACGGGACTCGCAACGGCCACCGACCCCCTCCCGCTCTTGCAGGACCAGGGTGACCGGACGGGCATGCTGGTCGTCAGCCCGGTCTTCGCCGACACCGGCCACAACGAGGTGCGCGGCTTCGCCGTCGCCGCCCTGAAGCCGGGCAACCTGCTTGCCGGTACGGCACAGGACCGTTCCACGCACATGCACGTGAACCTCCTGCGCAGCAACGGCCCGCCGATGATACTGGCCGCGACCGGGAGCGACGACCTGTTGCCGGACGACGGCCTGTCGTGCGTGCGACCGATTCTCGCGTTCGGCAAGGTGTTCGCCGTGACCACGAGCGCCAACGAGGGCTTCCTGCGCCTGCACCCGCCGCGGGCCTGGCTCACGACCGTCCTGACCGGACTCTTCCTGACGGTGGTCGCGGCGCACGTGCTGGGGATGACGCTGCGGCGACGCGTCCAACTGGAGCGCCTGGTGGCCGAACGCACCGCCAACCTCCACGAGAGCGAGCAGCGCTACGACCAGTTGGCCGTGCAGAGCCGCACCATCGCGTGGGAGGTCGACGCGCAGGGACTCTACACGTACATCAGCCACGTGGTGACGAAGGTCCTCGGCTACGAACCGGAGGAGCTCGTCGGCCGGCTGCACTTCTACGACCTGCACCCCGCCCAGGACCGCGACGCCTTCACGGCGGCCGCCATGGCCGTCTTCGCCGGGAAGCAGACGTTCCAGGACCTGCCGAACCAGGTCGTCACCCGGAGCGGCGACGTGATCTGGGTCAGCACCAACGGCCTGCCCATCCTCGACGCCGACGGCAGCCTCAGGGGCTACCGCGGCAGCGACACCGACATCACCGAGCGCATGCACGCCGAAGTCGAACTGCGGGACACTGTCGACCAGCTCGAGGCCGCCACCGGCCGCGCCAACGCGATGGCGATGGAAGCCGAGATGGCGAGCATCGCCAAGAGCGAGTTCCTGGCCAACATGTCGCACGAGATCCGCACCCCGATGAACGGCGTGATCGGCATGACCGGCCTCCTGCTCGACACCGAGATGACCGACGAGCAGCGGCGCTGCGCCGAGGTCGTGCGCACGAGCGGCGAGTCGCTGCTCAGCCTGATCAACGACATCCTCGACTTCTCGAAGATCGAGGCCCGGAAACTTGAACTGGAAACCATCGACTTCGACCTGCAGGAACTCCTCGACGACCTGGCCGCCACCCTGGCCTTCCGTGCGCACGAGAAGGGCCTCGAACTGACCTGTGCCGTCGACGCCGCCGTCCCGACGCAGCTGCGCGGCGACCCCGGCCGCCTGCGGCAGATCCTGACCAACCTGGCCGGCAACGCCCTCAAGTTCACGCACCAGGGCGAGGTGGCCGTGCGCGTCTCGGTGATGCCGGGCGCACGCGCGGAAGACGACACGCCGGGCGACGAGGCCGCGGCACTGCTCAGGTTCTCGGTGCGCGACACGGGCATCGGCATCCCGAAGGACAAGATCGGGAAGCTCTTCGGCTCCTTCGCGCAGGTGGACGCCTCCACCACGCGCAAGTACGGCGGCACCGGCCTGGGCCTGGCCATCTCCAAACAGCTGGCCGAACTGATGGGCGGCGAGGCGGGCGTCACGAGCCAGCAGGACCACGGTTCCGAATTCTGGTTCACCGTCCGGCTGGAACGGCAGGCGGGCGCGGTCATCGAGGCGCCGGCGCCGGTGCCCGGCCTCGCAGGCGCGCGCGTCCTGATCGTGGACGACAACGCCACGTCGCGCGGGATCCTGGTCACGTGCCTGGCGGCGTGGGGCCTGCGTTCCACCGAGGCGGGCAGCGGGGAGGAAGCGCTGGCGGCGCTGCAGGCCGCCGCCGGGGCGAACGAACCGTACCGCGCCGTCCTCTGCGATGTTGCGATGCCCGGCATGGACGGCCTGGCGCTGGGCGCCGCCGTCCGGGTCGACGGGCGCCTGGCCGCCACGCCGCTCGTGATGCTCGTGCCGCTCGGCGCGCGGCTCGACGCGGCGCGCCTGCAGGAGATCGGCAATCCGGTCCAGGTGACCAAGCCGGTGCGGTTCGCCGACCTCAACGCCGCGCTCAAGGTGGCGCTGGCCGTCGGGAACGCGGCGGGGCGGGCGCCGGTTGCGCCGCCGACGACGACCGAATCACCCGACATGTTCAGCGGGCGCCGCACCCGCATCCTGCTGGCCGAGGACAACCCCACCAACCAGGTCGTGGCGCTCGGCATGCTGAAGCGCCTCGGACTGACGGCCGATGTCGTCGCCACCGGGCGCGAGGCGCTCACCGCGCTGGCCGCCACGCCGTACGACCTTGTGCTGATGGATTGCCAGATGCCCGAACTGGACGGCTACGACGCCACCGCGGCGATCCGTAGCCGTCGCTCGAAGGTGCTGAACCGCCGCATCCCGGTCATCGCCATGACCGCCAATGCGATCCAGGGCGACCGCGAGAAATGCCTGGACGCCGGCATGGACGACTACATCTCCAAGCCGGTCTCGCGGCGCGCGCTGGCCGAGGCGCTGGATAAGTGGCTGCCGCACGCCGACGCGCCCACGGCCGACGCCAACGCCGCCGACCGCAGCACGCAGTACGTGTAGGAACGGGCAGGACCCGAAGGCCCCGCCCGCGTTCGCACCACACCCGGCCCCGCTAGCGCGCGAACCGCGCCTTGAGTCCGCCCCACGTCGACGATTCCACCGGCACGGCGCCATCGGCGCACTTGCCGGCCGGCCCCGCTTCGTAGATCGCCAGGATCTCGGCGGCCGTCGCCGCGACGTCGTGGATCTCCACCTCGTCGATCACCGCCGGGCCGGGATTGAGCGCGCCGGGCAAAGTCACTCCGCCGATCTGCAGCGGGAAGCCCGAAGCGACGGGCGTGACCGTCTGCGGCGCCGAGGCCACGAGCTGCCCGTTCAGGTAGAGGCTGAGCGTCGTCCCGTCGGCCGTTGCCGCCACGTGGAAGAACGGCCCGAGCGGCGCCAGCGTGCTGCTGTCGATTTCCTGCTCGGAGGTCCCGGTCCCGATCGTCAGGAACGGCAGGCCCGCCAATGCCGGAGGACCGCCGGTGACGCCGTAGATCCCCAGCCCGAACGGGCTCGAGATGTCCGCGCCGGCGGCGTTGCCCTTCCAGACCAGGGCCACGTTGTAGCCCGGCAGGGCGTCGAGGCGCACCCACGCATCGAGCGTGAACTGCTGGGGGTTCAGCGTCGGCGCGTCCGGCACCAGGATGCCGTCGCCGACGTTTGCCGGCGTGTAGCCCTGGCCGACCTCGCCGGCCACGAAGCTGCCCCCCACGGCGACGCCGTTGTGCAGGGTGGTGACGTCGTTGGCGTTGCCCTCCAGCCGCCACCAGCCGACCAGGCCGGCGGGCACGGGCGCGCACGGCGCCGTCGCGAAAGAATCGTGAGGCAAGGCCAGGCCGCCGATGGCCAGGCTCAGGGTGATCAGCTTGCGTGACAGGTTTGACGACATGGAGTGCCTCCAGCGGGAGCGGTCGTGGGGCGACGACAGCCTAACAGGACTGAATGTGTCATATATATTAGTCGCGTTGTCAGGCTCCCGCCGCATGCCCTATCCTTGTCGCCGGTCCCCGTCCACTCCCGACCCCGAAAGCAGGCGACAGCGTTGGATCACCTCGACCGATTGCCGCTTGATCGATTGCCGCTTGATCGATTGCCCCTTGCCGACGACCTGTCGCAACGCCTGCGCGGCCTCTCGTGCCTGATCGGCAACACGCCGCTGCTGGCCATCGAGCTGCGCTATCGCGGCAAGCTGCGGACGATCCACGCGAAGGCCGAGAACCTCAACATGACCGGCAGCATCAAGGACCGCATGGCGCTGCACATCGTCACGCGGGCCTATGAGCGCGGCGTGCTGAAGCCCGGCGCGCTGTTCGTCGAGGCCACCAGCGGCAACACCGGCATCTCGTTCGCCGCCATCGGCCGCGCGATGGGCCATCCGGTCAGCATCTTCATGCCCGACTGGATGAGCCGCGAGCGCATCGACCTGATCCGCAGCCTCGGCGCCGACGTGCACCTGGTCAGCCGCGAGGAAGGCGGCTTCCTCGGCAGCATCCGGCTGGCCGAGGAGCAGGCCGCCGCGGTCGAGGGCGCCTTCCTGCCGCGCCAGTTCTCGAACGAGGACAACTGCGAGGCGCACACGCTGACCACCGGCCCGGAAATCTGGTGGCAGCTGCGCTTCCGGAACCTGCGCCCGGACGCGTTCATCGCCGGCGTGGGCACCGGCGGCACCATCATGGGCGTCGGCCGCGCGCTGCGGGCCCTGCACCCGGCCGTCAAGTTGCACCCGCTCGAGCCGGCCAACTCGCCGACGCTCTCGACGGGCCACAAGGTGGGCAAGCACCGCATCCAGGGCATCTCCGACGAGTTCATCCCAGCGATCTGCCGGCTGGGCGACCTCGACGGCGTCGTCGGCGTCGACGACGGCGACGCCATCCTCATGGCGCGCCGCCTGGCCTCGGAGCTCGGCCTCGGCGTCGGCATTTCCTCGGGCGCAAACCTGCTGGGCGCGCTGAAGGTGCAGGAGGAACTCGGCGGCCGCGCGGTCGTCGCCACGATCTTCCCCGACGACAACAAGAAGTACCTGAGCACCGACCTGCTGAAGGACGAACCCGTGCGCGAGGGCTTCCTGTCGCCGGACGTCGAGCTGCTCGGCTTCCACGCCTTCAAGCGCGTCTGCCACACGTGCTGCGACCCGGTCCATTGCGTCGAGGCCGGGCACGCCGGGTTGAACGGCGACAGCGAGCTGCCCGTGTGCCCGCGGCGGACGGCCCCGGACTCCCACGGCGACTGAGCGAAACGACCGCCACCCATCGGAGCCCCATGCGGCCCGCCCTCGTCCTGCTGATCGCGCTCGTGGCCCTGCCGGCCGCAACGCCGGCGTGGGCGGGCGGGTTCATGAACGGCGTCGACGCGTCGAGCCTGCCCGCGGTCGAAGCGGGCGGCGCCGTGTTCCGGGACGGCGACACGCCGGGTGATGCGCTCGCGATCATGAAGGCCCACGGCGTCACCGCGATGAGGATCCGCGTGTGGCACACTCCCGCCGGCGGCGCCGGCGATCTGGCCGAAGCCCTCGCGCTGGCCAGGCGCGCCGCCGGGGCCGGCTTCGCTATCATGCTCGACCTGCACTACTCGGATACATGGGCTGATCCCGGCCACCAGGACATACCGGCCGCGTGGCGCGACCTGGCGATGCCCGTCCTCGCCGACAGCGTGCGCATCTACACGCGTGATGTCGTGCGCGCGTTCACCGCGTGCGGCATCGCCCTGCGCTGCGTGCAGCTCGGCAACGAGATCACCAACGGGATGTTGTGGGACACGGGTCGCACAGGCGGCGCGTTCGATACGGACATGCAGTGGGACCAGCTGTGCGCATTGCTCCGCGCGGGCAACGAAGGGCTGGACGAGGCCGTGGCCGCGCAGTTGCGACCGCAGGTCACCATCCATCTCGACCGCGGCGGCGACAACGCCGGCGCCCGCCGATTCATCGACCGCCTGGTTTCCCGCAACGTGCCCTTCGACGTGATCGGGCTCTCGTACTACCCGTGGTGGCACGGCTCACTCGCTGCGCTCGCCGCCAACCTCGACGACCTCGCCGTGCGCTACGGCAAGGATGTCGCCGTCGTCGAAACGGCCTACCCGTGGACGCTCGGCTGGGACGACGACACGCACAACATCGTCGGTTTGCCGTCCCAGCTGCTGCCGCAGTACGCGGCGACGCCGTCCGGCCAGGCGGCGTTCCTGACGGAGGTGCTGGGGATCGTGCGGGCGGTGCCGGGTGGTCGCGGCGTCGGCGTGTTCTGGTGGGAGCCGGCGTGGATCGCGGCGCCGACATGCGGGTCGGCGTGGGAGAACCTGGCGCTGTTCGATGGCGACGGCCGCGCGCTGCCGGCCCTGTCGGCGTTCGGTCGGGAACCTCAGAAGCGATAGCTGAAGTTGATCTCGGCGTTCCTTCCGTCGAAGTACACCAGCGTCCCGAAGTCCCGCAGGATGCCGCTGGAGAGGATGGCCGACGCCGCCGTGACGACGAAGTCGTCCACCTGCGGGTGGCCCCGGCCCAGGAACGCGTCGTTCACGATCTCCTTGCCGGCGCCGACGATGACGCCCGCCTTCCAGCCCGCGTCCGGCGTTGCCAGCGAGCCGACGATCGTCGAAATGG
>CAIOLW010000242.1 GCA_903859215.1 uncultured bacterium | reverse complement strand
CCTCACCGTCTGCGACTGCCCGCCGAACTCGAGCCGGGCCAGGTAGCTGCCCGAGCCCACGTCCCGGCCCGCGGCGTCGCGGCCGTCCCAGACGATCTCGTGGCTGCCCGCGGCCAGCGCGCCGTCGACGAGCGTGCGCACCTGACGGCCAGCCAAGTCATAGATCGACAAGCGCACAAATCCAGCGCCCGGAAGCTCGAATCGTATTGTGGTCCGCGGGTTGAACGGGTTTGGACGGTTGGGAAAGAGGCGCAACGATGGCGTCGTCGCTCCCGGGACCGGTGTGGTCTGCTGGGCGGTGAGCATGGCGTATAGGCTCAGGTTCCCATGCGCATCCACGGCCGCGAGCTTGTAATATGACCATGCCGGCGCGCCCATGTCCACGTACCCCGTGTCGACCCGAGCCGCGACCAGGTTCCCGGGCGCCGGCACGAATCCGGCGGTCGTCCCCCGGTGGAGTTCGTAACGAGCGAAATCGGCCTCGGGATTCGGCAGCCAACTCAGTCTCGTGGTGTCGCCGGAACGCCGGCCCGCCAGGAAGACAGGGGCGCCTGGCGCCAGGTTGTCGACTGAGCGACCGCTGTCCGGGTCCGATTTCCAGAACACCGTCGGTACGGCCGTATGGGCCACCACCTGGAAATAGTGGTGCTCCCGGCTGGTGGCCGTCGAATCAAAGAGGGTGCTGACCGGCTTGCCGTAGGCCGTCATGTACATGGCGTCGACCGTGTTGACGAGTTCCCAGAAGAACGTGCGACCGGCCGCCTTTTCGGTACGCAGGACGGGTCCCGCCGCCGAGCGGTCCAGCTTCGCGAGATCGTCGAGAAGGAGGGCGCCGTCCCGGACCGCCCGCGCCACCTTGACCGGATCGATGGCTCGCCAGATGGAGTAGTACGACATCTGGCTGTCCATCGCGATGTCGTCGCGGGAGCCGTACCACGAGAGCTGGACCTTGCCCCCCTGATCGCCGGGCACGTCGCGGACGGCGCGGATGCTCGGGGACAGGAAGCCCATCCGCCCCTTGGCGTCGATTGACTGCGCGTAGATGTCGCCGCTCACGCCGCGAGGGTCACGCCAGGCGACGACGGCGCCACCGGCGGCATCCGTGGCGGCCACCGCGGCGTTCTGCTGGCCCGCGGCAGTACAGACGGCTGCGCCATTGGCCACGCCCAGGACCGTTCCCGAAGCGCCTACCTGTTGCGCATAGATGTCGGAATACCCGCTGCGGCCGTCAATCCAGGTGATGATCGCGCCGCCCGCGCCGTTGGTGACGACCGCCGAAACGGTCTGGCTGCCTGTGGCATTGCAGAGCGCCACTCCGTTGGTCGTCCACTGGGCGGCGCCCGACGCCGACAGGCGCTGGGCATAGATATCATGATTGCCGTTGCGGTAGTCGGACCATGCGGCCACGACACCTCCGGCACCGTCGGCAACGGTCATGACACCGGCCATACCCCCGATCGTCATGCAGAGCGCGACACCGTCGGCCGTCCATTGGACGGCTCCCGAACCGTTGACCCGCTGAGCGTAGGGACGGGCATCCGCGCGCTCGTCGACCCAGGCGACGATAGCGCCACCGGCGCCGTCGGAGGCCAGACACGGCACGGACTGAAAGACGGGCGCCAGGCAGATCCCGACGCCGTTCACCGCCCACTGGAGGGTACCGGAAGCGCTCACCCGCTGGGCGTAGATATCGGTGTTCAAGCTTCCGCCGCGTTTGTCGGTCCAGGCGACGATGGCGCCACCGGCACCGTCGGAGACTATCGCAACGTCGATCTGGTCCGCCGCGGCGGCACAGATGGCGAGCCCGCTTGTCGGCCACATGAGGGATCCCGCAGCACTCACCATCTGCGCGTAGATATCCCGTCCACCGTTGCGCTGATCGATCCAGGCGATGATGGCGCCGCCCGCACCATCGGCAACGATGGTGGGCGTCAACTGCGAACCGGTCTGCGTCGTGAGTGCGACGCCGTCGGCCGCCCACTGGGCAACTCCCGCGGCGTTCAGCCGCTGTGCATAGATGACACTGCCTCCGCTCCGATAGTCGGTCCAGGCGATGATGACGCCGTCGACACCGTCGGTTGCGATCACTGGATTGTTCTGGGTCGATGCTGCCGTGCAGATCGCCACTCCGTTCGCCGCCCATTGGGCGACGCCACAGGAGTTCACCCTCTGGGCGTAGAGATCCCCACCGGTCCCGGCGCGCGCATCGCCCCAGACGACCACGGCTCCGCCTGCGCCATCGGGAGCGGCGGCAAGACCGGCCTGATCCCCCGCCGCCAGGCAGAGTGGCGTGCCGTTCTCGACCCAATAGGCCCGCACGGGCAGAGCGGCCATGGTCGAGATACACACTATCAGCAGAATGGCAAAACGCGCGGTCCGGCCCATGGCTGCTCCTGTCTCCCGGTCGGGGAATCCATCCGCCTTCGGGTTCGTTGCCTGTGATTGTCATCATCCCGCGTGTCCCCTGGGGACACCTTCTCAGCGACACTTAGGCCATATGTCCGGTGATCGGTTTTTTACCGCTTCTTCATAGGGTCTCTCGGCCCTTCTTGGAGCGGGGTTTCGCCTTCGGCGAAGCTGCCCGCTTCGACCCGAGTCCCTGTGAGCCGGCCGTCGCCATTTT
>CAIOLW010000241.1 GCA_903859215.1 uncultured bacterium | reverse complement strand
CGACACGGGCAACAACGCGGCCGACTTCGTGACCGCGTCGCCGACTCCGGGCGCGCCGAACTTCGAGCCATTCCTCCTGACGCCGGTCGAATCGGTCATCGAACCACCGAGCGCCGCGAAGGCCGGCGAATCCGTCGCCGTGGATGTCACGTTGCGCAACGACGGCCTCGAGACCCTGCCGCTCCAGCGCGTCCGCCTCGACCGGGCGGGGGACGGTGTCGAGGCGATGCTCGACGCGATGGCTCCTGGTGATGTGCGACGACTGGTATTTTCGCTGCGCCCGGGCGTGTCGGGCCTGCGCCCGCTGGAGTTGCGGTGGCTGCCGGCGGGCGTGTCAGATTCGTTCCGCGTGCGCATCGCCGACTTCCAGGTGGGCCCGGCGACCCTGGGCCTGAGCGAGGTGATGGCGGCGCCGCACGACGGGCAGGGTGAGTGGATCGAACTGTCGGCGTTCGGGACCGAAGCCATCGACCTGGGTCGCTATCGGCTCCGCGACGCCGACGGCAGCTGGGTCCGCTTACCGGCAATGACGGTCTTCCCGGGCGAGTACGCCGTCGTCGCGCAGGACTCCAGCGCGCTGGCCGGCTGGCTCGCGGCCAACGGCAGCGGGCCCGGGCAGTCGCAGGGCTGCGGCGTGGCGCCCGGACGCCTCACGCCGTGGCCGTCGTTGAACAACAGCGCCCCGGAGGGACGCGCGTGGGCGGACCGCGTCTCGCTGGCGGATTCGAGCGGCGCCGTCATCGACCACGTGACCCTGCCGGAAGCCACGGGCGACGCCGCGGGCCGTTCGCTGGAACGCGTAGCGGCGCGGCCGGGCACCGGCGCGAACTGGGTCACGTCGCTGGCGGCCGCCGGCAGCACGCCCGGATGCGCCAACAGCGTCAGTGCGCCGATCGCCGCGCCGCCGCCCGAAGCGGTTCTGGAGGCCATCCCTTCGACCGTCGATCGCGAGCGTGGCGAGACGGCGATGCACCTGCGCTTTGCAGTGCCGTCCGGCGGAATCGGCTGGGACCTGGCGATCTTCGACCTGGACGGCCGCCGCTCGCGCGACCTCGGTGGCGACCGCAGCGGACCGGGGCCCCGCGAGGTGCTGTGGGACCTGCACGACGACGCCGGCCTGCCCGTCTCCGCCGGCGGCTTCGTCGCCGTGCTGCATCTGGCGGCCGGGTCCGGGGCTGGTTGGCGTCCGTCGCGCCTGCTGCTGGTGGTGCGCTGATGCGCGCGTCGGCGGGATTCCGGCTGGCCCTGGGCCTCATCCTTGGCCCGTGCGCCCTGGCCGGGACGGCGCGCGGCGACGCGTTACGCAGGATCGACGCCGCGTGGCTCATGCCGCCTGGGCTGGCGGCGGTGGCCGTGGCCGCCGAGGCGGCGCCGCCGGCCGGTGGCGCCTGGGTCAGGGCAGGGCAGATGCGCCTGTTCGGCCTGCCCGACCTGCCCGCCCGGGGGCTGGCGGCCGGTTGGCGCGGCGCCCTGGCGGTCGAGGCCGGGTGGGAATCGGTGGGTCTGGGGGCGTTCCGTGATGGCCGCGGTTTCGCGCGGGCCGAAGCGGGCGCGCGCTGGCGGTGCGGCGTTCAGGCGACGTGGCATCGCCTGCAGCCCGGTCCCGGGCGGGCGCTGGACCAGCGGGCCTTCGACGCGACGTTCGGCTCTGCGTTCGCTCTGGGCGGAAACGGGTTCTGCGACCTGCGGATCTGGCTGCCGCTGGCGCGGTCCGGGCCGGCGGTGCTGGCCGCCGAACCCGACAGGCGCTTCAGGGTGGCCGTTGCGGGGCGCAGGTGCGCCGTGGCCCTGGCGCTGGACACGGGCGCCGAAGGGCGTCCCCGGGGAAGCTGGGAGGTCCTGTGCGGCCTGGGGGGTGGCCTCGGGGTCGGCTGGCGTGCCGATGGCGCCAGCGGCGCCCTCGGCGGCGAACTCGTCTGGCAGCGCGGGGCGCTGCGCCTGCGCACCAGCCACCTGCTCCACCCCGACCTGGGGTTCACCCATCGGTTCGAACTGGCCTGTGGTTGCCCGGGGGCGTCGCCATGGTGACGCGGAACCGGATCAACATCTGGGGATTGGGATTCGCAGCCCTGGCTGCGGGGTGGCCGGTGGCCGGGGTGGTGCCGGCTGGAGCCCAGACCGTTCCCGCGGTGGAAGAAGCCGATTCGTTGCGCGCGGGCGACGTCCCCGCGGACCTCGTCGAGGTGGCGGGGGAACTCGATGCCGCAGACCAGCCGCTGCCGGCAGTGACCTGGGCGCCGGAACCCGGGGCAACGGGCGCCAAACGGCCAGGAGGCCTGGGATCGGGCCGGGTCCGCTGGCGCACGCAGGCAAATGGACTGGGCACCCGCCACGACGGCCGCTGGGAGTGGACAGCAGGTCCCGTGGGCGGGCGGGGAGTCCTTCGCCTGCGGCCCGGATCTGAGGCGGACGTCGGCGGCGGCGCCTGGGTGAAGGTTGGACCCGGGCGATTGTGGGGCGGGCAACTGACGCTACGACACGGTTTCGGCCTCGTCGCCTCAGATCCCGCGAGAAGGACTTCACTGACCTCGGATCAGGGGCTCGGCGGCACGAGCGGGGGGGTGGGGATCCGCACGGTCGCGACGACGGCCGGAAGGGCCTTGGAGGCGGGGCTCGAGTTGGGGAGCCGATCGTGGCGGCTATCGACGCTCTGGCAGCCGGCGACGGCCGGGGGCACGGTCGCCGCCCGCGCGGGCCACACCGGCGCCGGCGGTGAGTTGGCGTTCCTGGCTCAGCGTGACAGCCTGCAGGTCGCCGCGAGTTGCAGCGGGCGCTGGGTGCGGCCATCGCTGCAGTTCCATTGGGAAGTGGCGCACTCGGACCCGGTCGCTGGCCGCTCGTGCAACGCGGCAATCGCCGGGTTCAGTTGGCAGGCTGCCCGCGACCTGCGGCTCGAATGCCAGTCGGGGCTGGCCGACGGGAACTGGACCAATCCGGCCGCCGTGTTGCCGGCCGGGGCGCGGACGGGCTGGGCGGTGCGCGCCGTGTGGCGCGACAGGGGCGCCGGTTCCTGCGATTTCCTGCTGCAGGGCGCGCGCACGCAGCCGCAACTGTCGTCGGCGTCGCGCCGCGCGGTCCGGGTGGCGGAGATGTCCTGGTCGGCGCGGCCGCGTCCCGGGCTGCAGGTCTCCCTGCGGTTGCGGCGGTCGGAGCGCCTCGAGACGGCGTGGTCCGAGCGGCAACCATGGGAACCGGCCGTCGAAGCGCCGACCGGCATCAGGACGCTGGCCTCGGCCGCTGCGGCATGGGACATCGGCCGCACAAAGGTCGCGGCGCAATGGCGCTCGTTCACGGTCGACGCGCCGACGTCGCGAGGCAGTCGCCAACTGGCCACCATCTCCTGGCGGCGGGATTTCAGTCGTGGCCTGGCCGGGTGGGTGGAATCCGCTTCGGCGTGGGGCGATGCCGTCGACCTGGCACAGGGCGTGTCGCCGCTGCCCGGACTTGTCGTGGCGCGCCACTGGGGCGGATGGCGCTCGGAAATCCTGGCCGGCCTGTCGGTGGACCACGGGCCGGTGCGATTGCGGGCAGCAGCGGCGAACCGGCGGCCTGAGAAGGCGCCCAAACCTGGAGGGGAATCGGCCCAGGCGGTGTGGGAGGGTTGGCTCGAAGCTGGGGCGGTGTGGTAGCGGCGCCGGCATTTTCCCCGCGGGCGCTGCGATCGGGGTCAATCCGGCGCGCCAGTTGCCGAAAACCGGATGACCCCGGGCCGTCCGCCCGGCGGTCGCGCACTGCGATCCGAGGTAAGCGCCCTGTGGACCTGCAAGATGTCTCCTGTGTGCTCCTGAACGCCCATACCGGCGCCGACGCCCTGCTGCCCGCCGACGGGACGCTCGCGGAAGTGGCGGCGCTCGTCGCCGGGTGCGACGAGCCGCTGGACTGGACCGACGCGCTCGCGGCCGCCCTCGGTCCGGGTGTCGACGATGCGTGTCGGCGTGAGCGCCTGGCCGCCGTGCAGATGTACGCGATGATCGGGGGGGCCACGGGCGCGCGCCTGCTGGCGGCGCTGTGGACGCTCCCCGACCCCGGGGCCCTGTCCAGCCTGGCCGATGGTGAGCCCGGGTTGGAGGCGATCGGTTCGCTCCTTGCGGCGCGCGGCGCTCGCGCGCTGGCCCTGCCGCCGCTCGCGGCCGGCACCAGGCGCGTGCTCTCGGTCGCGGACCAGTTGCGCACGGTCGGCCTGCGCGATGATAGCCTGGACCTGCTCGCAGCGGCCGACATCGTGCTGCGCCACTTCGAGGACGGACGCGTCCTCGTGGCGATCAACCCCTCGCTGGCCGCGCTGCTGCGCCACCTGCTGGCGGCCCCGCGGCCGTTCAGCGCCGGGTTCGACGGCAGCCTCGAGGGCGTGACGGTGCTTCCGGACGTCCTGGTGATCGACATCGACGACGGCGGCCGCGTCTTCCCCAACGGTTTCCCGGTTCTCGTCGAGGGCGAACCGGTCGCGTTCGGGACGGCGCCTGGGGTCGTGGGGGACGGCGATGGCCGTGCCAACAACCAGGATCGCATGGCCATGCGCAAGCTCGTCCTGGACAGCATCATGTCGACCAGCGTGCTGCTGGAATTCCTGCGCGATCCCAAGATCTCGTCCATCCCGGGCCTGGTCGCGGAGGTCGTCAACCGGACCCGGAACCCGCAGGTGATCGAGGTCGTCATCTCCAACCGCGCCCTGCACACCGGCTTCGCGAACAAGGCCGTGCCCCTGGCCTGCCTGCGCAGCCCGGTGAACGTGCCCCTGAAGTCGCTGCGGAAGTTCGTGCACGTGAAGTACGTGTCGCGCGTCGACCTCAAGCGCCTGGCGAACGACCGCACCGGCATCCGCCGCGAGGTGGGGCAGGAGATCATCCGGTACCTCGAATCGCTGACCTGAGCCGCGTCCGCCCGTTCCCGCCGCCGCTGTTGACTTGGCCCGGAACCGCCTCTAGCTTTGCCCTGCAATCCGTTCGTCTCGCCAGCAACCACGTGCCTGCGCAGCCGTCCCGGCGCGAGGCATCGGCATCAGGTCGGAGGTCCCGCGTGTCCGGCAAGCGACGCATCGTCATCGCCTTCGGGGGAAACGCCATCATCCCCGTGGGCCAGGAAGGAACCTGGGAGCAGCAGTCGGCCATCACGCGCCGGACGATGGACCTGGTCGCGCAGCTCGCCGCCGACGGTCACCAGGTCGTGATGACCCACGGCAACGGGCCGGTGGTCGGCAACATCGTCCTGCGCTGCGACGCGGGCATGGCCATGCACGGCATCCCGCCCATGCCCATGTTCGTCTGCGGCGCCGACAGCCAGGGCGGCCTCGGCTTCATGCTGCAGCAGTGCCTGCAGAACGCGCTGCGCCGGCGCGGGATGAACCAGCCGGTGGCCTCGGTGGTCACGCAGGTGCTGGTCGACGCCAACGATCCGGCGATGGCCAAGCCCACCAAGCCCATCGGCCCGTTCTACACCGAAGAGGAAGCGGAGCGCCTGCGGCTGGAGAACGGCTTCGCGATGGTCAAGGACGCGGGCCGCGGCTGGCGGCGGGTCGTGGCCAGCCCGCAGCCGGTCGAGGTCGTGGAGTGGGAAGCGATCCGCATCATGGTGGCCGGCGGTGTGCTGACGATCGCCGTCGGCGGCGGCGGCGTGCCGGTGGTGCGGCGGCCGGACGGCGACCTCGAGGGTGTCGACGCCGTCATCGACAAGGACCGCGCCAGCGACCTGCTGGGCCGGCTGATCGGCGCCGACACGCTGATGATCATCACGCAGGTGGCGAAGGTCTGCACGCGCTACGGCACGCCCGAGCAGGAAGAGCTCGACGTGATCGACGCCGCGCGCGCCGGAGCCATGCTGGCGGCGGGCGAGTTCCCGGCCGGCAGCATGGGGCCGAAGATCGAGGCCGCGCTGTCGTTCCTCAGGGGAGGCGGGCGCGAGGTGATCATCACGTCGCCTGAACTGCTGCTCGAGTCCCTCGAGGGTCGCGGCGGCACGCGCATCATCCCCTGATCGTCGCGCAGGGTGCAAGGTAACCGGTGGAAAATCCCGCAGGAGGCCTGGACATGCCCGGATCGGTGCTGGTCATCGGCGGCGGAGGCCGCGAGCACGCCATCGTCAGGCAGCTCGCGCGCTCGCCGCTGCAACCGACGGTGTTCGCGGCGCCCGGCAACCCCGGGACGGCGATGCTGGCGCGCAACGTGGCGCTCGATCCCTCGGATACCCAGGGCATCCTGCGGTTCTGCCAGAACGAGGGCATCGAACTCGTCATCGTCGGCCCCGAAGAGCCGCTCATCGCCGGGCTGGCCGATCACCTGCGCCACGGCGGCATCAACGTCTTCGGGCCGGGGGCGATGGGCGCGCGGCTGGAGGGCGACAAGGAGTTCGCCAAGGAAGTGCTGCACGCCGCGGGCGTGCCGACCCCGCATTATCAGGCGTTCAGCTCCAGCGAGACGGCGCTCGACCACCTCGATACGATGGACCTGCCGGTGGTCGTCAAGGCGTGCGGTGCGGCGCAGGGCAAGGGCGTCGCCGTCTGCTCCACGCGTGACGAGGCCGAGGCCTTCATCCGCGAGTGCCTCGACGAGCAGCGCTTCGGCAGTTCCGGCCTGCGCATCCTGATCGAGGAATGCATTTCCGGTCCCGAACTGTCGGTCCTCGTCGTCACCGACGGCCAGGACTACTGCCTGCTGGCGCCGAGCCGCGACCACAAGCGCATCGGCGAAGGGGACACGGGGCCGAACACCGGCGGCATGGGCGCGTTCGCGCCCGTGGAACTGCCGGCGTCGCTGCGGGCCCAGATCGACACGCGCGTGGTGCTGCCGATCCTCGCGGAACTGCGGCGTCGCGACATCCCCTATCGCGGCGTGCTCTATGCGGGACTGATGCTCACGTCGCACGGGCCGCAGGTGCTTGAATTCAACTGCCGCTTCGGCGATCCGGAAACGCAGGTCGTGCTGCCGCTGCTGCGCGGCGATCTCTACGACCTGTGCACGGCCACGGCGGCCGGCGCCCTCGGCGACTTCCTGCAGCAGTATCCGGCCGGCGAGGGTGATCCCGATGGTTGGCCCGGCGCCGGCGTGTCCGAGTGGGGGCGCCGCTGCGTCGTAGTCGTGGGCGCGGCCGACGGCTACCCGGGAACCTGCGCCGGCGGCCGGGTGATCGAGTTGCCCGCCGATCGTGACGGAGCCTGGATCGTCCAGGCCGGGACGCGCGATGCCGACGGTGCGCTCGTGACTGCCGGCGGTCGGGTGCTCGGGGCGGTCGGGCTGGGGGCGGACCTCGGGAAGGCGCGCGCCCTCGCCTATGAACTGCTGGCCGGGACGCATTTCGAGGGCCTGACGTACCGGCGCGACATCGCCGCGAAGGGGGACTGACATGGCCGCACAACCAGGCGGGGTCCAGGTGCTGATCCTGCTGGGCAGCGAGAGCGACCTGCCCGTGATCGAGAAGATGCCCGCCCTGCTCGAGAGGTTCGGCCTGAGCCATCGCGTGGAGATCGCGTCGGCGCATCGCCAGCCCGACCGGTTGCGCGAGCTTGTCGCCGAAGCCGAGCGTGCGGGCACGCAGGTCTTTGTCGCGGTGGCCGGCATGGCGGCGCACCTGCCGGGAGTCGTGGCGTCGCTGACGGGCCGCCCGGTGATCGGCGTGCCGGTGGCCAGCGGTCCCCTCGGCGGCGTCGACGCCCTGCTCTCCATCGTGCAGATGCCGCCGGGCGTGCCGGTGGCGACCGTCGCGATCGGCAGTGCCGGCGCGCGCAACGCCGCCTGCCTGGCGGCGCGCATGATCGCCCTGGCCGACCCGCAGGTGGCCGCGGCCGTCCAGGAGTACCGGCGCGAACTGGCCGCCGGGACGCAATGAACCCGTCCTGCCCACGGCTGGACGATGCCGCCGCCGCGACCTGCCTGGCGGGCGGCGGCGTGCTGCTCCTGGCCACCGACACCATCTGCGGGCTGCACGCCCGCGCCGATCGCCCCGCCGGGCTTGGGCGCATCGCCGCGGCGAAGGGGCGCGCCCCGCAGCAGCCGTTCCTGGTGCTGGCTGGTTCATTGGAGCAGGCGCTGTCCCTGTGCACCGGTCTGTCGGCAGAAGCCGTCGCCCTCTGCGGCGCCGCCTGGCCCGGGCCGTTCACCTTCATCCTGCCGGCGGCGGCCGGCCTTGACGACCTCGTGCACGATCGGGCCCGCGGCACGGTGGCGATCCGCGTCCCCGGCAGGGCCGACCTGCGGCAGCTGGTGATGGCGGCGGGCGGCCCGCTGGCCTCCACGAGCGCCAACCGGGCCGGGGAGCCCGCCCTGGCCGACCTGGATGCCGCCGTGGCCGGGTTCGGGGATGCCGTGGACGGCTCCTGGGCCGGCGTGGAGGCGCCCGGCCCGCCCGGGACGGCCAGCGCCCTGGTCGACCTGGCCGCCTGGCCGCCCCGCGTGCTGCGCCCGGGTCCGCTGCCGCTGCCCACCCCCGCCTGAGCGCTGTTGCCGGCCATATCCTCTGTCCAAACCGGCGTTTCTTGACGCTTGCGGCGCCGACCTTTACCTTTGCGAGCCTGCACGGCGGGCGCGAAAGGTCGGTCATGTCCCGGCGGATTGTCTTTGTGTGCACGGGCAACTCCTGCCGCAGCCCGTTGGCCGAGGTCCTGGCCCGGCACCGGTACGCCGCCCTGCCTTTGATCTTCGCCTCCGCGGGGACCGATGCGGTGCCCGGCCAGCCGGCTTCCGACGGTGCCCGCGCCGTGGCCCGCGAACTGGGATTGGATCTCGATGCGCACCGCAGCGCGCCTGTGGACGCGTCCGCGCTGGCGGAGGCGGCCTGGGTCATCGGCCTGACGCGGGTCCACGCCGCTCTGGTCCGCAGCCGGGTCACGGCGGCGTGGCCGGGAGCGGTAGGGCTGCTCGGCGCACCGGGACGCGACTGGCGACGCGAGGGGCCGCTCGCAGCGGGCCCGGGGTCGGCCGATCCGGACGTTGCCGATCCCTGGCAGCAGGACATCGACGCCTACCGGCGGACGGCTGCGGACATCGACCGCAGGCTGGCGGCGTGGGGCGACGTGTTTCGTGAACTGTGTGCGGGAAAGGGCGGCGCATCATGAAGTTCGCGATCGGCTCGGATCACCGTGGGCTGCCGCACAAGACTTTCCTGGCCGAGCGCCTGCGTGCGTCCGGGCATGCGGTCACCGATTGCGGCGGCACGGCCGACGGCCCGTCCGACTATCCCGACGCGGCGCTGGCCGTGGGACAACTGGTGGGACGCGGCGTGGTCGACCAGGGCCTGCTGATCTGCGGCTCGGGGATCGGCGTCAGCATCGCCGCCAACAAGGTGCCCGGGGTTCGCGCGGCGTTGTGCTTCACGCCGCAGCAGGCCGAGACGACGCGCCGGCACAACGACGCCAATGTGCTCTGCCTGAGCGGCGACGCCTTGACGCCCGCAGAGACCTGGCCGGTCGTCGAAGCCTGGCTGGGTTCGGCCTTCGAGGGCGGCCGCCACGCGCTGCGCGTGCAGAAGATCATCGATTTCGAGAACGGCCGTAAGGCAGGGGAGTGACGCGATGTACGATGTGGTCCGCAGTGTAGACCCCCAGATCGCCGCGGTCCTGGACGCCGAACTGGCGCGCCAGCGCGACCAACTCGAGATGATCGCCAGCGAGAACTTCACCAGCCCGGCCGTCATGGCGACGATGGGCTCGACGCTGACGAACAAGTACGCCGAGGGCTATCCCGGCAAGCGCTACTACGGCGGTTGCGTCTACGTCGACACCGCCGAGTCGCTGGCCCGCGACCGCGCCACGGCCCTGTTCGGCGCCGAGCGCGCCAATGTGCAGCCGCACAGCGGCGCCACGGCGAACCTGACGGCGTTCCTGTCGTTCCTCAAGCCCGGAGACAAGGTGCTGGGTCTGTCGCTGTCGCACGGCGGCCACCTGACGCACGGTCACCCGGTGAACTTCTCGGGCCTGCTCTTCCAGGCCGTGCACTACGAGGTCGACCAGGAGACCGAGACCATCAACTACGACCGCCTGCGCGAGCAGGCGAAGCAGGAGCGCCCGAAGCTCCTGATCGGCGGCGCCAGCGCCTACCCTCGCAGCTGGGACTTCGCCGCGTTGCGCAGCATCGCCGACGAGGTCGGCGCCATCCTGCTGTTCGACATGGCTCACATCGCGGGCCTGGTGGCCGGCGGCGTGCACGCCAGCCCGGTGCCTTTCTGCGACGTGGTCACCTCGACCACGCACAAGACGCTGCGTGGGCCGCGCGGCGGGCTCATCCTGTGCAAGCAGGAGCACTTCGCCGCCATCAACAAGATGAACTTCCCCGGTGTGCAGGGCGGCCCGCTCATGCACGTCATCGCCGCGAAGGCGGTCTGCTTCCACGAGGCGATGCAGGACGGGTTCAAGGACTACGCGCGGCGCATGGTGACCAACGCGCAGGCGCTGGGCGCTGAACTGTCCGGGCGCGGGTTCCGCCTGGTGAGCGGCGGCACGGACAACCACCTGCTGCTGGTCAACGTGACGAACAAGGGCCTGACGGGCAAGGAGATGGAGGAGCTGCTGGAGAAGGTCGGCATCACCGCGAACAAGAACACGGTGCCGTTCGACCAGCAGAGCCCCTTCGTGACCAGCGGCGTGCGCCTGGGTACGCCGGCGCTGACGACGCGCGGCATGGGCGTCGAACAGATGCGCGAGATCGCCGCGATCATGGACGAAGCAGTGACTGCCCGGGGCGACGACGCCGCGCTGGCCCGCCTGCGCGGGCGCAGCGGCGAGCTGTGCAGCGCATTCCCGCTCTACCCCGACCTGGCCTGACGACGGAAGGGTCGACGATGAAGTGCCCGCGCTGCGCCAGTGACGAGGACAAGGTGATCGACAGCCGCGCCGTGCGTGACGGGCGCGCTGTCCGGCGCCGGCGCGAGTGCACGGCGTGCGGCGAGCGCTACACCACGTACGAGGGCGTCGAGACGCGCCCGATGCTGGTGGTCAAGCGCAGCGGCGATCGCGTGGCCTACAGCCGCGCGAAGGTGATCGTCGGCGTCACGAAGGCCTGCGAGAAGCGGCCGGTGTCGCTGGAGGAGATCGAGATCATCGTGGACCACGTCGAGCACGAGTTGGCGACGTCGGGTCGGCGCGAGGTCCCGAGCGATGTGATCGGCGGGTGCGTGCTCGAACAGCTGCGGCAGGTGGACGAGGTGGCCTACGTGCGCTTCGCTTCGGTGTACCGCAGCTTCCAGAGCGTGGACGAGTTCTTCGCGCTGCTCAGCGCGATGCGATTGCCGCCGGAGCGCGCGTGAACGACGACTGGCTCGGCAGCGACGGGCTCATGCCCGGCCCGGACGCAGGGACGGTGTTGCCGCCGGGCCCGCGGGACCAGATCGGCTTCGACGACCTGCCGCCGGCCCCGCCGCGGCCGGTCCTCGGCGCCGGCGACGACTCCGTGCCGCCCCTGCCGCCCCTGCCGCCCCCGGCGGCGGATCCGGCCGGGGGCGGCGAGCCGGAGCGGGCGCAGATGGGCCTGCTCGACCATCTCGAGGAACTGCGCAAGGTGCTGTTCCAGAGCCTGACCGCGATGGGTCTCTCGGCGATCCTGTGCTGGTTCAAGGCCGGGCAGATCCTCGACATCCTGATCCGCCCGCTGGGCGCCCAGGGTGCGTACTTCATGTCGCCGAGCGGCGCCTTCATGGCGCGCCTGAAGGTCGCCTGCGCCGTCGGGCTGTTCGTGGTCGCGCCGTTCGTCCTGTACCGCATCTACGGTTTCGTCCTGCCGGGGCTGTACCGGAAGGAACGGCGGGTGGCGACGCCCGTGCTGGTCTCGACCGTGCTTTTGTTCTACACGGGCGTGGCCCTGGCCTATTGGGGTTTCCCGTTCATCCTGAGGGTCATGATGAACATGGGGACCGACTCGATGAAGCCCATGATCGAGGTGGGCTCGTACCTCAGTTCATTCATGCAGTTCGTGCTGTGCTGCGGGCTGGTGTTCGAGCTGCCGATGGTGATCCTGGCGCTGTGCGCGGCGGGCATCGTGCGCCCGCAGTGGCTCCTGGCGAAGTGGCGCTACGTGCTGGTGGTCGTGGCCGTCGTGGCGGCGGCCATCACGCCCGACGCCAACGTGATCAACCAGATGATCATGATGGTGCCGATCCTGGTGCTGTACCTGGGCTCGGCGATCGTGGCCCTGGTCGTGGTCCGGAAGAAGGACCGCCGGGCCGCCGCTGCCCAGGCGGCCGAAGGGGATTGACACGGTCCTCGATTTGAGAATACTCCGCAGGATGGCCGGCCGCAGCGGCCGGGAACGGCAACCGAGGGTGGGAAGGCATGGGACTCGTCGACCGCGAACGCATCAAACTGGCCACGCTCCAGCTGAAGATCGCCCCGGCGCTCGCGGCTGTTGATCGCGAGTTCCAGCGCATCACGACGGGTGACAGTCCGTTGACGCGCGACATCTGCGACCACATTCGCCAGGGCAAGAGCAAGCGTTTCCGGCCCACGCTGCTGCTGCTCGCGGCCCAGGACAAGGACGGATTCGCCCCGGCGGCCATCACCGCGGCGGCCAGCGTCGAACTTGTGCACACGGCCACGCTGGTGCACGACGACTTCATCGACGATGCCGTGACGCGGCGCGGCCTGCCCGCCGTGAACGTCAAGTACGGTCCGAGCGCCGCCCTGATCATGGGCGATTACCTGTATTCAAAGGCGCTGCACAACCTGTGCGCCGCGGGCCTGCACCACGCCGTCGAACTGCTGGCGCACACCACGGTGCTGATGAGCGAGGCCGAGATGCTCCAACTGGAGCATCGCTACGACCTGGCCATCAGCGAGGAACTCTACCAGCAGATCATCTACCAGAAGACGGCCTCGCTGATCGAGAATTCGTGCCGGATCGGCGCCTCGTTCAACAGCCGGTTGGCCCCGCACGAGGATGCTTTCGGCGACTTCGGCGCCAACGTGGGGCGGGTGTTCCAGATCACGGATGATGTCTTCGACTACCTGGGCGACGAGCGCCGGCTGGGCAAGCCCACCGGGCAGGACTGGGAAGAGGGGCGCATCACGCTGCCCCTGATCGCCGCGGTGCGGCAGGCGCCGGTGGCCGCGCGTCGCCGCCTTGAGGACCTGTCGGAGGCCCGCAACCGCGAGGAGCGGGCCGCCTGCTGGTCGGAGGTCCGCGCCTTCGTGACCGACCACGGCGGCGTCGACCATGCGTTCGCCACGGCGCGCCGCTTCGGCGACGCCGCCAAGGAAGCCCTCGGGCCCGTCGCCTCGGGTCCGCAGAAGGACCTCCTGGCCGTGGCCGTCGAGTACGTCATCAACCGCTTGAACTAGGCAGGTACCATGCAGACCGACAACACCACCGCCACGAACCGGGACGCCGCGCCCGAGCGTCCGTTCCCGGACGGGTCGCCGGCCTACGTCCTGGCCGAGCGGTGCGCGTGGCACCTGCTCGAGAAGAAGCTGGACGATGTCGTCATCCTCGACCTGCGGGGCCGCTCGGACGTGTGCGATTTCTTCGTGATCGCCTCCGGCGCCGCCGACACCCAGGTGCAGGCGGCGGCGCGTTACGCGCAGGACGAACTGGTCAGGGCCGGCCACAAGGCGCGCACCGCCGAGGGCATGCGCGAGGGCCGGTGGGTGCTGATCGACTTCTTCGACGTGGTGGCGCACGCCTTCCACATCAAGACCCGCGAGTATTTCCAGCTCGATCGCCTGTGGGGCGATGCGCCCCGCCTGGAGTTGACCATGGAGTGGTTCGCCGCGGAGGAAGTCGCGCAGCGGCACCCCGACCTGAACTTCACCTCCGTCAGGCCCGACGTGGCCGGCCGGGAGATCTGAGCCATGCTGGAAGACCTGCTGAGGAAGGGCCTGCTGGGCGTGCTCGAGAAGTACGGCGTCTTCGAGGAGGACGTCGAGATCGAGCTGGAAAAGCCCCGTGACCGCAGCCACGGCGACCTGAGCACGAACCTGGCCCTGATGCTGGGCAAGCGGCTCGGCCGCAAGCCGCGCGAACTGGCCGGCGAGATCGCCGCGAACCTGGACCTGCCGCACGATGTGGTCGAGTCCGTGGAGATCGCGGGCCCGGGCTTCATCAACTTCCGCATCGCGCGCGAGCACCAGGTTTCGCTGCTGCTGGACGTGTGGAACCCCGAGGGCGCGCTGCAGAAGATCCGCACCGCGGGCAACCGGCGCATCAACGTCGAGTTCATCAGCGCCAATCCGACCGGGCCCCTGAACGTGGTGTCGGCGCGCGCCGGCGCGTTCGGCATGACGATGGTGCGCCTGCTCGACGCGGTCGGCTACGACGCGCACGCCGAGTACTATGTCAACGATGCCGGGCGGCAGGTGGAGTTGCTCGGCCTGTCGCTGCGGGCGCGCTACCTCCAGTTGCTGGGCGAGGCCGTCGAGTTTCCCGAGGACGGCTACCACGGCCAGTACCTCGAGACCATGGCCGCCGGGCTGCTGGACCAGGACGAGGCCTCCATCCGCGCCGCTTCGACCGCCTTCGACGACGAGAGCTTCCAGCGCCTGGCCGCGCCCGCCGGTTGCGCCGACGACTGGCGCCTGCTCCCGGAAGTGGCATCGGTGCACTGCTTCTCGAAGTACGCGCTGATGAAGATCCTCGGCTGGCAGCGCGAGACGTGCCGCCGCTTCGGCCTGCGCTTCGACACCTGGTACTTCGAGTCGGAACTGCACGAGACCAAGCGTCTGGAACGCGCCCTCGATCGCCTGCGCAAGCTGGAGGCGGTCTACGAGGAGGACGGCGCCGTCTGGTTCAAGTCGACGACGCACGACGACGAGAAGGACCGCGTGCTGGTGCGCGCCGACGGCCGACCGACGTATTTCCTGGCCGACATCGCCTACCATTTCCACAAGTTCCAGCGCGGCTTCGAGCACGCGATCGACTTCTGGGGACCGGACCACCACGGCTACATCTCGCGCATGCAGGGCGCGATGACGTCGCTCGGCATCGAGGACGGCTGGCTCGAGGTGCAGATCCTGCAGCACGTGACGTTCCTGGAGGGCGGCCAGCCCATCAAGATGTCCAAGCGCGCCGGGTCGTTCGTGACGATGGACGCGCTGATCGACGAAGTCGGCGCCGACGTCACGAAGTACATCTTCCTGACGCGCAAGCCGAACAGCCACCTGGATTTCGACCTGGACCTGGCGAAGGACCAGACCGAGAAGAACCCGGTGCTGAAGGTCAAGTACGCGCACGCGCGCATCTGTTCGCTGCTGAACGAAGCCGCCGCGCGCGGCATCGAGGTCGGCGAGCCGGATGCGGCGACACTGGCTCACCTGGCCCACGAGGCCGAATGGGCGCTCGTCGCCGAGCTCATCCGCCTGCCGCGGGTCATCGTTTCGGCCGCGTGGTCGCGCGAGCCGCATCGGCTGGCGGTGTACCTCGACGAGATCGCGGCGCTCTACAACGAGTTCTATACGAAGTGCAAGCGCATGCTCGAGCAGCCCGAGGATCGGCGCCGTTCGCAGCTGCAACTGAGCCTGGTCACCAGGCACGTGATCCGCATCCTGCTCGACCTGATCGGGATCGAGGCGCCCGAGAAGATGGAAAAGAGGGACTGACATGTCGATCGTGGTGGTGGGCTCGGTGGCCTATGACACGGTGGAGACCCCGCGTGAGCGCCGCGAGCGGCAACTCGGCGGCAGCGCCAGCTTCTTCGCGGTGGCCGCGCGCGGGCGTGGCCCCGTGTGCTGCGTGGGCGTCGTCGGCGACGACTTCCGCGAATCGGACCTGGAACTGCTCGGCAACCATGCCGACATCGCCGGCATCCGCCGGGTGCCCGGGCGCAGTTTCCACTGGTCCGGGCGTTACCACGCGGACCTGATCGAGCGCGACACCCTGGCCACCGAACTCGGCGTGTTCGCCGACTTCCAGCCGGACATCCCCGCTGCGTGGCGCGAGGCCGAATACCTGTTCCTGGCCAACATCCACCCGGCGCTGCAGGCGGGCGTGCTGGACCTGATGCGCGGCCCGCGACTCGTGGCGCTCGACACGATGAACCTGTGGATCGAGACGACGCTCGACCTGCTGTGCGGGATCCTTCGCCGCGTCGACGTGCTCCTGGTGAACGAGAGCGAGGCGCGCCTGCTCACCGGCGAGCGCAGCCTGGCGCGCGCCGCGCAAGCCATCCGGGCCCTCGGGCCGGCACGGGTCATCGTCAAGAAGGGCGAACACGGGGCGATCCTGTTCGGCCGCGATTCCGTCCTCGCGGTGCCGGCGATCGTGCTCGATGAGGTCGTCGATCCGACGGGTGCGGGCGATTGCTTCGCCGGAGGGTTCATGGGCTCGCTCTCGCAGGCGGGCGTCGGGCGCGACGCGCCGGACGATGCCTTCCGGCAGGCGATGCTCGACGGCACTGTCACCGCGAGCTTCTGCCCGGAAGGTTTCAGCGTGGAGGGTCTGCTGAAGGTCGATGATGCGGCCTATGCGTCCCGGATGCGCGAATTGCGGGCGATGATGACGCCGTAGCAGGCGCCCGGCAGGTCCCGGCCGGTGGTTCGCCGCCGGCCGCTTGGGAGTCCGTCGCGAGGCGGACTCCTTGCTATTTCGTCAGATGGAAATGCCGGTTGTCGGAAGAATAGCGGTGTGGTAACATCCGCCCTCATGAGATACGGCGCGACCGCATCCTGCGAGACCCCCTTGAGCCCGGGAGCCACCGACCGTGGAGTGGGAGCCGAACGAGCGCGACGCCTGGGTTGCCGATGCTCAGCGCTGGATCAGCCAGATCAAGGGCGTGCTCCAGTGCAAGATCGACCTCGACGACCATGGGGATATCGCCGGCGTCCATGTCGTGGCGGGCATGGAGCGCGATCCCCGGCACATCGTGCGCGACGTCGAGAGCCTGCTGAAAGCCCGCCTGCAGATGGACGTCTACTACAAGAAGATCGGCGTGGTCCAGGTCCTCGAGAACGGCGGGGCCGAAGCGCCCGCCGCACCCCAGCCCCACATCGTCGCGGGACCGGTCCCGGTGACCCCGCGGGGCGTCACGTTCCTGCCGCCGCGGGATGGGGGCGGTTCGGCGGCTGCGGAGCCGGCGGCCGCCCGGGCAGCCCTTGCGGCGGACGCGCTGCCGGCCATCCTCGTGGCCGAGGATGCCTTCCCCCGCCCGGTGTGCCTCAGCGTGGCGCTGGTCAGTTCCGACCGCGGCGTGCGGGCCGAGGTGCGCCTCGGCTCGGGTGGGCGGGAGGCCGTCGGCATCGCCGAGAGCCCGAACCACGCGGACAGCGATATCCTCTGCATTGCCCGCGCCACGGTGGATGCCGTCGGCGGCCTGCTCGCCCTGCCGCTGGTGCTCCATCTGCGCGAGGTTCGGCTCGACACGATCGGTGACCAGGCCACGGTCCTGGTCGCGGTCGATCTGGTCGAGTCCCGGCGCACCGAGACGCTCCTGGGCGCCTGCGCGGCGCGGCACAACCGCCAGCAGGCGGTCGTGCACGCGGTGCTGGGGGCGTTGAACCGGCGCCTCGGGCTGTTCGCGCTGCGCGAGGCCGCCGAGGGCTGACAGACTCGCGGACCCTTCTTGAACCGCCGGCCGACGGGGCCTATCATGCCCTTCGGCCGGCGGTTTCGCATCCAGCCTGGTCCCCGCCGCCCCCGTCCCGGATGTCCCGCTTCCTGTGTCCCGCGAAAGGACCGCCATGAAGTATGCCGACAGCGGCGTCAACATCGACGCCGCCACGCGGGCCCTGGCCCGCAGCCGCGACCACGTGCGCTCGACCTGGGACGCGCGCGTCCGCAATGAGATCGGGGCCTTCGGCGGGCTGTTCCAGCCTGCCCCGGGCGAGCCGCTGCTCGTGGCGAGCGTCGATGGCGTCGGCACCAAGGTGATGGTCGCCTCGCTGTGCGGGCGCTACGACACGGTGGGGCAGGACCTGGTCAACCACTGCGTGGACGACATCCTGGTCCAGGGCGCCGAGCCGCTGTTCTTCCTGGACTACTTCGCCACGGCGAAGCTCGACGAAGCCGTGCTGCCCGAGGTGCTGGCCGGCTTCGCCAAGGCGTGCCGCGAGAACGGCTGCGCGCTGCTCGGCGGCGAGACGGCCGAGATGCCGGGAGTCTATCGTGACGGCGAGTTCGACCTGGCGGGCACCATCGTCGGCCGCGTGCTGCCGGCGCACGTGATCGACGGCAGCACGATGCAGGCCGGCGACCGCGTCTGGGGCCTGCCGAGCACGGGCCTGCACACGAACGGCTACTCGCTGGCGCGCGCCGTTCTGCTGGACCGCGCCGGGCTGAAGGTGACCGATGCGCCCGCCGAGCTGGGCGGCGCCACCGTGGGCGACGCCCTGCTGGCCGTCCACCGCAGCTACCTGCCGGCTGTCCGCGCGATCTGGGACACGTGCGGCCGCCCGGCCGTGCGCGGGCTCATCCACATCACCGGCGGCGGGTTCTACGACAACATCCCGCGCGTCGTGCCGGCCGGTCTCTGCGTGCACGTCGACCCGACGGCCTGGGCGCCGTTGCCGATCTTCCGGCTCATCCAGCGGCTGGGCGAGGTGGCCGAGGCCGAGATGTACCGCGTGTTCAACATGGGGATCGGGCTGGTGGTGGTCACGCCGGCCGACTGCGACCTCGCGGCCCTGCCCGGCCTCGAGGCGCGCCTGATCGGCGAAGTGCGCGCCGGTGAGCGCCGCGTCGCATTGCCCTGGTGAGCAGCGGCGATCTTTCCGCCCCGGCGGCCTGCTCGTCCCGTCCCGTGTCCCGTGATGTGTCCCGCCTCGTGTCCCGCCGGGTCGGGGGATAACCCGCGCAGCGGGACACGAAATGGGACACGGCCGGCCTGCCCGTTCCGTGGCGTTGCGCCCAACCTCGCCTCGCGAAAGCAACTGCACGCCGGCGCCGCCGTACCGGCAATACGGGCACGACTCGTGCCTCATGGGCTCCCGTACCCCCACCCGACGGGAGGAGCCATGGAGCACCGGGCATTCTGGGACGAGGAACTGCGCGCGTTCCCGCACGGCGGGCGCGGCGCCGCGGTCTGGGTTGTGCGTCGCGGCAGCCAGGAAGCGGGCGCGCCGCTGCAGTTGATGAAATCGTGGGACTGCGGCAACGCGCGGCGCGAGGGGCTGGCCGAAAGGCCGCCGCTCGGCAGCCTCCTGCGCGCGATGGCGGACGATCGCGAGGAATTGATCCGGCGCGGCCGCGACACCGCGCTGTGGGTCGAACCGCTGCGCCAGCGCGGGGCTGTCGTCGGTTGCCTCGGCATCTGGTTCGACGCCGCCGAGCCCTGGCGCGAAGGCATCTTCCTGTGGGGCCAGCGACTGGTGCCGCGCCTGGTCCCGCTGCTCGGCCTGCTCGAGCCCCAGGGGCCGGCGCCGGGCGAGACGCTGAGCCAGCCGACGTTGTTCCCGTTGCCGGCCGTCAGCCCGCGCCGCCAGGCGGCCGGGCCCGCGCGCACGGTGGCGACCATCGGCGAAGCCGCGGCCGGCCAGGGGCGGGACACGCTGCTCGTGCCGCTGCCGCGCCCGGCGACCGTGCCCGGCATCCCCGGTTGCGTGGGGGCCAGCGCCGAGATGGTGGGACTCGGCCTGCGGTTGGGCAACATCGCGCGCAGCGGGGTCAACGTGCTGCTGCACGGCGAGAGCGGCACCGGCAAGGAGATCATCGCGCGCGCCCTGCACGTGGCGAGCGAGCGCCAGGGCGGGCCGTTCATCGCCCAGAACTGCGCGGCGCTGCCGGAATCCCTGTTCGAATCCGAATTGTTCGGCCACCGCGCCGGCGCCTTCACCGGCGCCGCGACCGAGAAGAAGGGCCTGCTCGCGGCCGCCAGCGGCGGGACCTTCTTCCTGGACGAGATCGGCGACATGCCCCTGGCGCTGCAGATCAAGCTCCTGCGCGTCATGCAGGAGCGCCAGGTGCGCCGTATCGGCGAACTAAAGAGCGTGCCGGTTGACCTGCGCTTCGTCGCCGCCACGCACAAGGACCTGGACGCCGAGATCCGCGAGGGACGCTTCCGGCTCGACCTCTACTACCGCCTGAAGGTGGTCGCCATCGTGATCCCGCCCCTGCGGCACCGGCCCGAGGACGTCGCGCCTCTGTTCGCGTACTTCCTCAAGAAGAGTGGGCGAAACATCGAAAAGATAAGGATATCAGAGGAAGCGCTCGCGGCGTTGCAACGCTGGCGCTGGCCCGGCAACGTGCGCGAGCTCGAGAACGAGGCCCAGCGCCTGTCGGCCCTGTACCCGGGCGAGGCGGTCATCCGGCGCGCGCACCTGTCGCGCGAGGTGCGCGGGCTCGACACGCGCCTGGTCGATGCCTCCGACCTCGGCACGCTGCGCGCGCTCGACCAGGCGGGCGAACTGCTCGAGCGCTACCTGATCCGCAAGGCGATCGCGGCCTGCAACGGGCGCAAGGCCGCCGCCGCGCGCCGGCTCGGGCTGTCCCGGCAGGGGCTGTACAAGAAGATCGCCCGTTACGGGATGGTGGACCTCATCGCGCCCGGCCCCTCCTGAGCCCCGGGACCACCGGCGCGCCCGCGGCCCGTCTGGACAGGGCCGCGGGCGCGGGGTATGTTGCGGCGATGGAAAAAACGACCCTGAAAATGCTGCGCCGCCTTCGCCCGGGGCGCCCCTCGCGCACGACCGTCCTGGCGCTGGCGGCAGGTGTCATGGTCACCGGCGGGCTGCCGCCGCACGCCTGGACCGGTGTGCTGGTGCCGGCGGGCGTGGCGATGCTCATGCTCCTGGTGCTCGAGTCGCCGCGGCCGGCGCGAACGGCCTGGTTCTTCGCCTTGGCCCAGCAGTCGACCCTGCTCTACTGGATGTTCCTGCTGGACCCGGCCAAGAGCATCCCGACCCGCGCGCTGGTGCCCATCCAGGCCATCCTGACGATCCTCTACGTGGCGGTCTTCTACCTGGGATGGGGGAGGGTGTGCGGCCTCGTTCGCATGCGCCTGGGGCCTGGGCGGGCGCTGCTGGCGATGCCGGCCCTGTGGACGGCCATGGAGGCGCTGCGCAGTGTCGGCGAGATGGGGTTCCCGTGGTGCCTGACCGGTTCGTGCGCGATCGGCACACCGCTGATGGTGCTCGTGCGGGGCGCCGGCGAACTCGGCCTCGGCCTGGGAATCGCGTTCACCGCCGCGACCGCAGTCGCCTGGCTTGCGGGTGGCGGCGCGGCGGGCGCGGCGCGACGCGGCGTGCGCGGGCCGCTGACGGTCGCGACGGCCGTGGCCTGGGTGGCGCTGGGCGTCGCGAGCAGCATCCACCCGGCGCCGCCCGCGCCGCGCGACGCGAAGGTGGCCCTGGCCGCCGGCGACTCGCTGCTCGCGCGACCCCTGCGCGTGGCCGCCGTGCAGGCCAACGTCTCCCTGGCCGACAAGTGGGAGCCGGCGCGCGTGGATTCGAGCCGCGTGCCGTACCGCAATCTCTCGATGCGCGAGGCGTCCGGCGGCGCCGAATTCCTCGTCTGGGCCGAGACCGCGTTGCCCGGGTACCTGCGCTACGATACCGCGTCGCTGAACTGGATGCGCCGGCTGGTGCGCGAGACCGGCGTCTGGTACTACCTCGGGTTCCCGGACGGCGAGCGCAAGCCCGACGGCCGCATGCGCCTCTACAACTCGTCCGGCCTGTTCCGCCCCGACGGCATCATCACCGACCGCTACGCCAAGCACCACCTGCTGCCCATCGGCGAAGCGATGCCGTTCCAGCGCTACCTGCCGTTCCTCGGGAAGCTGAACGTGGGGCAGGCCGAGTGGGACCCGGGCGATCCCCCGCAGCCGATGGTGGTGAAGCTGGCCGACGGGCAGTTCCCGTTCAGCGGGATGATCTGCTTCGAGTCGGTCTTCGGGTCGCTCGCGCGCGACAGCGTGCGTCGCGGCAGCCGCTGCCTGGTCGTGGTCACGAACGACGGCTGGTTCGGCCGCACGGCCGGACCGCGCCAGCATGCGTGGCTGGCGCGCCTGCGCGCCGTCGAGTGCGGCGTGCCCGTCGTCCGCTGCGCCAACAACGGCATCAGCTTCATCTGCGACCAGGACGGGCGCATCCTGGACTGGCTCGACCTCGGTGTGCGTGGCGCCGTCACGGCGTCGATCGCGCCGGGCACCGCGAGCACGATGTGGGTGCGCCTGGGGGCCTGGCCGGTTGCGGTGTTCGTCGCCGCGTGGCTGGCCGTGGTCGCCAGGGGCCCGTGGCCGCGCCGCCGGGCCGACGCCGAACAGGAGAACCCTTGATCCCGTCCGAACGACACGTCTGGCGCTGGTGCCCGCAGTGCCGCGCCGAGATGACGCAACGGCGCGATGGCGGCGAGGAGCGGCCCGTGTGCCTCTCGTGCGGCGTCGTGCAGTACCTGAACCCGGCGCCCGCGGCGGGCATCGTCCTGTTCCGGGACGGTCGCGTCTGCCTCGTGAAGCGTCGCTTCGCGCCGAAGCAGGGCGAATGGACCTTCCCGACCGGGTTCATGGAGTGGGGCGAGGCGCCGGCCGAGACCGCGCAGCGCGAGGCGCTCGAGGAGACCGGCCTCGAGGTTGCCTTGACCGGACTCTACGCCGTCGAGTCGGGAGTCCTGCCGCCCGACACGCCCGTCGTGGTCATCTTCTACACGGCCGAAGAGACGGGCGGCCGGCTCGAGGCCGGCGATGACGCGGAAGAGGTCGGGTTCTTCCCGCTCGACGCGCTGCCCGGCCCGATCGCCTTCGCGGCGCACCGCCGCGTGCTCGAGCAGCTGCGCGCCGAGGCAGCGCCGTGAGCGCCGTGCGCGCCGCCGTCCTGCTGTCGGGGAGCGGGCGCACGCTCGCCAATTTCCTCGAGCACATCGCGCGCGGCACGCTGCCGCTGGAGATCGTCGCCGTGGTCGCCAGCCGTCCCGACGTGCGCGGCGTCGACGTGGCCCGCGATGCCGGCCTGCCGGTCGAGGCTTTCCGCCGGCGGGACTATTCCGACACCGCGGCGCACAACGCCGCCATCAATGCCTGGCTGGCGCCGCACCGGCCGCAGATCATCGTGCTGGCCGGCTACCTTTCCCTCTATGCGTCGCCGAAGGAATTCACGGGCCCCGTCGTCAACATCCACCCGGCGCTGCTGCCGAAGCACGGGGGACAGGGCTACTACGGCGACCGCGTGCACCAGGCCGTGCTTGCGGCCGGCGACACCGAGAGCGGCTGCACCGTGCACCTGGTCGACGACCGCTACGACAGCGGCCGCATCCTCGCGCAACGGCGCGTGCCCGTGCTGCCCCATGACGACGTCGGCAGCCTGGCCGCCCGCGTCTTCGCCGCCGAGTGCGAACTCTATCCCGAGGTGCTGGCGCAATTGGCGCGGGAGATCGCCGGCGCCTGACGCGCACGCGCATGGCTGGAAAGGACGAAGCCCCCTGCAGCGCGAGCCGCAGGGGGCCTTGTCGTCGGCACGGCGAACCCGACTACATCAGGTTCGGGCACACCCCGCTGCCGCCGGCCTGCGCGAACGGGTCACGCGGGTCGCCGGTCATCAGGTAGCGGTGCATCGCGTCGGCGGCCACGCGGCCCTGCCCCATGGCCAGGATCACGGTGGCGCCGCCGGTGACGATGTCGCCGCCGGCGAACACGTTCGGCAGGCTCGTCTGCATCACGTCGTTGATCAGGATCGTGCCCTTCTTCGGGTCGCGCGTCAGCTCGGGGCAGTCGGCCGTCAGCAGGGGGTTCGGGCCCTGGCCGATGGCGATGACCACGGTGTCGACGGCGAACTCGCGCACCTTGCCCTCGATGGGCACGGGCTTGCGGCGCCCGCTGGCGTCCGGTTCACCCAGTTCCATCTCCTGGCAGCGGATCGCGCCGACGGCGCCCTTGCCGTCGTTGACGAGTTCCAGCGGCGAGTGCAGCAGGTTGAACTCGACGCCTTCCTGTTCGGCGTGGTGGATCTCCTCGACGCGGGCGGGCATCTCCAGCCGGCTGCGGCGGTAGACCAGGTACACCACTTCCGGCTGCAGCCGCTTGGCCGTGCGCGCCGAGTCCATCGCCGTGTTGCCGGCGCCGATCACCGCGATGCGCTTGATCTTCTTGACCGGCGTGTCCGAGCCGTCGGGGAATTTGTAGCCGCCCATCAGGTTCACGCGCGTCAGGAACTCGTTGGCGCTGTAGACGCCGTTCAGGTTCTCGCCGGGGATCCCGAGGAACCAGGGCAGGCCCGCGCCGGTCGAAACGAAGACGACGTCGAAGCGCTCGCGGATGCTGTCGAGCGATTCCGCCTTGCCCACCGGGTAGTTCATGACGAACTCGACGCCCATGTCGCGCAGGCCGTCGACCTCGCGCATCAGGATTTCCTTCGGCAGGCGGAACTGGGGGATGCCGTAGAACAGCACGCCGCCCGGCTTGTGCAGCGCCTCGAAGACCGTGACCGCGTGGCCCTTCTGGACCATGTCGCTTGCCGCGGTCAGGCCGGCCGGTCCGGAGCCGATGACCGCGACGCGCTTGCCCGTCGAAGGGGCCACCGTCGGCGTGATGGTCAGGTTGTGCTCCATCGCGTAGTCGCCCAGGAAGCGCTCGACGCGACCGATGCCGCCCGACTCGCGGCCCTTGTCGGGCCGGTTAAGCGTGCAGACCATCTCGCACTGGTCCTCCTGCGGGCAGACGCGGCCGCAGATCGCCGGCAGGAAGTTCTTCTCCTTGATCTTGCGGAGCGCGCCCTCGAAATCCTTCGCGCCGACCAGTTGCAGGAAGGCGGGGATGTCGATGCCGACCGGGCAACCGGCCACGCAGGGCTTGTCCTTGCAGTCGATGCAGCGCAGCGCCTCGCCGGTCGCTTCCTGCTCGTTGTAGCCCAGCGGCACTTCCTCGAAGTTGAAGATGCGCGCGGCAGGATCCTGCTCGCGCATCGGCGTCTTCACCTTCGACTTGTTGAGGACCTTCTTGGGCTTCGGGCTCTCGTCGCTCATGGCGGTCCTCCTACGGGTTCTGCAGCCGGTCGGCGGCGGCTTCGAGGCGGCAACGGTGGTAGCTGTCGAGCGAAGCGCGCTCTTCCGGCTGGTAGTAGGCCAACCGCGTGATCAACTCGTCGAAGTCGACCTGGTGGCCGTCGAATTCGGGGCCCTCGACGCAGGCGAAGCGCGTCTTGCCGCCGACGGTGACGCGGCAGGCGCCGCACATCCCGGTGCCGTCGACCATCAGCGGGTTCAGCGAGGCCTGCGTGGGGATGCCGAACGGCTGCGTCGCGCGGCAGACGAACTTCATCATCACGACCGGGCCGATGGTGATGACCTCGTCCACCTTCTCGCCGCCCTCGATGAGGTCGGTCAGGGCGTGGGTGACCATGCCCTTGCGTCCGTAGCTGCCGTCGTCGGTGGTGATGATCGTCTCGTCGGCCAGCGCGCGGATCTCGTCCTCGAGGATGAGCAGTTCCTTCGTGCGCGCGCCGAGGATCGCGATGCAGCGGTTGCCCGCCTCCTTGAGCGCCTGCACCTGCGGCCAGACCACGGCGTTGCCGATGCCGCCACCCACGCAGACGACCGTCTTGCCGGTGGGGATCTCGGTCGGCTTGCCGAGCGGGCCCGCCAGGTCATGGATTTCCTGGCCCACCTGGAGGCGGCCGAGCATCTCGGTCGTCTTGCCCACTTCCTGGAAGACCAGGGTGATGGTGCCCTTGCCGGGGTCGCGGCTGGCGAGGGTCAGCGGCACGCGCTCACCTTCGTCGTTGACCCGCAGGATGACGAACTGGCCTGCCTTGCCGCGCTGGGCAATGTGCGGCGCCTCGATCTCGAAGAGTCGGGTGCGCGGCGCCAGTTCCTGGACGCGGACGATCTTGTTCCCCACGGCAAGCTCCTTGGGCACGGTGGGCTTTCGGTCGGCAGCGGCCGGGACGGCCGCGCGAGCGGATGTGGGGGGAAAGTTAGGGCCCGGCGCAGGCCATGCAAGGGCAAAACAGTGACAATGATTAGCGTTATCAACGACTTGCGGGTGCCGGGCGCGGGGGAACTCAAGGGGCCGCCTGGACCCGGCGCGCCGGGCGCGGGGGGGAGCGCCCGGCGGGCCTGCGGATTCGAACGGCGGCCCCTTGTCATGTGGACAGACGCATCAACGTCGCCCCGGGTTCTGCATGGAGCGTGCCCCCGCCGGTCGCTGCGCTTGACGGCGCTCCGGCGCGCCCCGATCTTGCAGCGATCAAGCCGTTTGCGCCGTTGTGCGCCGTGCCGTGGAGCCGCCGGGCGCGAACAGGACGCCGTGCGCCCTGCAAGGCCCGCTGCGAAAGGACCGGGAATCCGCATGGAAGACCTCATCCGCCAGATGCTCGTCGGCATGGGCGAGGACCCCGACCGCGAGGGCCTGGTCAAGACGCCGTCGCGCGTCAGTCGCTCGTGGGCCGAGTTGACCGTCGGCTACGCGCAGGATCCGGGCGCCATGGTGCGCGGCGCGCTGTTCGAGGCCGAGAGCAAGGAGATGGTCGTCGTCAACAACATCGACTTCTACAGCACGTGCGAGCACCACCTGTTGCCGTTCTTCGGGAAAGCCTCGGTGGCGTACATCCCGAACGGCCGGATCGTCGGACTGTCGAAAATGGCGCGGGTCGTCGAAGCCTATGCCCGCCGGCTGCAGGTCCAGGAACGCATGACGGCGCAGATCGCCCAGTGCCTGATGGAGAACCTCGAGCCGATGGGCGTGGCCGTCGTGCTGCGCGCGCAGCACCTGTGCATGATGATGCGCGGCGTGCAGAAGCAGAATTCGTACGCGGTGACGAGCGAGATGCTCGGCTGCTTCAAGAAGAGCCCCAAGACGCGTGGGGAATTCCTGAACCTGATCCGCGAGTAGGACCGGAACCGAAGGGAAGCGGCCGGGCCGCGCGCCGGGGGAATCGCGATTGACGCCCCGCCGCCGCTTGGCTAACCATTGGAGCCTGGAAACCAGGCGGGGGCGGCGCGCGGGGCGATCCCGGCGCGCCACGAAGGGCGAGCAGAAGGAGCAACCATGGCGACGAAAATCGGCATCAACGGGTTCGGCCGCATCGGCCGGCTCGTGTTCCGCGCGGCGATGGACCACCCGAACATCGAAGTGGTCGCGATCAACGACCTGTTCGATGCGAAGCAGCTGGCCTACATGCTGAAGTACGACACGGTCCACGGCCGCTTCAACGGCACCGTTGAGGCGGGCGACGGCTTCCTGGCCGTGAACGGCAAGCGCATCCGCCTGACGGCCGAGAAGGATCCCGCCAACCTGAAGTGGGACGAGGTCGGCGCCGAGTACATCTGCGAGTCGACCGGGTTCTTCCTCGAGCAGTCGAACGCCGCCGGGCACATCAAGGCCGGCGCGAAGTGCGTCGTGATGTCGGCGCCGTCGAAGGACGACACGCCGATGTTCGTCATGGGCGTCAACCACACGAAGTACGCGGGCGAGCAGTTCGTCTCCTGCGCCTCGTGCACGACCAACTGCCTGGCGCCGGTGGCCAAGGTGCTCAACGACAACTGGGGCATCGCCGAGGGCCTGATGACCACGGTGCACGCCACGACCGCCACGCAGAAGACGGTGGACGGCCCCGGCGGCAAGAAGGACTACCGGGGCGGGCGCGCCGCGGCCGGCAACATCATCCCGTCGTCGACGGGCGCGGCCAAGGCCGTGGGCAAGGTCATCCCCGAGCTCAAGGGCAAGCTGACGGGCATGGCCTTCCGCGTGCCGACGCTGAACGTGTCGGTCGTCGACCTGACGTGCAAGCTGGCGAAGGCGCCCGGCGCCGACGCCGAGTCGGCCTACGCCGCCATCAAGGCCGCGATGAAGGCCGCCTCCGAGGGCGAGCTCAAGGGCGTCCTGGGCTACACCGAGGATGACGTCGTGTCGTCGGACTTCAACCACGAGCCGCGCACGTCGATCTTCGACGCCGGCGCGGGCATCATGCTGAACTCGACGTTCGTGAAGGTCGTGGCCTGGTACGACAACGAGTGGGGCTACTCCAGCAAGCTGGTTGACTTCATCGACTACATGGCGACGAAGAAGTAGGGTCGCGACGACGCAGCGGCGCATGAAAGAGGCCGGCCCGGGTGCTCCCCGGGCCGGCCTTCGTTTTTCGCCGTGCGGAAAAGAACTCCCCGGGGCTAGTGCCCGACGCCCGCCAGCCAGCGCTCCGCTTCGATCGCCGCCATGCAGCCGGTCCCGGCCGAGGTGATCGCCTGCCGGTACACGTGGTCCTGGACATCGCCGCAGGCGTAGACGCCCGGGCGGCTGACCGAAGTCGTGCCCGGCACCGTCACCAGGTAGCCCGACTCGTCGGTCGGCAGCTGCCCGTTCAGGAACGCGGTGTTGGGGGTGTGGCCGATCGCGATGAAGCAGCCGGTGACCGGCAGCTGCCGGTCCGGCCCGCCGGTCGTGTCCTGCAGCACGAGCCCCGTCAGGTTGCCCTTGTCGTCGGCCTGGTACTGCTTCGGGATGCTGTTCCAGGCGACCTCGATCTTCGGGTTCGCCAGGGCGCGCTCCTGCATGATCTTCGAACCCCGGAACTCGCCCCGCCGGTGGATCAACGTCACCTTCGAGGCGAAATTCGTCAGGTAGATGGCCTCTTCGAGCGCCGTGTCGCCGCCGCCGACCACGGCGATCTCCTGCCCGCGGAAGAAGAACCCGTCGCAGGTGGCGCAAGCGCTCAGGCCCTTGCCGTGGAACTTCTCCTCGTCCTGCAGGTGCAGCCAGCGGGCCGTGCTGCCGGAAGCAATGATGACCACGGGAGCCGCGTACTGCCCTTCGCCCGTCCGGACGGTGTAGGGCTGGGCTGACAGGTCGACGGATTCGACTGTTTCGCCCCGGATCACGGTCCCGAAGCGTTCGGCCTGGGCCCGCAGCTTCAGCATCAGTTCGGGCCCGGTGATGCCCTCCGGGAAGCCCGGGAAATTCTCGACTTCCGTCGTGATGGTCAGCTGCCCGCCGGGCTGCTGGCCCTCGAAGAGCAGGTTCGGGACATTGGCGCGGCTCAGGTAGATGGCCGCCGTCAGGCCCGCAGGGCCCGAACCGATGATGATGGCCTTGAAGTCGGGGGACGCGCTCATGCTGTCTGGACTCCCGGAAAAGGGTGCGCCCGGCCAGGGCCGGACCCGCAGAAATGGCAATCTTCCCTCAGATTAAGGCCGCCGGGCCCGATGTCAACCTGCCACGGGCGAGGGCGGGTGGTCGAAAAATCACCCTCCCGGGCCTTGACGGCCCTGCGGGCGCGGCACTATTATTCCCGCTTGTGTCAAAGGCGGCAGGCCCCGGCGCCCTTTTCGGGGTTTGGCCGGACAGGCCGGGCTGGTCGGCGGGACGCCCGGGTGCGCCCGCGCGTCCTTTTGCCCACACAATAGATTCGGAACGGGTTCGGAACGCCAACGGGTTAGGAACGTGATGTACGCTGTAGTCAAGATCAAGGAGCAGCAGTACCGGGTCATGCCGGACACCACCTTGCAGGTGCCGCTGCTGGCGGACGAGGTCGGCGCCATGCTGAGCTTCGACCAGGTCCTGATGGTGTCGGATGGCGAATCGGTCAAGGTCGGCAGCCCGATCGTGGCCGGTGCTTCGGTCAAGGCCGAGGTGCTCGCCCACGGGCTGAGCCGCAAGATCGTCATCTTCAAGAAGAAGCGGCGGAAGAACTACCGTCGCAAGACCGGACACCGTCAGCCGTTCACGCAGATCCGCATCACCGGCATCACCGGCTGAAACGAACCGGCCCGCAGCGAGTCGGACGGCCGCGCGGGACCACGACAGGAGAAGGTGCGACATGGCTCATAAGAAAGCTGGCGGATCAACCCGGAACGGGCGCGATTCCAATCCGCAGAACCTGGGCGTCAAGCGTTTCGGCGGGCAGACCGTCAGCGCCGGCACGATCATCGTGCGGCAGCGCGGCACCCGCATCCACCCGGGCAAGCACGTGGGCAAGGGTAGCGACGACACGCTGTACGCGCTCGTCGACGGGACCGTGGAGTATCAGGACTTCCGCGGGACCAAGAAGCGGGTCAACATCCTGCCGCTGTAGCGCATGAACAGCGACAAGAACACCAAGCCCACCCCGCCTGGGGTGGGCTTCGTTGTTGGCCGGGTCCAAGGTGATCAGGCCCGATTTGACCAGGCTGGCCGCCCCGGTGGCGTCCTGGTCGTCATCCCCGCCCGCTACGGATCGTCCCGGTTTCCCGGCAAGGCGCTGGCGGACGTCGCCGGCAAGCCGCTCATCGTGCGCGTGGCCGAGAACGCCATGCGCGTGCGCACGGCCGATCGGGTCCTGGTGGCCACCGATGACCGGCGGATTTTCGATGCCGTGACCGCCGCCGGGCTGCCCTGCGAGATGACCGCCGAACACCCCACCGGCACCGACCGCATCGCCGAAGTCGCCGCCCGCCACCCCGAGGACCTGGTCGTCAACCTGCAGGGCGACGAGCCCCTGCTGCCGCCGGCCGACGTCGAGGCCCTGATCACGTTCATGCAGGACGGGGCCGACTGGGACATCGGCACCTGCGGCCACGCCTTCGCCGAAGCCGGTCCCTGGCGCGAGCCCAACGTCGTGAAGGTCGTGACCGGCAGGGGCGGGCGGGCTTTGTACTTTTCGCGGGCGCCGATTCCCGGTATGTTCCCGGGCAGGGAAGAGGCGGGCCACACGGTCGCCCTGAGGCATGTCGGCATCTACGCCTTCCGGCGCGAGGCGCTGCTGCGGTTCGCTTCGCTGGCGCCGACGCCGCTCGAATGTGCCGAGGGCCTCGAGCAGCTGCGGGCCCTGGAAAACGGGATGAGCATCGGGGTCGTGACCATCGGGGCCGGCCCGGTGGGCGTCGACACCCCGGCCGACCTCGAGCGCGTCCGCGCCTGCTGGCCCGCCGGCCGCTGACCGGGCGCCTGCCGGAACGGCGCGCAACCGCCCCTCTCGACACGGGATCTCAAGCGAAAGGCTAGCATGGCCAAGTACGTATTCGTGACCGGCGGGGTCGTCTCGGCCCTGGGCAAGGGTATCGCGAGCGCCTCGCTGGGCAACCTGCTGAAGGCGCGCGGGCTGAAGGTCGTGCTGCAGAAGTTCGACCCCTACCTGAATGTCGACCCGGGCACGATGAGCCCGTTCCAGCACGGCGAGGTGTTCGTGCTCGACGACGGCGCCGAGTGCGACCTCGACCTCGGCCACTACGAGCGCTTCACCGACACCGACCTCGCGCAGATCCACAACCTGACGAGCGGCCGCGTCTACGAGACCATCCTGGCCAAGGAACGCCGGGGCGAGTATCTCGGCCGCACCGTGCAGGTCATCCCGCACGTGACCGACGAGATCAAGCGCCGCATCCTGCTGCCGGCGGAGAGCGACCCGACCGTCGACGTCGTCATCACCGAGATCGGCGGCACCGTCGGCGACATCGAGAGCCTGCCGTTCCTCGAGGCCATTCGCCAGTTCCGCCTCGAGAGCGAACCCGAGGACACCGCCTCGCTGCACCTGACGCTGGTGCCCTACATCGCGGCCGCGGGCGAGATCAAGACCAAGCCCACGCAGCATTCGGTGCGCGAGTTGCGCAGCATCGGCATCCAGCCGGATTTCCTGATGTGCCGCACCAGCCAGCCGATCGGCGAGGAGGCGCGCCGCAAGATCGCGTTGTTCTGCAACCTGCCGTACGCGAACGTCATCGACGGGCGCGACGTGGCCAGCATCTACGAAGTGCCGCTGACGATGCACGAGCAGGACTTCGACCGGCTGCTCTGCAAGCGCCTGGGCCTGGCGACGCCGGAGCCCGACCTGACCGAATGGCGGCGCATGGTGGGGCTGATCCTCAACCCGCCCGACCGGGTGCGCATCGCCATCGTCGGCAAGTACATCGAACTGAAGGATGCCTACAAGAGCATCAGCGAGTCGTTCATCCACGCCGGTATCCCCAACCACGTGGGCGTCGACCAGGTGTGGGTCGACTCGGAAACGCTCGAAGGTCCGGACGTGGGCGACGCGCGGCTGCGCGAGATCTTCGCGGGCTGCCACGGCATCCTGGTGCCCGGCGGCTTCGGCGACCGGGGCATCCCCGGCAAGGTCAACGCCGTCCGCTTCGCGCGTGAGCAGGGCATCCCGTTCCTCGGCATCTGCCTGGGCCTGCAATGCGCGATGATCGAGATCGGCCGCGATGTCGTCGGGCTCGAGCGCGCCGGCAGCGCGGAGTTCGACCCGGGCACGCCGCACCCGGTCATCCACCTGATGGAGAAGCAGAAGGGCCTCGTCAACCTGGGCGGCACCATGCGCCTGGGGGCGTACCCGTGCCACATCGAGGCCGACACGCTGGCGTACCGGTGCTACGGGCGGCTGGAGATCTCCGAGCGGCATCGGCACCGCTACGAGGTGAACAACGACTACCGCGAGGCCTTCACGCGCGCCGGCGTCGTCTTCTCCGGGCTGTCGCCGGACGGGCAGCTCGCGGAGATCATCGAGTATCCCGGACACCCGTTCTTCATCGCGGCCCAGTTCCATCCCGAGCTGAAGTCGCGCCCCCGTCGCCCGCACCCGCTGTTCCGCGCCTTCGTGGCGGCGGCGATGGGCCACCGCGACGCCGTGGCGCCAACCGCTGCCGAGCGCGCGGCCAACTAGCCGCCGAAAGGTTCCGCCGTGAAGGAAGTCAACCCGCGCGTGGCCGAGCCGCTCGCCATCGGTGCCCACCGGGTCGGGCGCGGCGAGCGACTCTTCGTGATCGCCGGCCCGTGCGTGCTCGAGGACCCCGACGAGATGCTCGCGGTGGCGTCCCACCTGGCGGCCGTCTGCCGGGAACTCGGGCTCGGCTACTGCTTCAAGGCCAGCTACGCGAAGGACAACCGGACCAGCGGCGACAGTTACCGCGGCCCGGGTCCGGCCGACGGCCTGCGGCTGCTCGAGCGCATCGGGCGCGAAGTCGGCGTGCCGGTGCTGACGGACATCCACCAGCCGGACGAAGCGGCGGCCGCAGCGGAGGTCGCCGCGGTGCTGCAGATCCCGGCATTCCTGTGCCGCCAGACCTCGCTGCTCGAGGCCGCGGGCCGCACCGGCCGGATCGTCAACGTGAAGAAGGGCCAGTTCCTGGCGCCGGGCGACCTCGGCCATGCGGCCCGCAAGGTGCGGGCGGCGGGGGGCGGCGGCGTGCTGCTGACCGAACGCGGCTCGTTCTTCGGGTACCGCGACCTGGTCGTCGATTTCCGGGGCATCGCCGCGATGCGCGCGCTCGGCTGCCCGGTCGTGATGGACGCGACGCACGCGGTGCAGTCGCCCGGCAGCACGGGACAGGTCACCGGCGGCCAGCCGGAGATGATCCCGCTCCTGGCGCGCTGCGGCATCGCGGCGGGCGCGGACGCCATCTTCCTTGAAGTGCACCCCGAGCCGGCCCGGGCCCGCAGCGATGCTGCCAGCCAGTTGCCGCTCGAGGCGGCGGCGCCGCTCCTGGCGCAACTGGCGCGCGGGCGCGATCTCTTTCTGGAAAGCGAAGCGCGATGAGCGGTCAGCGTCCCTATCCCGTCGAATTCCCCTGGCCGCCTGCGAGCGACGAGGACTACCGCCAGGAGGCGGTCGTGCGCGCGGGAAACGACCTGGCGGACCGCCTCGCGCGCGTGCGATTGATCGTCCTCGATGCCGACGGCGTGCTGACCGATGGTCGCATGATCTACGGCGCCCAGGGCGAGGCATACAAGTCGTTCCACAGCCGCGACGGCCTGGGCCTCGTGCTGGCGCGCGTGGCCGGCCTCAAGCTGGCGGTGCTGACCGGGCGTCACAGCGCGATCGTCGAGCGCCGCTGCACGGAATTGCGCTTCGACTCGATCAAGCTCGGGCGATTCGACAAGGTCGACGCGCTCGGCGAGATCCTTCGCGAGACCGGTTGCGCCGCCGCCGATGCGGTTTACATGGGCGACGACATCATCGACCTGCCGGCCCTGCACCAGGTCGGCGTGCCGGTCGCCGTGCCGGATGCCCCGCAGGAAGTGCGCCACCAGTGCGTCTACGTCACGCAGGCGCGCGGGGGAGAGGGCGCCGTGCGCGAGGTCGTCGACCTCGTGCTCAAGAGCGCGGCCCTGTACGGACTGGCCCTCGAGCGCCTGCGCGACAAGGCCTGGCAGCCGAACCACCGTGAACTCTCGTCCGACCACGGGCGCGCGCCGGAGGACACATGAACCCGCCCGATCGTGGCCACGCTGTGCCGGATGCGACCGACGACGAGCTCGTTGAACTCGGGCGCGACACGATCCGCCAGGAAGCCGACGCGCTGGAACTGGTGGCCGCCTCGCTGGACTCGTCGTTCGCAGCGGCCGTGCGGCTGCTGCTGGCCGCGCGCGGGCGCGTCCTCGTCACGGGCCTCGGCAAGAGCGGCATCGTCGCGCGCAAATTCGCCGCCACCCTGACCAGCACCGGCACGCCGAGCCAGTTCATCCACCCTGTGGAGGCCGCGCACGGCGACCTCGGCATCGTCAGCGGCAGCGAGGTGCTGGTGGCGATCTCGCGCAGCGGCGCCAACGCCGAGGTGACGGCGCTGCTGTCCTTCTGCCGCACGTTCGGCATGCGCACCATCGTGATCACGGCCGACCCGCACAGCGCTGCCGCCCACGCGGGCGATGTCGTGCTGCACACGCCGTTCGAGCGCGAAGCCTGCCCGCTGAACCTGACGCCGACGACGTCCGCCATCGCGGCGATGTCGATGGGGGACGCCCTGGTCGTGGCGCTCATCCGCCAGCGGGGTTTCGCCGCAGAGGACTTCGCGATGTTCCACCCCAGCGGCGCGCTCGGGCGCAGCCTCCTGCTGACGGCGGGCGAGCTCATGCACACCGGCGAAGAGCTGCCGTCGGTCTCGCACCGGCTGACGCTGCGCGCGTCCCTGCCCGAGATCGTCGGCAAGCGGCTGGGCGGCGCCTGCGTGGTGGACGACGACGGCCGCCTTGTGGGCCTGTGCGTCGACGGTGACATCAAGCGCGTCCTCCTTGAGCGCGGCGAGGCCCTCGACCTGCCGATCACGCAGGTGATGAACCCGCGGCCGCTGACCATCGGCCCCGGCGAACTGGCCATCCGCGCCCTGCGCCTGATGGAGCGCCGCGAGGGCGGTGCCGTCACGCTGCTGATCGTGGCCGACGACGCCGGCCGGCCGGCGGGGTTGCTCCACATCCACGACATCCTCCGCGCGGGGCTGCTGTGAACCGCTCGCGGCTCCGGCGGTGGACGCCGGAGCGCCGTCTCTGAGCGATTAAGATGTTCTGGCCCAACAAGATCAATGCTTGGCACATATCCTGCTTGACGGCCGATCCCCTGCGCCCGGATCCTGTCCTGGCCGGCGGTCTCGAGGCTGGGCGTCGCGGCGTCCGGGCGCGGCCGGGCGACGGTGGCCGGGGAGGACCCCCGAAACTGCCGTGGTGGCGCCGCCTGAGGCGCCGGTTCTACTGGCTGCTGCTGCTGGCCGTGGCCGGTGCGGCTGAACGTTTGCCGGTGGCGGCCGGGCGCAACTGTGGGCGCGCGCTGGCGCGGGTGGCGTTCGGTGTGCGCACCCGGGAGCGGCGGGTGGCGCTGGCCAACCTCGCCGGGGCCCTGCCGGAAGTGGATGATCGCGGGCGTTCGCGGCTGGCGCGCGAGTGTGCCGACGCGGCCGGTCGCAACCTGTTCGACACGCTGGCGGCCGGGCGGTTGCTGGCGGCCGGGGGGGTGGTGGCGGCCGGGGGGGTAGTGGCGGCCGGGGGGGTAGTGGCGGACTTGCCCGATGACGACGGCTGCGGGCTGGTGGACCGGATCGTGGCCGAGCGCGCCGCCGGGCGCGGGGTCCTGGTGCTCTCGGGCCACCTCGGCTGCTGGGAACTTCAGGGCGCGTGGCTGGCGCGCGAACTGGCCGCCCGGGGCGCGGGCCCCCTGCACGTGGTAGCCGGAACCGTGCGCAACCCGGCGGTCGACCGCTGGCTGACCCGCCGGCGGGTGGCTCTCGGTCTGCAGGTGCTCCGGCGCGAGGATGGGGCGGGGCCCCTGCTGGGGCTCCTGCGGGCGGGAGGCGTGGCGGCGGTGCTCGTGGACCAGAACACGGCGGTCGACAGCATGCCGGTGCCGTTCTTCGGCCGCCCCGCTCCAACGCCGACGGGCCCGGCCCGGCTGGCGGTCGGGCTCGGTTCCGCGGTGATCGTCACAGCCATGAGCCGTGCCGCCGACGGCAAAGGGCATGAGGTCTGGCACGCGCCGGTGTGGCGAGCCGACCGGGCGTCGCCGCGCGACGAGCAGGTCGACGCCTGCCTCCGGTGGACCAACAACCACCTCGAGGCGCGTATTCGCAGGAACCCCGCCGAGTGGGTCTGGTACCACCGGCGCTGGGAACCGTTGAAGGAAACCGCCGCAGCGTCCGATAAGAGCGGGGCATGAAGACTCGACGCTACATCCACCATCCCACCGAGGGAGCGCGCCCCGGCGCGAAGGTCCTGCTGCCGGGCACTGCCTGCCTGGCGGCGGTGGCCATGTGCGTCATCGGCGGCTGCGGGCGCGCCGACCAGCCCGCGCCGTCGGCCACGGCGACGCCCGCGAGCATGGCGTCGGGGACCCGCCCCGCGGCCCCGTTGCAGGAGTTCAGCGACTACAAGCTGACCGAGAGCGACCAGGGTGTGCGCACCTGGGTCCTGGGCAGCCAGTCCATGCGCCGCTACGCCGACCGCGAGGACGTCGACCTCGTTGACGTGCACATGGATTTCTACAGGGCGGGCGAGCACTGGTCCGTCATGGACGCCGACAGCGGCCGGGTGAACCAGCGCACACGGGCTGTGCACGTGTGGGGGACGGTCGACATCAGGACCGACGACGGCCGCCGGTTGCAGACCGCGGAACTGTTCTTCGACAACGAGACCGGTCGCATCCGCAACGATGTCGCCAACCGGTTCACGCGCGGCACCGACATCCTGACGGGCAACGGCCTGGACGCCACGCCGGACCTCGAGTACGTCGAGATCAAGCGGGACGTGAAGGCAGAGGTGGCGGACCCCGCGGCCGCCCCGGGGGAGCACCCATGAGCGACACCGGCGCATTCTCCGCCCTGCGGGCAGAGGGCCTGCGCAAGGTCTACCGCGGCCGCGCCGTGGTCGACAATGTCGACCTTGAACTCAGGCAGGGCGAGGTCGTCGGCCTGCTCGGGCCGAACGGGGCCGGGAAGACGACGTCCTTCTACATGATCGTCGGCTTCATCACGCCCGATCAGGGGCGCGTCACCCTGGACGGGCGTGACCTGTCGCGCCTGCCCATGTACAAGCGGGCGCGCCTGGGCATCGGCTACCTGCCGCAGGAATCGTCCATCTTCCGGCGGCTGACGGTCGAGCAGAACGTCATGGCGATCCTCGAGAGCCGCAAGCTCAGCGGCGCCGAACGCAAGCGCCGGCTCGAGGAACTGCTCGAGATGATGGGCGTGGCCCATATTCGCCGCAGCCGTGGCTATGAACTGTCGGGCGGCGAGCGGCGCCGCGTGGAGATCGCGCGCGCGCTGGTCACCGACCCGAAGTTCATGCTGCTGGACGAGCCGTTCGCGGGCATCGACCCGATCGCGGTCGCCGACCTGCAGAGCGTCGTCTCGTCGCTCAGGGACCGGGGCCTCGGCGTCCTGATCACCGACCACAACGTCCGCGAGACGCTGACGATTACCGACCGTGCGTATATCCTGTTCGAGGGGCGCATCGAACTGGCGGGCACCGCCGCCGAGATCGTATCATCACCCAAGGCCCGGGAGATCTACCTGGGCGAGAAGTTCCGGCTCTAGGGAGTACCGGTTCCGGGGGCCGCCGCAGGGGGCCCCGGGAGGGACCGGTCGGCGGGCCAGGGAAGGCACGAAGCGATGGCACCGAACCTCGGATTGCGACAGAACATGCAGCTGCGCCAGCAGCTGGTCATGACGCAGCGCCTGCAGCAGGCCCTCAAGCTCCTGCAGGTGCCGACGCTGGAACTCGAGCAGATCCTGCGCCTGGAACTCCAGGGCAACCCGCTGCTGGAGGAGATCGAGGCCGACGAGGAGCCGGACGGCGGCGACCAGACCGAGGAGAGCCCGGACTCCTCGCCGTCCGACGAGCGCGACGCGGACGGCGACGGGGACCAGGGGCCGGATGCGGACGAGGACCTGCGCGACGGCGCCGACGACGGCGTCGGCGACAACCTGGACGAGCGCCGCGACTGGGGCGACAGCTTCGATGACGGGTTCCAGTCCGTGTCCCTCGACCAGGGATGGGACGAAGAGGACGAACTCGAACGCCCGCAGAAATACGTGCCGAGCGGGCAGGAAGACCTGACCGACCAGCTGCACCTGGCGGTGCCCGAGGGCATCGAGCGGGCGATCGGCGAGTACATCATCGGCTGCCTGAACGAGGACGGGCTCCTTGGCTGCAGCGTGGCCGAGATCTGCACCTACTTCGACGTCCCCGAGGCCACCGTGGAGGCCGTGCTGCGCGTCGTGCAGGGGTTCGACCCGGCGGGCGTGGCCGCGCGGGACCTGCAGGAATGCCTGCTGCTGCAGCTGGAAGCCCGCGGGATGGCCGAGTCGGACGAGGCCCTCGTCATCAAGGAACATTTCGAGGCGCTGAAGAACCACAAGTTCAACGACGTCGCGCGCGACCTGCACATCACGGTCAAGCAGGTGCAGGAGATCGCGCAGCGCATCGGTGAACTGGACCCCCGGCCCGGCCTGTCGCTCAACACCGAGGGCGCGCGAGCCATCGTCCCCGACCTCGAGGTCGTGAAGGTGGACGAGGACGGGCATGAATATGCGGTCTACCTGAACGACGGGAACATCCCGCGCCTGCGCGTCAGCCAGGCCTATGAAGGCACCGTCCAGACGAGCGAGGACGCAGTCAAGTTCATCGACGAGCGCAAGCGCCACGCCGAGTGGGTCATCAAGACCATCGAGCAGCGCCGCCGCACCATGATCAAGGTGATGGAAGCGATCGTCGGCGAGCAGCGCGAGTTCTTCGAGAGGGGCGCCATCGCCCTGCGGCCGCTGACCCTGCAGCAGGTCGCCTCGACCATCGGCATGCACGAGTCGACCGTCTCGCGCGTCACCCGCCAGAAGTACGTCCAGACCCCGCGCGGGGTGTTCCCCCTGAAGTTCTTCTTCAGCGCCGGCCTCGACTCCGACACCGGCGAGGACGTGTCGGCCAAGGCCGTCAAGATCATGATCCGGGAGATCATCGACGGCGAAAACACGGGCCGGCCTTTGTCGGACAAGAAAATTGTCGATCTGCTCCAGGAAAAGGGCCTGAAAATTGCCCGGCGTACGGTAGCCAAATACAGGGAGCAGATGGGGATTTTGAGTGCGCGCATGCGCAAGCAGTTCTAGAATCGGGACAGTCACGGGAAACCGGACTGCAGCGCGGAGAATTCGCCAGCCAGCGAGGAGGACGCCATGCTGATGGAAATCAAGGCCCGCCACTTCACCCTCAAGGATGACCAGAGGGAGACCGTCGAGGCGGCGATCGAGAAACTGGAGAAGTTCATCCCGCGGCCGGTCCAGAGTTTCAAGATCAATATCGAACACGAGGCGGGGCATTTCGTCGCGGATTCGGTGCTGCACCTGAAGAACCACGAATTCCGCGCCACGGGCGAGGGGCAGGAGCCCGAATACGCCGTCGACGAGATGGTCGAGAGCCTCAAGAAGCAGCTGACGAAGTTCAAGGGCCGCATGACCGACCGCCAGAAGGGCGAGGACGGCGGCCTCGGGCGGGCGCTCCTGGACGGGGACCTCGGCGCCATCGAGGTCGACGAGGTCGAGGGCCTGGTGCTGCCCGACCTGGACATCGAAGAGGCCAAGGCCCGGTTTGCCGGCGGTTCGGTGCCGTTCCTGGTCTTCCGCAACGCGGCGACGTCACGGCTGGGCGTGATCTACCGACGCGCCGATGGCGCCCTTGGCCACATGGAACCGACCCAGGATTGAAGGTGAACGGGGCGGGGGCCGCGGGGCTCCCGCTTCTGCGTTTGACGGCGGGAGACGGATCGATGGCCAACGTGACCGTCCAGGGGCTCTACCAGGAGCTCCGGGAGACATTGTTGCTGGAACCGCTGGTCGACCTCCCCGCGAGGCCGCTGCCGGTGCTGGCGCCGGACGTCCACCGACCGGGCATGGCCCTGATGGGCTTCGCCGAGAACTTTCTGCCGTCCCGCATCCAGGTCTTCGGCGAGTCGGAGACCGCCTACCTGGCCACCCTTTCGGTGGCCGAGCAGCGGGTGGCGGTCGAGCGCGTGCTGAGCCTGGACCCGCCGGTGATCTTCATCGCGATGGACCAGGCGGTGCCCGAGGGCGTGCTGTCGCTGGCCCGCGAGCGCGAGTTCCCGCTCATCCGTTCGGCCCTGCCCGCGGTCGAGTTCATGACCGAATTGTCGCACAACCTCGAGCGCCGGTTCGCCCCCCGGACCGAGGTGCACGGGACGCTCGTGGACGTGTATGGCGTGGGCCTCCTGTTCACCGGGCGCAGCGGCATCGGCAAGAGCGAGTGCGCGCTGGACCTGATCGAGCGCGGCCACCGCCTGGTGGCCGATGATATCGTCGAGATCACGCGCACCGCCGAGGACGTGCTCATCGGCGGGCACCGCGAGGTGCTCAGGCACCACCTGGAGATCCGCGGCGTCGGCGTGATCGACGTCCAGGCCATCTTCGGCATCCGCGCCATCCGCATGCAGAAGCGCGTCGAGGTCGAGGTGCAGCTGCAGGAATGGGACGACGCCGCCGACTACGAGCGCATGGGCCTGGAAAACCGGCAGACCGAGATCCTCGGGGTGAGCATCCCGCAGGTGGCCGTGCCGTTGTTCCCCGGCAAGAACATCACGGTGATCAGTGAAGTGATCGCCCTGAACTTCATGTTGAAGATCTACGGCTACGACGCGGCCCAGGTGCTGAACGAGCGCATCCTCGAGTCCATGCGCTCGAGCAGCCGGTTGCGCGACTACCTCGGGCAGGACCGCGAATGAAGCGGCCTGCGGGAAGGATTGCGGGATGATCCGCTGTCTGGTGATCACGCACGGGAACATCGGCGCCGAACTGGTCCGGGTCACCGGGCTGATCCTCGGCCCGGTCGAGGGGCTCGCCGCCATGACCAACAGCGGCAAGTCGCTGCCGGATCTGCGTGCCGACATCGCGTCGTGGCTGGAGGAGGGTGCCGCGGCCGGGTCGCCGGGCGGCGTCATCCTCGTCGACGATTACGGCGGCAGCTGCGCCACTGCAGCGCAGCTCGCCTGCGGCCGCGAGGGCGGCCGCGCCATCATCAGCGGTGTGAACCTGGCGATGCTGCTCGGCTTCCTCACGTGGCGCGAGAACGACGGGTTCGCTGAGCTCGTCAGCCGCCTCGTGCGCAAGGGACGCGAGGCGATCACGCTGGTCGGGGGCCGCTAGATGCCCGTCGTCCTGGCCCGCGTCGACGATCGCCTGATCCACGGGCAGGTGACCGTCGGCTGGAGTGAACGCCTGCGCCCGGACCGGATCATCCTGGCCAGCAACGTGATCGCCGCCGACCCGTGGCAGAGCCGCGTCTACGCCAGCTCCGTGCCTCCGTCGATCGCCGTGTCGGTGCTGTCGCTGGCGCGCACCGCGGCCGCCCTGCGCGGCGGCGAATCGGCGGCCGAGCGCACCATCGTCCTGACCGCCACGCCGACCGAGATGAGCGACCTCGCCCACCTCGGCGCCCCGTTGCCGTCGGTGAACATCGGCGGCATGCACTTCGGCGCCGGCAAGGTCGAGATGCTTCCGTTCGTGTTCATCGACCGCCTGGACCTGGCGGCCATGAGGCACCTTCTGGCGGCGGGCCTGACGCTCTTCGCGCAGCAGGTCCCGGGGGGACGCGAGCACGCCCTCGGCGCCGAGCAACTGGCCTCGATGGAGCCGCGCCTGTGACGGCCATCGACCTCATGGGCGGGTTCACGGGGGCGCATTGGGCGCTCGTGGGCTGGTTGTCGCTACTGTCGGGGCTTCTGGCGCTGGACGAAACCGCGCTGGCGCAGACCTGGTTGAGCCAGCCGCTGTGCGCGGCGACCCTCGCGGGCCTGCTGTGCGGGCATCCCGCGCTGGGGCTCGCGATCGGCCTGCCGCTGCAACTGGCGCTCGTGATGAACCTCCCGGTCGGCCAGACCGTAACCGGCGAGGCGTCCGCGGCCGCCGTGGCGGCCGTGGGCGGGACGGTCCTGGCGGGGAAGGTGCCGGCCGCGCTCGGCGGTTTCCACGGGTTGACGGCCGGTGCGCCGCGCGGGGACCTGGCCCTGACCGGCTGGCTGCTGCTGGGCGCCGCGCTGTGGAGCCTGGGCGGCCACCCCCTGGTCCAGGCGCAGCGGCGGTTGCACCTGATCTGGATGCTCCAGGGGCGACGGACGTTGCGCGACGGGAACCTGGTGCGCATCGAGCGGATCCAGGGGCGGTGCCTGGCGGCCACGCTGGTGCGAGGCGCCATCTATGGCGCCGCCGGCGTGCTGGCCGTGGCGGGCCTGTGGGTGCCGCTCTATGGCGTCCTGCCGGCCGGGGTGCGCGGGGCGATGGCCTGGGTGCCGATCCTGGCCTCCGCGCTCGGGATCGGGGCGGTCCTGGAGCGCTATGGGGTGGCGCGTCACTGGCGCTGGGTCGGCGCCGGGGTCGTGGCCGGCTGGTCCCTGGGGGTGCTGACGTGACCGAGCCGATCAGGCCCGGCGCGGGCGAGGCACCGGCACGGCTGACGAGCGGCGTCCGCCGCTCCGTGTTCGTGCGCACGCTGGCGCTGCAGGCCTCCTGGAACCACCAGCGCATGCAGAACCTGGGCCTGCTCGTGTGCCTGATGCCGTGGCTGCGGGACCGTGAACGCGATGCGGACCGCGACAGGCTGTTCTGCCGCCGGTACTACGAGTTCTTCAACACGAATCCGTACCTTGCCGGTTACGTGATCGGCGGGTTGCTCAGGCTCGAGCATGAGCGTGAAGGCGCCGGTGGGTTGCCGCGCGGGCAGTCGCAGATCTTCCGCGATTCACTGGCGCGGGCCCTGGCTTCACTCGGCGACCAGCTCTTCTGGCTGGGGCTGAGGCCGGCGGCGGCCCTGCTGGGCTGCGCGCTGGCGCTGACGGGCCGGCCGTGGCCGGTTGTCGGCCTGGGCCTGGCGGCGGCCATTGGCCAGCTCGTCTGGCGCTGGCGCTCCCTGGGGCGCGGCTACGCCGCCGGTTACGACATCGTATCCCTGCTCGGGGACGCCCGCTGGCACCGGGCGATCGCCGGGGCGAAGCGCGCCGTGCGGGTGCTGGCAGGGCTTTCGGCCGGCTGGCTGCTCCGGCACGCGTGGGAGGGCAGCGACCAGGTCGGTACGACGCCTTGGGCCTTCCTTGCGGTCGTCCTTGGGGCGATGGCGCTCCCGGTTCTGGTCCGGCGGCGCTGGGCCGGCGAATTCATGGTCCTGGCCACGGGCCTGGCGGCCCTGCTCCTGGCCTTTGCGTTGGGTCCGAAAGGGAGTTAATATGCTGAATCCTGGTTTCAATTTGCCCCTCCACCGAAAGCGCACAACGTGACGTCGGCGACGGCCCGTGTATCCGATCCGGTCGGGTTCCACCTCCGAGCAGCTGGGCGTATCGTCAAGCTGACGAAGTCGTTTGCCTCCGAAGTGACCATCCGCTTCGAAGGCCGTGTTGCGAACGCCAAGAGCATCATGGGGCTGGCGAGCCTGGCGGCCGAATACGGGACGGTGGTCCAGATCGAGGCCGAGGGCTCCGACGAGGCGGCTGCCCTGGCGGCGCTGCAGCAGCTGATCGAGGTCGGCCTGGGGCAACCGGAGTCGGAGGGCTGAGGTGCGGACCCTTGCGGGCATCGGCGCTTCACCCGGCTTCGCTCTCGGACCCATCCACACGATCCGCCTGGCCACCATCGTGCCCCGGCGCCGGTCCGTGTCCGTCAAGGACGTGCCGGCCGAGATCGAACGCTTCCGCGTCGCCGTCGATCGGGCCCGTGACCAGATCCGCGACCTCAGCGATCAGCTGACCAGCGAACTGGGCGCGGATGAAGGCGCGATCCTCTCCAGCCAGTTGCTGATCCTCGAAGACGAGATGATCTGGGATGCTACGCTGGCGGCCATCCGCCTCGAGCGCATCAACGCCGAGGCTGCCTTTGCGCGCACCGTCGGCGACCTCGCCGCGCGTTTCCTCGAGATCGAGGACGCCACCTTCCGTGATCGCGTCAATGACCTCCGCGATGTGGAGCAGCGCGTGCTGCGCGGCTTCACGGACGGCGCCGTGTCCGGCCCCGTGCCGCCGGCGGTGCCCAGTGTCATCGCCTCGCGAAACCTGACGCCTTCCGACACTGCGGCCCTTGGCCGCCACAACGTGCTCGGCTTCGTGATGGACGAGGGCGGCAACACCAGCCACGTTGCGATCCTCGCGCGTTCCCTGGGTGTCCCCGCCGTCGTGGGCCTGCGGGGGGCCGCGGCGCTGCTGGTGCCCGGCGACGTCGTGGCGGTCGACGGCACCGACGGCAGCGTGCTTGTCGACCCGGATGACGAAACGCGCCAGCACTTCAGCGTCCTGACCCGCCAGCAGGTGGTGGTCAACGAGAAGCTCGCCTACCTGCGCGATCTCCCGGCGGTTTCGCCAGACGGACGGCGCGTGCAGATGATGGTCAACATCGAGCTGCCGGTTGAGGTGGAGGAGGCGCTTGCGCGCGGCGCCGAGGGCATCGGCCTGCTGCGCACGGAATACCTGTTCTTCCAGCACGGGACGATCCCGACCGAGGACGACCAGGTCCGCATCTACAACGAGATCGTGCGGCGCATGGGCGGGCGCCCGGTCATCTTCCGCACGCTGGACGTAGGCGGCGACAAGGTCTCGGACTACCTCGGCGCCAAGCGCGAGTACAACCCGTTCCTGGGCTGGCGGGGCATCCGGTTCTCGCTGGCCAACCGCGTGCTGTTCAAGACGCAGATCAAGGCCATCTACCGCGCCGCGGCCGCCGGTTCGGCCAAGCTGATGTTCCCGATGATCACCGGCGTCGAGGAACTGCGGCAGGCCCGCGAAGTCTGTGCCGAGGCCCTGGCCGAACTGGCCGCCGAGGGCAAACCGCACGTGCCGGACATCCAGGTGGGCGTGATGATCGAGACGCCCGCGGCGGTGCTCGAGGCCGACCTGCTGGCGCGCGAGTGTGACTTCTTCAGCATCGGCACCAACGACCTCATCCAGTACACGCTGGCCATGGACCGCGGCAACAGCCGCGTCTCGTACCTGTACCGTCCCCTGCACCCGGCCGTCCTGCGGGCGATCAAGCGCACTGTCGATGCCGCGCACGAGGCGGGCATCTGGGTCGGCATGTGCGGCGAGATGAGCGCCGAGACCCGCCTGGCGGAAGTGCTCTTCGGACTGGGCCTCGACGAGATCAGCACGCACGGCGCCGCGCTGCCCAAGGTCAAGCAGGTCATCCGCTGGACGCCGTATTCGGAAGCGCGTTCGGTGGCCGACCACCTCCTGACCATGACCACGGCGGACGAAGCCGACGCGTGGCTCGCCGATTACATCGCCACGCGCAAGCGTGAGCGCGCAGCCGAGGGAGGTCAGTCGTGAGCCGATGGCCGGAAGGTGGCGCGGGCCGGATGTTCCAGCTCGTGGCGGCGCTGCCCGCCCAGTTGCGCGAGAGCGCGAACCTGGCCGGACTGGACGCGATCGCGCCGGCCCTGTCCGCACGGCGCCTCGTCGTCTGCGGCATGGGAGGCTCGGCGATCGCCGCCGACCTCGTGCAACCGCTGCTGGCTGCCGGGACGGTGTCGCTGTCCGTCTGGCGGGACTACGGCCTGCCGGGCTGGGTCGGGGGCGACGACCTCGTCATCGCCGCCAGTTACTCAGGTAGTACCGAGGAGACCCTGTCGTCCTACGCGGCCGCGGGGCAGAGGGGATGCCGCCGGGTCGTGATCTCGACCGGCGGGGAACTTGCTGCGCTGGCCGCTCGCGACGGCGTCCCGGTCGTCAGCCTGCCGGGGGGGCTGCCGCCCCGGGCCAGCGTGGGCTTCGGCGTGGGGGCCCTGGCCCGCGTCCTGGGGCGCCTGGGCGTCACGGCGGATCCCGCGGCGACCCTGGCTGCCGCCGCCGGGACGCTCGAGGGCGCCGATGCTGCGCGCCGGCGCCCCTGGGGCCCCGAAACGGCCGGTTGGGAGGCCGATCCCGGGGGAAACCTCCCGGCCGGCACCCTGGCCCGCGAACTGGCGGGTCGCGTGCCGGTGATCTACACTTGCGGCGGTGAAAGCCATGCGGCCGGTGTCCGCCTGAAGGGCCAGTTGAACGAGAACAGCAAGGTGCCGGCGCTGCTGGCGGCCTTCCCCGAACTGGACCACAACGACCTGGTCGGCTGGTGCCTGGATCCCGCGGACCGCGAACGGTTCGCGCTCCTGATCCTGCGTGCGGCCGACGAGCATCCGCGCACGTCCCTGCGTGTAGGGCTGACCCGGGAGCTGCTGGGTGACCAGTTCGGCGCCGTGCACGAATTGCGGGGCGGCGGGCCCGACGCCCTGTCGCGGGTCATGTCGCTGGTCCAGTACGGGGATTACCTGAGCTGCCACCTGGCAGTTCTCGGTAACGTCGACCCGGTTCCGGTCGATCGTATCGTCAAGTTGAAGGAGGCGCTCGCGAGGGCGCAGAACGTTTGAGGCCGGTCGCCACTGCGGGGGCGGCCCGGATTACGAGGGGAAGGACCGTCGAATGAACAAGCAGTACCTGTTCACGAGCGAGTCGGTGACCGAAGGTCACCCCGACAAGGTGGCCGACCAGATTTCCGACGCGGTCGTCGACGCCATCCTGGCCAAGGACCCGACCGGTCGCATCGCCTGCGAGACGCTGGTCACCACGGGCATGGCCTGCCTGGCCGGCGAGATCACGACTTCCACCTACGTCGACATCCCGAGCCTGGTGCGCGACACGATCCGGCGCATCGGCTACACGTCGTCGGCCATCGGCTTCGACGCGGACTCGTGCGCGGTCCTCGTGTCCATCGACAAGCAGTCGCCGGACATCGCGATGGGCGTCGACCCGGGCGGCGCCGGCGACCAGGGGCTCATGTTCGGCTATGCCTGCCGTGAAACCGACGTGCTGATGCCGCTGCCGATCACGCTGGCCCACCGCATGGCTCAGCGTCTGGCCGCGAGGCGCAAGGACGGGACGCTGCCCTGGGCGCGCCCGGACGGCAAGACGCAGATCACCTGCCTCTACGAGAACAACCTGCCGATCAAGGTCGAGACGGTTGTCGTCTCGACGCAGCACGACGCGGAAGTCAAGCTGGCCGACCTGCAGGAGGCCATCACGGTCCACGTGATCGAGCCGGTGCTGAAGGAATTCAAAGTCGACCATGCCGGCTACAAGAAGCACATCAACCCGACCGGGCGCTTCGTCGTGGGTGGCCCTCAGGGCGACTGCGGCCTGACCGGCCGCAAGATCATCGTCGACACCTACGGCGGCAGCGCCTGCCACGGCGGCGGCGCCTTCAGCGGCAAGGACCCCACGAAGGTCGATCGCTCGGGCGCCTACGCGGCGCGCCACCTGGCGGTCAACGTCGTGGCGGCCGGCCTGGCCGACCGCTGCCAGGTGCAGGTCGCGTACGCCATCGGCGTGGCCGAGCCCGTCTCGATCAACGTCGACTGCTTCGGCACCGCTAAGGTGCCGGAAGAGAAGATCGTCGCGGCCATCCGCGAGGTTGCCGACATGACGCCCAAGGGCATCATCACCCGACTGGACCTGCGCCGCCCGGTGTTCTCGCCGACGGCCGCCTACGGCCACTTCGGCCGGGACGACCAGGACTTCACGTGGGAGCGCCGCGACCTGGCGGACAAGCTGAAGGCGGCTGTGCGCTAGTCGCATCGCGGACGCGGGTGGGGCAAGAAGAAGCGGCGGGACTCCCGGGAGTCCCGCCGCGTTCCTTTTCACCGGCCGCGCCGCCCGGGGGCGGGCGGTCAGTTGGCGCCGGGCGCCGCGACCGACAGGTGGATCGTGCGGTGGCGTGTGACGGCCCAGGCCGCATAGGTGACCGTGAGGTTCACATCGTACTCGCCGACCGTCGTGAAACGGAAGGCGGGATGCGGGCTGGTGTAGACGTGGTGGGCCGCGTCGTTCATCTGCCAGCGGAATGACAGTTTCACCGCATCGCCGGGTACGGCCGGGAAGTCGACGTCGCACGACGAAATGGCCGCCGCGAAATGGACGGTGTCAGCCGTGGTCAGGGTGCCGGCGGGGAAGTCGGTGGACGCCTCGACGACCAGGCTGTCCGCGAGCACGGTCACCGGAAGGGTCGCGCTGGCCGATTCACCAGCGGGGTCGACCGCCGTCACCACCACATTGTACGTGCCTGGTTCGGCATACGTGTGGTAGGCGACCGAGGTGGTACCGGTGCCTTCGTCGCCGAAGTCCCAGTTCATCTCGAGGTTGTTGTTGCCGCCCAGGGGATTGCCCGACTCGTCACCACCGGAGGCGTAGGCGGTCGCGGAAACCTCGACCGGGACCACGCCGCAGGCGGGGCTGACGGTCATGCGGGTGATGCGCGGCTTGCTGTTCTGCTTGCAGCCTGTGCTGAGCAGGGCCGCCGCGATCAGGGTGAGGCTAATCGCCAAGGGGATGGAAACGCGTTTCATGAGCTGGTTTGCTCTCCCTGTGGGGTCGCCGGGGGCGGTGCCGATCAGCGGTTCCGGGACGCGGCCCGGGACCGGTCTGCCTGTGGTTTCAATTTACCAAGCTAGGACGGCCCGGGCAAGGAGTCCAGCCAAATCAGCCGCCGGTCCCGGCTAACGCCGGGCCCGCAGGAAGAGCCCGCAGAACGCGAGTCCGTAGAACAGGTTGCCCGCCCAGGCGGCGGCGACCGGGGGGACGGCTCCGGCGTGGCCGAGCGCCCGCCCGAAGTTCATGAACAGGTAGTAGCCGAAACTGACGGCCATCGTCAGGCCGAATCCCGAGGCGACGGTGGTCTTGCGGGGGCCCGACGCCAGGACGATGCCCATCAGCACGACGATCAGGTTGACCAGGGGGAAGGCGAGGTTGAACTGCAGGTCCACCTCGGCCGAACGCGGGTCGCCGCCGGTCTGGCGGACCAGCCCGGAATACTCCCACAGCTGCCGGATATTCATGTCTTCCTGGGCGATCCGGTCGCGTTCGAAGGCCTGCGGCTTGATCGTCAGGTCGGTCGCGGTCAGCCGCGTGAACGTCGACAGCCGCTCGGCATCCCCGTCGAACACGCGCCGCGTCCCGTCGACCAGCGTCCAGTGCTCGCCATCCCATTCGGCGCGGGCGGCGTCGATCCGCTCGGTCACGCGCGCATCCTGGCGCGTCAGGATCTTCAGGCCGGTCAGCAGTCGCGTGCCCGGGTCGTAGCGCCGCGCGTAGTAAAGGCGCCCATCGGGCCCGGTCAGGGCGAGGTTCTGGGTCGGGCGGATCAGGTCGGCGCGCTTGTGGATCTCCACTTCCCACACGCGGTCGCGGGCGATGTTCGCCTTCGGCAGCACGAACTCGCGCCAGGCCAGCGACAGCAGGGACGTGACCGCGGCCAGCACCACCAGCGGGCGGGTGACCCTCATCAGCGACCAACCGGCGGCGAACAGCGCGGTCAGTTCGAGATAGCGCGCCATCTGGCCCACCGAGAACAGCGTGGCCATGAGCATCGAAATCGGCAACACGATGTCGACGATCCACGCGGACTTGTACAGGTAGTAGCGCAGGACCTCACTGCTGCTGGCGGCGTTGTCGACGAAGCTGCCCATGTTCTCGAGCAGGTCGACCATCGTGAACAGGACGAGCGCGCCCAGCATGCAGTACAGGAGGTAGCGGAGGAACGTCACCAGCAGCCGGTGGTGGATGATGGTCATCGTGCCGCCCCTCGGTCGTCGCCGCTGCGCCGTCGCCAGGGCAGCGTCGGCAGGTCGGGCAGCCGTCCTTCACGTACCGTGTGCGCGAACAGGGGGATGCCGATGCCGGTCAGGACCACGTTGGCGGCCCACATGGCCACGACGGGATCCAGGCGCCCGCGGTCGGCCAGCTTCTCGCCGCCCATCAGGAACGCGTAGTACACGAGGTACACGGCCAGGGCCAGGGAAACGCTGATGCCCCGGCCGCTGCGTGAGCCGGCCACAGCCATGGGAACGCCGAGCAGGACGAAGACCAGGCAGGCGACCGGGATCGCGAACTTCTTGTGGTACTCGACGTCGTACTTGTTCTCCTTCATCTGGTAGCTCTCGTAGAGGCGGATCTGGTAGCGGTCCTGGTCCAGCGCGCGCTGCACCTTCTGGCGGGTGGCGCGGAAACGGCCGTCCAGGACATCCGCGCGCGGGCTGTCCCCGCCGGCGGCGTTGGCCAGGGTTGCGCGCCCGGCCGGGTCCAGGACCTTCCACTGCTCGTCGAGGATCGTGCCGGCCTGCTCACGCACGCGCCCGCGCACCTCGACTTTGTGCCCGCGCTCCTCGAGCATGGCGGCGCGCAGTGCTGTCAGGTCCATCTCGCGGTCGCCGCGGGCGGTGCGGTCGGAAGCCTGGAAGTCCTGTTCCATGTGGTCGACCACCAGGTTGTGCCGCTTGAACCGCGTCAACTGGTAGGTGCCGGGCTTCTGCGGGTCGGGCATCTCGTGGATCTCGCCGTCCTCGAGCTCGATCCGCAGCTGGTCCCGCTCGTGGTCGGGAATGATGTGACCGCGGGCCGCGATGGTCAGCCGGGGCGAGGGGTCGCCCGGCTGCGCCTTCTCGAAGATCGAGACCTCGCCGATGGCGCCGGTGCGGTCGTCCTTGTGGCGCACGAAGATCGTGAGTTTGTCGTTGAGGTCGGTGAACTGGTGCTCGCGGATCTCGAGCATCGGTTTCTGCCGGCTGATGTCCTGCAGCAGGTTGACCAGGAGGTGGTTGGACCGCGGGTAGACGTAGTGGTTGTAGGCCGCCTGGGTGGCTGTGACCACCGCTGCCGCCAGGAACAGGGGACGGGCAATGGTCCACAGGCTGAGCCCGCTGGCCCTCATGGCCGTAATTTCATGGTCGGCGGCCAGTTGCCCGACTCCCATCAGTACCCCGACCAGCACCGCCATTGGCACGGACAATGCAAAAGTATGCCCCAGGCTCAGGCCCAGGACCCGCGTGGCCAGGAGGAACGGCACGCCCTTGCTGACAAACAGATCGACGTACCTGAACAGGACATCTATCATCAGCAGGAACGTGATCACGACCCAGCCGAAGACGAATGGCCCCGCGGTAGCCGTCAGCAAGTGCCTGTTAATCAAGCGCATAGACGCTTTCATGGTTGTGGCGGCTGCGTGCCGTGGCGGTCTCTCGCGCCCTGTCGCCGGCGACTGACGAACCGGGGGCCGTCGGCCCCCGGATGGCTTGTCCGGGCTGCCCGGGCCGCACCTCCCACCCGGGGAGTTGCGGCAGGTGGGGCCGCTCGTGGGGCACAGCCTGACCATTTTCGTAGACGGGCGACGGCCGGACCAGCAGTATTTTGGCGGCCAACCCCGAGCTACCAAGGAGATCCCGCGTTTGTCCCGGTCGCCTGGCAGGCCCGGATACCCGTTTCGGAGGGGCTGGTTCCCCGCCGCCTGCCGTCCATTGTGGGTCGGCGTGGTGCTGGGCCTGCTCCTGGGCGCCGGCCTGGCCGGTCGGGCCGCCTCTGAATCGCCCGCCGAGGCGCCGGCCGCGGCAGCGGCTGAAGCCCCCGCGACCCCGCTGCTGCCCGGCCTGGACGCCCTCCTGAAGGCCACGGAGAACCCGGCGCTGCTCGGCGAGGACCGCCTTGTGCAGCGCGAGCGGCTGCTCCGGCAGGGCGTGGACCCGCACCGGGAACCCGGCCTGCAGCCCAGCCTGGAAACGATCTGGCGTCGCCAGTGGCGGCAGCGGGCGAACGTCGACCTCCAGCGCAAGGACAGCCTGGTCGAGTTCAACGACCGGCTGGGCATCGTGATCGCAGCCGTCCACCCGAAGTACTTCAACCTGATCCCGGTCGCGGAGCCGTTGCCCGGCGGCTTCACCTGGTACCCGCCGCGTCCGTTCGGGGACGACGTCGTGGAACTGTTCGTCGACGACATCGCCCCTTACATGGCGCGCAGCCACAACGTCGCCGGCGTGCTCGACCGCACCGATGCCCTGAACGTCGCCGGCGGCACCAAGAGCGCGCAGGACACGGGCCTGATCAACCTCACCATCCCTGTGAAGTTGCCGCGCACGCTGGAGAAGATCATCGGCAAGGGCGAGAAGACCCAGATCAAGATCACCGGTCGCGAGCATATCGCCCTGAACGGCGAGAGCACGGTGATCAAGCCGTTCGTCGCCACCGAGCGCGTCAGCAGCCAGTCGCTGTTTCCGACGCTGGAAATGGAACAGCAGCTGTCGATCAACCTGTCCGGGACGATCGGCGAGAAGATCATCCTCGAGGTCGACCACAACAGCCAGCAGATGGGGCCTGACGCGACCAAGATCAAGCTGATGTACCGGGGGCTCGACGACGAGGTGATCAGGTCGATCGAGACCGGCGATGTCGGCCTGACGCTCCCGGGCAGCCAGTTGATGGGCTACAGTTCGAACAAGTCAGGCCTCTTCGGCGTCAAGGTGACCGGTCAGGTCGGTCGCGCCGAGTTCACGGTCGTGGCTTCGAAGCAGAAGGCCGAAGCCAGTTCGAAGCAGTTCAACGCCAAGGGCGGACAGGTCTCGGACAACATCATTCCCGCCTATGCGTACCTGAACAACCGCTTCTTCCGCCTCGACCTGCCGGGCGACGAGCCCCTGGGCCGCGTCACCGGCGAGCGCATCCGGTACAGCTCGGTCAAGGTCTTCGAGATGATGCCGACCGGCCAGTTCCAGCCGGGCGACATCGCCAACGTCGCGGTCTACGTGGACCGCGAGGGTTTCCGCGGCTGGGACAACGGCAGCATCGATTTCAACGTCCCGCACGATTTCGGGCCGCGCTGGCGCGAGATCACGGCCTTCGACCCGATGCTCGACGCCAACGGCGGGCTCGTGGCCATCGACATGCGCACGCAGATGGACAACTCGGACGTCCTGGCTGTCGTCTACACGGTCGAGGATGCGCTGGGCAGCGAGATCGCGCAGGTGGGCGACAACCCCGACGTCATGGGCAACCCGACGCAGGATGTCGTGGGTGGCACGGGGAAGTACTACCGGATGAAGCTGCTGAAGGCGCTTTACAACAAGCCGGATCCCCATGTCTTCAAGTACGTGCTCAGGAACATCTACTCGCTCGGCGGCGCCAACATCGACCCGTCGACGTTCGAGCTGCGGATCGAGAAGAACGAGGTCGGCAACGGGCAGCCCGCGCAGGACGAGAACGGGCTCGACTACATCCGCGTGTTCGGCCTGGACCGCCGCAACGCGCAGGGGCAGGCGACGCACGACGGCGTCGTCGACGCGGACGACCCGTACCTGATCGACCTCGTGAAGGGACTGCTGAAATTCCCGCTTGATTTCCCGGAGCCGTTCAACGCCTCCGAGGCCCAGTACAAGGCGTATGCCGACGTGGAGCCGTTCCAGTGGGAGGGGACGTTCCTGCAGACGAAGATTCCCAACCTGTCGAAGATCTACGATTTCGACACCCCGCAGACGGACCTCGTGACGCACGACGAGTTCAAGATCATTGCCCGCCATGCCGCTGCCGCCAGCAGCTTCAGCCTCGGAGCCTCGAACATCGAGGAGGGCTCCGAGACCGTGACGATCGACGGGCGTCAGCTGACGCGCGACGTCGACTACGAGATCGACTACACGTTCGGCGAGATCCAGCTCAAGGGCGAGGCTGCGAACCTGACGGCCGACAGCAAGATCAGCGTGGACTACCAGTACGCGCCGTTCATGGGCGGCGGCAACACCAGCCTGATGGGCCTGAGCCTCGGCTACGACCTGGGCCAGGACAGCAAGCTGGCGACCAGCGTGCTGTACCAAAGTGAATCGATCGTCGGCGAGAAGGCCAAGCTGGGCGAGGAGCCGAGCAAGAACCTGGTCGGCAACGTGAACCTGCAGCACACGTTCAAGCCGCGGTTTTTGACTTCGGTGGCGAATTTCCTGAGCCGGAACGATTCCGAGCGCGAGAGCAGCGTGCAGTTCCTCGGCGAACTGGCGCTCAGCCTGCCCAACCCGAACACCAAGGGACAGGTGTTCCTGGAGGACTTCGAGGGCGTCGACGCGTCCGACATGGTCACGCTCAACCGGCTCGGCTGGTCGTGGGCCAGTTCGCCGAAACTCGGGTCCGGCTGGCTGGCCACCCACCCGGACTCGCGCTCTTTCCAGCCTGCGGACCGTGTCAACACCGTCCGCTGGTTCCTGCCGAAGGACCGCGTCCTCAGGCGGTACCTGAATCCGGACCTGGTCAACCAGGAACGCGACGAGACGCAGACGGCGATGGACCTGTACCTCCGGGCCGACGGCATCTGGCGGCCGGAAAACTGGGGCGGCATCATGCGGGGCGTCAGTCGCACGGGACTGGACCTCTCGAAGTCGCAGTTCGTCGAGGTCTGGGTCAACGACCAGGTGCCGGATGCCGCCCTGCGCTCGGGAAAGCTCCACATCGACTTCGGCTACATCAACGAGGACGGGTTCTGGCCGCGGGACGACCAGGGCAACCTCGTTGCCGGCACGTTCCAGCAGGAAGACGGCATCGTCAACAAGCAGCCGGACGGCGTCTGGACGTACGATGAGGACATCGGCCTGGATGGCGACGCCTCGGACGCCAAACTCTACAAGGCGGAATATTCCATCGACGGGGACGAGCCGTTCCCCAAGATCAACAATACCGCGCGCAACAACCGCGAGGACACCGAGGACCTGAACGCCAACGGACGCCTGGACACGGCCAACGGCTACTTCACGGTCACCATCGACCTGAAGGAGACGCCGGCGCTGGTCGACGTCGATCGCGACTACGCCGACGTCCAGGAACTGGTGTCGAAGAACATCGCCTGGCGCAAGTACCGCATTCCGCTGGCTGCGGTCGACTCCGTTTCGGCGGGCACGGCGGCCAACATCAAGGCCGTCACGCACGCCCGCATCTGGTACGAGAACGACAGCGGCAGCGCGCCGTCGGCGGTGCATCTCCAGCTGTCGGACCTGCGGTTCCTCGGCAGCCGCTGGGAGCGCGAAGGCGTCCGGCGCATCGACGGCGAGCAGCTGCTGAGCCACGGCGAGCGGCTGGCGGACGAGGAGTTCTTCCTGGGTGAAGTGAACAACAAGGAGAACCCGGACTATTCGCCGCCGTTCGCGGTCCACGTCGAGAACAACATCCCGGACAAGGAGCAGTCGTTGGTCCTGAACTTCCAGGACCTCGAGCGCGGCCACCTGATGCGCATCAGCAAGCAGGTCTCCCCGCGCGGCGACGACTACACCGGCTACCGCAACATGTCGTGGTACTGGTTCAACCCCTCGCACGCGACAGCCGACCTGGACCTGCTGTTCAGGGTCGGCGCCGACTCGCTCAACTACTACGAGATCGCGTACCGCTTCAGCGACGGCGCCGCCAAGACCGGCTGGCACCGGATGTCGCTCGGCATGGCGGAGCTCTCGAACGCCAAGACCGGCGATCTGGCGGAGGACGGCAGCCTGCACGCGATCGTTCCCGATCTCGAGTCGGGGGACGAGTACCTCGTCCGCGTCGTGGGCCGGCCGGACCTGCGGCGCGTGAGGCGCTATTTCGTCGGCGTTGCCAACAACATGCTGACCGAGCCGGCGAGCGGGTATTTCTACATCAATGACGTGCGCCTGGAGGGCGTCAAGCGCGACCACGGCATGGCCCAGCGCGCGGGCGTGCGTGTCAACATGGCGGATGTCTTCAAGGTCGACTTCGACTGGAAGCATACCGACGATGCGTACCACGGCCTGGACAAGGCCGTCGGCAGCGGTATCGACCACGGCGAGTGGAGCCTCCAGAACAGCTTCAATGTGGAGGACTTCTTCCCGCTGGCGGGGTTCCGCCTGCCGGTCAGCGGCAGTCGCCGGCAGGCGACCGACCGGCCGAAGTACGTGACCAACAGCGACATCGAAATCATCGACCCCGACATGCTGACGGCGATGTCGACGATCGTGACCCGCGAGCAGTTCTCGGCGCGCCTGAACCACACGCCGGGCAAGGCGCCGCTGCTGCGCTACCTGGTGGACCCGTGGTCGGCGCAGTTGAGCGGGTCGCGCGAGAAGACCGACAGCCCCCTGCTGCTCAGCCGCAGCAAGAGCCTGCAGGGGGGATTGAACTTCGACCTGCGCATCATGGGAAACTACATGCTGGGGGCGTACCCGGTGCTGCGCTGGGTCCCGATCGTGAAGGGAGTTTCGATCGTTCCGCGCCGGATTGCGCTCGGCGCCAGTTTCAGCTCGACGGAAGGCGCGGCGACCACCATCACCGAGACGGGGTTTGTGACCGTGCGACCGGTGGATCGCCGGCGGATCGGCAAGCTGAACGGATCGGTGGACTATTCCCCGCTGCAGATCGTCGACATGGCCTTCAGCTTCATCTCGGACCGCGACCTGCTGCGGGAACAGAAGCAATTGGGCGTGAACATCGGCCAGGAGAACCGGCGGAGCTACGACCTGCGCGTCACCTTCACGCCTCCCAAGGGACTGAAGTTCCCGGCCAGCCCGCTGTTCGCGCCGGCCCGGTTCACCCTGCGCATGATCGACCAGATCAGCCCATCGCTGCAGTTCACCGGGGGCTTCGCCGACGTGCACGACCCGGCCACGCGACAGCCGGGGGACCCGGACAACATCCGCAGCGTCAGCAATGCCGGGAGCTGGGACCTGCGGCTGCAGCTGCCTGTCGGGGACGCGGTGAAGAAGATCTTCCCGGAGCAGCGCTGGTCCGCTACGCAGCGTGACCAGATGCTGGCCTCGCAGCGCCGGCTCGAGGACCGCGAGGCGCGGCGTGTCCCGGGGGGCCCGCCGCTGATCCCGCCCGCCGGAACCGGGAATCCGCCCGCAACGCCGGCGCCGGGTGCGACGGACAGCACGGGCATCGCCCGGGGAACGCCTCCTTCCACCGACCCGACCGCGGCCGCCGGCGCGGATGACCAGTTGCTGGCTCCCGACGAACGGAAGCGGCGCGAAGATGAACGGCTGCTGGCGGCCGCCGAAGCCCGCGTTGAGCAGGAGCAGGAGGACCAGCGCCGATCGGGCGCGACCGGCATGCCGGCAACCGGGGCCATGCCGCCTCCGGGCGGCCCGGTCACGAGCGCCGGCGGTGGCGGCTTCGGCCCGCGGGCGCTCGTCGACCCGTTCATTTCCGTGCTGCGCAATACGTCGCCGTTGAAGGTGACGCTGACGCGGCGGCGTAACAGCAACTACGTGCGGCTCCTGGACCCGGCCACGTTCTGGTACGAGGCGGGCTTCAACTCCGAGTTGGACGTCGATGCGGCGCGCTTCGCGGCCCACGGGTTCGACGAGCAGGAATCCGTCACGCTGGCCACCAACACGCGGGTGACCCGGCAGTTGTCCCTCGACCTGAAGTACTCGAACAACAATTCACGTCGCGAGCAGGTGGGTTCGGAGTCGCGAAGCCTGCACACGGAGTGGCCCGACGTTCAGTTCTCCCTGACGGGCATCGAGAAGTGGCGCCTGCTGGGTGGCGGTAAGAAGGAGGGCGACGGCTGGTTCCGCTCGTCCAGTTTCAACGTCGGCTACAAGCGCAGCCTGACGGTGAACAACTTCACGGCGACGGTGTACAGTCCGACGTACTCGACCACCATCCAGCCGCGCTGGTCGTTCACTTTCCCGAGCGGGTTGTCGGCGACGCTCAACGCGAACCTGAAGTGGGACGATGTCCGCGGCAACGGCGTGACGACCACGACGAACCAGTCGCGCTACGGCCTGCAGGTGCGCCACCAGTTCAAGGCCGAGCAGTTCCTGGCGAAGATGGGGCTCTACCGGCCCGGTTCGAGCCAGAACGTGACGCTGGACGTGGACCTTTCGTACCAGAAGGACCGCACCGACCGCGTCAACCCGGGCCTCGCCGACACGGCCCCGACCGGCCAGAAGCGCCTGAGCCTGGACCCGCGCTTCACGTACCAGATCTCCAAGAACCTGAACGGGGCGATCCGTTTCAAATTCGCCCGCTCGAGCAACATCGCCACCGGCCAGCACAGCACGACGCTCGGCCTGGGAGTGGAGGCCACCTTTGTCTTCTAGGCTTGTCTCTGGGATCCGCCGGGCCCGTGACCTGGCCATGGCGACCGTTGCCGCCGCCGCCCTGGCCACGCCGGCCCGCGCGGAGGTTGCCGAGCGGTTGGTCGCGGTGCCGGCGTTCTCGGGTGAGCGCGCCCTGGAACTGGTGCGGCGCCAGTGCGCGCTGGGGCCCCGAACACCCGGGTCGGCCGGCAACCGGGCACTGCGCGACCTCGTGACGAAGGCGGCCCGGCGCGCCGGGCTGAAGGTCGTGGAACAGCGCTTCAACGTCCCTCTCGGCCGGCAGGGAAGCGCCATCGAGGCGTGCAACATCATCGTCTCGGCCGGGCCGACCGATGGCCGGCGGTTGTGGCTGGCGGCGCACTTCGACACGCGACCGTGGGCCGACCAGGATCCCGTGCCTGCGCGACGGAAGGACCCGATCCCCGGCGCGAATGACGGCGGCAGCGGGACGGCCGTCCTGCTTCAGTTGATCGAGATGCTGGGCGCAACGCCGCCGCCGCAGGGCGTGGACCTCCTTTTCCTGGACGCGGAGGACTCCGGGCAGCCGCATGACCCGCTGGGGTTCTGCCTGGGCAGTCGCCATCTGGCGGAATCACTGGGGGCCTTTGGCAGCCCGCTGGACGCTTCGCGGTGTCGCGGCCTGGTCCTGTTCGACATGGTCGGGAAATCCGGCGCGCGCGTCACGCAGGAGGGTTATTCCCTCGCCCTGGCGCCCGAGTGGACGGCGGCGGTCTTCGAGCGGGCGGGCAAGCTGGGCCTGGACATGTTCGAACCAGCGCCCGGGCGGCAGATCTACGATGACCACGTGCCGTTCCTGCAGGCGGGTGTCCCGGCGGTCGACCTGATCGACTTCGACGATCCCCGTTGGCACACCACGGGTGATGCGCCGGAAGGCTGCTCGGCGGGCTCGCTCGGACAGGCCGGTCGCCTCGCCGCGGACCTGATCTGGCGCCCCTGAGCGCGGCCACCCAAACTTTCCTTAATTCCCGCCGCCTGCGGCCGAAACCTGACGTGCCCGGAATCCGGTTTCCAGCCATCCCAAAGGAGCGGGTTGATGATCACCACGTGCACCGATTGCCACGCGCGCTATCGCCTGGACCCCGAGCGCGTGCCGCACCGCCAGGTGCGTGTCCGTTGCCCGTCCTGTCGGGGCGTTTTCGTCCTGGACGGGGTGGCGCGCGGCGCCGACGAGGCGGTGGTCAAGGCCAGCCAGCCGGTCCGGGCGGTCGTCGATCCGTTTGAACCGTCGGGCCCTGTGCTGCGGCCGCAGGCAGGCGCTTCCGCGTATGCTGCGACTCCGGTGTCCGAACACTCGGCGGGCCCCGCCGCGTCGGCGCCGACAGGAACCGCGGTCATGGACCAGCCCGTCCAGGCGCGCCGCCGCCGCAGCAAGGAAGAGATGCTGGCCCGCGCGCTCGTCTCGGACATCAAGGTCTACAACCGTGAGGTCTACGAACGCGCCCTCGCCGACGGCAACCTGCTGGAAGCCCTCGGGCCGGAGATCAAGAAGTCGTGGGAACTCTACAAGGACAAGGTCACGCCCGAGGTGGCCGGTTCCACCGAGTATTTCCGTGACGCCCTGAACGAAATCCTGGCGGGGGGCAGCCAGGTTTTCTGATACCCGTCTTCTGATGCCCGTCTTCTGATGCCGGTCTTCCCTCACGCAAACCGGCCGCGCTGTCATCGGCGCGGCCGGTTCGGCGTTTGTGCGCAGGGCGGTCGCCTAGGAATTCCACTTGTCCTGGCTGATTTCCGCCAGGATGTCGTCGATCTGCTGCCGGACGCGGACGTTGTGGTCGGGCTCGAAGAGGGCCTGCTTGACCCGGCCCTGCGAGTCCTTCTTCACATACCTGAGCGCCTGCAGATCCTGCATGGACATCAGGATGTCCTTGCTGACCCGGACCTCGACCGGGTTCCCGTCCTGGTTGGCCGGTGGGTTGTGGAACGGATGCATGCCGTTGCCCCACCCGTGCACCACCATCGAGCACAGCAGCGCCCGGAAGGTGTTCTGGCCCTGGACCGTCTCAAGGTCGAAATTGCCTCCCACGCGCTCGGTGACGCTGTCGATCACTGCGCACAGCTTGTGCAGCAGGGGGTCGTCGACCTCGATCTGCAGCAGTCGGGAGAACATGGTCTTGAGGATCTTGTCGGTGTTCGTCGTCGTCATGAACCGCTCCTGCCGGGTGGTGGCCGCCATCGGGGGCGCCCCGCGTGCCGGACTGCCCTGTGATTCCCGGGAGATGTTGCAAATTGCTTGCCCGTTGCCGGGGACGGCGCGTGATCTGATGAAATGACAAGAAGATGCTTGTTGTTTCGTGGCACGTGGCTTGCTTGACCGGGCTGACGGCACCGCCAACCCCGTAACGGGGCGGCCGACCGTGAGCCCAGGAAGGGAATCGTGAGCACATCCCAGCTGACAGCCACCCGGACCTGCCGCGTGCTCTACTACGGGCCCGCCAGCGCCGGCAAGCGTGCCAACCTGAGGGTGATCCACCGTTCCATCCCACCCGAGCAACGCCTCCTGCTGGCCACGGACGACCCGGAGCGGCAGATCGCTTTCCGGGTTCGGCACGGGCTGCAGGGTGAATGGCAGGTACTGGTGCAGGCGGTCGACGCCGGCCGTGAGCGGCTGCGGGCCGCGGGCCGGGACATGCACCCGCCGTTCGACGGCATCGTCTTCGTCGTGGATTCGGGCGCCGCGATGCTGGACCAGAGCCTGGCGGCGCTCGAGGCGCTCAAGACATACCTGGAATCGTGGGACCTCGACCTCATGCGGGTTCCCATGGTCCTCCAGTACAACCGGCGTGATCGCGACGACACGCTGCCCGTGGATCGGCTCGAGAGCCTGCTCAACCCGTGGGGCCTGCTGTCGTTCCCGGCCAATGCCGCCAATGGCGACGGTGCGCGCGAGACCTTGAAGGCGATCCTCGGGCTGACCGTCAACCATCTGGCGGCCAATCCGGCCGCGGCAGCCCTCGCCGCCGCGACGCCGGTGCAGCCACCCGAGCCCGCCGTGGCACCGGAACCGGCCGGCCCGCTGGGGCTGGACTACGGACCGCCGTTGCCGGGCACCGAGATCGGCGAGACGACGCGCGCCCTCAGCGAGGCGATCTACCACGAACTGCGGCCTTCGGTGGTCGTGCCCGTGCGCATTCCCCGCCGTTTGCTGGAGGGACGGGGCCCCGTGCGGCTTCTGCTCGAGGTCGTCATCGACGACGACTCCCCGCTCTAGGATCCGCTGCGCGCATCCCGGTTGAACGTCATTGACCGCCGCCGCGATGCCCGCTAGATTGCCGCCATGACTTCCCGTGAACAAGACAACAGGCCTCAGGGCGACGACAACCTGTCGGGCGGCGTGTTCTTCGAGAACGGGCGCCAGGCGGAGCATGCCGGCCGCCTGGAGGAGGCGCGTCGCGCCTATGAACTGGCCCTCGAGCAGGAGCCGCGGCGCCACGACTGGCTGTACCGGCTCGGCTGCGTGCTGATGAAACTGGACCTGTCGGCGGAGGCCGAACTGGTTCTGCGCCAGGCCGTGGAGGTGCAGCCCGATGCCACGGCCTGCCTGACGAACCTCGGCGTCTGCTGCGACCGCCTCGGACGCCGCGACGAAGCGGTCCTCTGGTACCGGCGCTCGACGCAGAAGGGCGGCGACAGCGCAGTGGCCCACCACAACCTGGGGGCCATCTATGCCGAGGCGGGCCGGACCCAGGAAGCGATCCGCTCTTTCGAGGCAGCCATAGCGATCGAACCCGACGCCGAGGGCTACCACAACCTGGGACTCGTCCACTACGGCGAAGCGGAATACACGAGGGCGCTGGAGTGTTTCGAGCGCGCGCTCGGCTGCGACCCCGGTTTCATCCGCGGGCAGTACTATGCGGCCCTGTGCCTGATGAAGTGCGGCATGTATGCCGACGCCTGCAAGCGCTTCGAGGCTGCCTGGAAGCTGGACCCGCGGCTCGTGCGCGTCCCGTTCTACCTGGGGACGTGCCTGCACAAGCTGCAGCGGTATGAGGAAGCGCGACTGTCGCTCGAGGAGGCCCTCGAGTACACGCCCGAGGACGGCAAGCTGCACTACCAGATGGCGCTGACCTGCGATGCGCTGGGCATGCCCCAGCAGGCGCGGCTGCACTACAGCCAGGCGCGCGCCGCCCGGGAGCAGCGCGGCGCCAATTGAACGTCGAGGCGTGTCAGGGTCGCGGGGAGCTGCGGTTCAGCAGGTTCCGGCCGGTTCGGCGGCGCCGAGAAGGCGCGTCAGCGTCGCGGCGACGCGCTCCGGGTCGAAGGGCTTGATGATGAAGTCGCGGGCGCCGAGCTTGATCGCCGCCAGCACCTGTTCCTTCTGTCCCAACGCGGTGATCATCACGACGCGGGCTGCGGGATCCTGCGCGAGGATCGCCGCAAGCGCCTCGTTGCCGTCCATCCCCGGCATCGTGATATCCAGCAGCACGAGGTCGGGTCGCTGCTGACCGTACAAGGCGATCGCCTGCGTGCCGTCGGCGGCTTCGGCCGCGACCGACCAGCCCAGGTCCTGGACGATGGTGCGCAGGATGTCACGCATGAAGTCGGCGTCATCGACAATCAGGACGGCGTGGCTCACAGGACCCTCCGCGGGAACGCCACAGGCATTCCCCTGTTCACCGGCAGTCGCCGCCGCGTGTGGCGGCGTGACGATCCCGGCGTGATCTTTTCCCGGCAGCATGGTGATCGGCCCGGCTGCCGGCCACTTTACCCCGATTCGCGGGAGAATCCCGGCAGATGCGAGCAATTTCAGGAGGTTGGCTCATGAGATCGAGGTTCGTGGCTCCCTGGTTCGTCGTCATCCTGGCAGGCGCCCCGGCGCTGGCGGCGGGCACCGCGCCGGCGGTCGTCAGCGGTGCCGCGGCGCGGCGGGGGGTGGACGTGACGGTCTACAACCACAACCTGGCCCTGGTCCGCGAGACACGCTCGGTGGACCTGCCCGCCGGGCAGTTCAAGCTGGAGTTCCGGGACGTGCCGGCGCAGATCGACCCCGTCACCCTTTTGGTGAATGTGCCGGCAGACCGGTCGTTCGACCTTCTGGAGCAGAACTACGAGTTCGACCTGATGTCGCGGCAGAGGATCCTGGAGAAGTACGTGGGGAAGGACCTCACCTGGATCCAGGAGGACGGCAAGCGCGTGCAGGGAACGCTGCTGGGCATGAACGACGGCCCTGTCTTCCGGGTCGGCGGCGAGATCGTGTTCGACGTCCCGGGCCGGCTGGCGCTGCCGGCCCTGCCGGAAAACCTCCGCGACCGGCCGACCCTGGTCTGGCTGGCGAGCAGCGAGCGCAAGGGCCCCGCGGATCTCGAGGCTTCGTACGTGACCCACGGCATGTCGTGGCAGGCCGACTATGTGCTGCAGTTGGACGCTGCCGGGCAGCGCGGCGACCTGCAGGCGTGGGTGTCGGTGGACAACCGCAGCGGCGGCGCCTTCGAGGATGCGAAACTCCTGCTGGTGGCCGGCGACGTCAACCAGGTGGCGCCCAAGCAGGCGATGATGGCTGACATGGCCGTGATGAGCGCGCGGGGTGGCGAGTTCGTGCAGGAGGAACTCTACGACTACCACATGTACACGCTGCAACGGCCGACGACGCTGCTCGACAACCAGATCAAGCAGATCGCGCTGTTCGAGGCGCAGGGGTTGAAGGTGGACCGGCACTACCGGCTGACGGGCCAGGAGTACTATTTCCGCGGCCTGGGCGACATGTCGCAGGATCCGCCGGTCGAGGTGTTCTACTCGTTCGCCAATCGCGCGTCGAACGCGCTCGGCAAGCCGCTGCCTGCCGGCGTGGTGAGGGTCTACGGAAAGTCGGCCAGCGGCGGTCGCCAGTTGCTGGGCGAGGATCGCATCAACCACACGCCGGTCGATGAGATGGTCCAACTGCACACGGGAAATGCGTTCGACATCATCGCCAGGCGGGTCCGCACGGACAGCAGCAAGCTGGCGGACGACCGTTACCGCTACAGCTTCGCGATCACGCTGCGCAACCACAAGGCCGAAGCCGTGGTCGTGGATGTCATCGAGCAGGTGGGCGGCTTCTGGGAAATGAAGGCGTCCTCGGTGCCGGCGAAGAAGGTCGACGCCTCGACGGTGTCGTTCGCGGTGCCAGTGGCCGCGGGTGGCGAGACAGTGCTGACCTACACGGTCGACGTGCGCTACTGAGCCGGTCCGCCGCGGCGGAGCGTATCACGCAGCCCGGACAGGCGGGCATTGCCGGGGGACAGGGCCAGGGCGCGGTCGATGGCCGACAGCGCGCCGGTCCGGTCCCCCGCCGCATTGCGGGCCACCGCCAGGTTGGCCCAGGCCTCGACCGAACGCGGAGCCACCCGGGTGGCGCCCCTGAACCAGCGCGCCGCTTCGGCGGGCTGCTGCAGGCGCATCAGGCAGACGCCGGCGTTGAGGCGCGGGCCCGACAGCCGCCGGTTGGCCGCCGCAGCGGCGCGGAACTCGGCGAGCGCCGGCTCGAAACGGCCTTCGGCCAGCAGAAGGTTGCCCAGGTTGTGGCGCGCGAGCGCATGGTGCGGTGAACGGCCGGTCGCCGCCGTGAGGCAGGCCCGGCGTCCATCCTCGTCGCCAGCCATGCGGTAAAGGGTTGCCGCTGCCACAAGGGCGTCGGTTGCGCGCGCGTCCGTCAGGTGCGGCTCGGCCGCCGCCGCCTGCTGGCGCCTGGCCGCATCGATCAGGACGCTGCGCTTGGCCGCCTCCTGGCGGGGAGCAGCCTCGGGCCCCGGCAGCAGGGTCTCGCGCTCGAACAGCAACCCTGCGCCCTCGGCTGCCGTCAGGCTCCAGCGGTGCGAAGCGAGCAGGTCGTCGGCCAGCGCCGCGAAGGCGCCGCCCGGGGCCGCCAGGCAGACGGCGCCAACGCGGCGCGCATCCAGCAGGGACAGCGCGTGTTCGCCCGCGCCCTTGATGTCGAGGTACTCGCGCCACAGCGCCGGCGAGTAGGCTTCCGTGCGGCCGTCGATGAACAGTTCGCAGCGGGTGGTGCCCAGGAGCAGGCCGCTGGCGCCAAGGTTCGCGAAGACGCGGGCCCCGTTCTTCCCGGCCAGATGCCCGGCACAGCCCACGGGATACTGGGCCGTGGCGAGGCCGCTGCCGAACCGGCGCGTCACCCCTTCCGCGAGATAGAAGCGGTCGTTCGCGACGGTCATTCCCCAGGCGACGACGACGACGACCGTCACCGCGGCGCCCGCCGCCGCGATCGCCGACGCGTGTCGTGCGAACGCGGCCCTGCCCGGTCGCGCGGCGCGCAGGCCCAGGAGCGCAAACGCGATGGCGTAGGGGCCGAGCGCGCGCTGGCTGGCGAAAGTCGCGGCGGCGGTGGCGATCCACAGCACGATCCGCAGGAGCCCGATCCGTCGCCAGCCGGCAAGCGCCAGCAGGGCGCCTGCGACGAGGCTGGCCTTGAAGATGACGATCGTCAGGCCGAGGACATCGGGGGAACCCAGCAGCGGCGCCAGTTCGGCCACCGTGCGGCGCAGTTCACTGCCGGTCCCGAACTGTCCGAGCGCGCGCAGCGGAAAGGCCAGGCCCTGCCAGCCGTTCGGCGTCGCCATGAGCGCGACGAGCGAAGCTGCGAACACAAGGCCGATCGAGCGCAATGCGCGCCCGTCAGGCAGCCGCCAGGCCCCTTCCGGCGCGGGGGACAGGAGCCCCACTGCAACCACGAGCGGCGCGGCTGCAGAAAAGCCGTGGCACTGCGCCCACACGAGCGTCAGCCAGGTGATGTGGCCGGCGCGCGTGCGCGGGTCGATGGTGTCCCGAAACCGCACCGGCTTCGAAGTGCCCGGCGCAAGGTCCGCGCGCAGCGCCTCGACGAAGCGGACGAGCAACACGAGCGCGATGTACGACACGAGTTCGGGCCGCAGCAGGAACCGCGGCCACAGCAAGGCCAGGCTCCAGAGCAGCCAGGGCCCGTTCCACGATGCCGCCAGCACGCTTCCATTTCCCCGCAGGCGCTGCCAGGCGCCGTCGCCGCCGAGGAGCACGAGGGCGATCGCCAGCGCCAGCGCGAGGCGCAGGACGTTCCAGCCGGCAACGCCGGCCTCGGTCGGGGGCGTGCGCGGACCCGCCGCGTGCGCGAGCACCTGGAACAGCCACTCGTGGTTCAGCCACGGGTGCGCGGGCTCGGTGAAGCTGTAGTGGTTCTGGGCGGGGAGGGGGCCGGTGGCCAGGAATTCGGACCCGGCGCGCTGGTGGAACCAGATGTCGAGGTCCTCGAGCGGGTGCCAGGACAGCAGGCACGCCAGCAGGACCACGGCGACTGCGGTCAGTGCCTGGGCGAGCAAGGTGTTCCGCGAGAACGCTCGGGGGACGGGCGTGGCGCGGGAAGGATCCTTGTGTTCTGCGCGCATCGTTTGGCCGCCTTGGCAGGTGGTTCGACGCGCAACACTAACAGGGGCCGGCGCGGTGCACCAGTGGCCTCCGACCGTTGGCGCCGTTGACAATCTGACGCAGGCCGACGGGCTGGTTTTGCCAATTTGTCAAAGGGCGTCCCGCGCGGCTCCGACCAGTTCGTGGAGGGCGGTCATCTGGCGGTGTAATAGTTTGCAATATAACACCTTACAAAAGCCTACAAAGCTCCGCTCAAATCGTCTGCGATGGTACGCAACTTGTAATAGGGACCGCAGAGTAAAGGACAAAGCTTCCCGGCGCCGGTCGCCGGGCCCCCCACAGGCAAGCGCGAAAAGAGGCAGATCATGGCCAAGGCTGTCAAGCAGGTCCAGGCGGCGAAGAAGGTGGTTGCGAGCGCCAAGGCTGGAAGCGCCAAGGCCGTGAGCGCCAAGGCGACGGCGTCCGCGTCCGCGAAGCCGGCCCCGCGCCCGCGCGCCAAGGCGCGCCGCGGCACCCGCGCGGCGCAGGAGCAGGCTGCTCCCGCCGCACAGTTGATGAGCAACCTCGACCTGTACTTCCAGGAGGTCAAGGCATACTCGCTGCTGACCCGTGACGAGGAATGCGAACTGGCGCGTGGCATCCACGCCAACGACAACGAGAGCCTGCACAAGCTGGTGAAGGCCAACCTGCGTTTCGTCGTGTCGATCGCGAAGGAATACGCGCACTACGGCGTGCCCCTGGAGGACCTCATCAACGAGGGCAACCTGGGCCTGCTGAAGGCTGCGCAGCGCTTCGACGAGACGCGCGGCTTCAAGTTCATCTCGTACGCAGTGTGGTGGATCCGGCAGTCGATCCTCGCCGCGCTCGCGAACCACAGCAAGATCGTGCGCATGCCGCTGAACCGCGCGCGCGTGCTGAACCAGATCAAGAAGGCGAGCAGCGAGCTCCAGCAGAAGCTGCGCCGCAAGCCCGAGCCGGAGGAAATCGCGAAGTTCCTGGGCCTCTCGGTCGACGAGGTCAAGGACACGTTGCCCCTCATGCAGGACAACTTCTTCCTGGATGACTTCGTGGGCAACGACGAGGACAGCACGTACCTCGACTTCCTGGAGGACACCGGGAGCGAGGGTCCTGACGCCAAGGTGATGGACGACGACCTGAACTCGAGCATCGGGCGCATGCTGGGCGACCTGAAGGACCGCGAGGCCAAGGTGCTCAAGCTGTACTACGGGCTCGGCACCGATCAGGAGCTGACGCTGGAGGAGATCGGCCAGATCATGGGCCTGACCCGCGAGCGCATCCGCCAGATCAAGGAAGAGGCGTTCGAGAAGATCCGGTGCAGCAAGACGTTCAAGTACATGCAGGATTACGCCGAGGACCGGCAGGTCTGAGGGCGGACCGACGCTCCGTCGCGGCGGCGGTGAGGCTGACCGGCGCTGACGATGCGGGCGGAGGGACGGGTGGGCAAGCGAACGAGTGACAAGGCGGGGCCCCGGTCATGACCGGGGCCCCGTTTCCATTGCGGGTGACGTCGTCCGGGCATCAGCGGATCGTCGTCTCGCGCGCATTGACGACCCCTGCGGTCGCTTCGGTGATGGCGGCGCCGAACCCCTCGCAGCCCGAGTGGGGCAGCCAGACTTCCCAGGACACGTCCACCCCGTACGACTCGGCGCAGGCGTGCCCTCCGCGCAGCATGACCAGGCGTTCAACGGCCTGCCGCATCGGATAGGGGAAACTGAGGGCGAATGTGCGCCCGAGCGGCAGGCGTGTGACCGATGCCGCCTCGAGCGCCATCGCCGCAGCCCTTCCGTACGCGCGCGCGAGGCCGCCCGGTCCCAGCTTGACGCCGCCGAACCAGCGGACAACGACCACGGCCGTGTTGGTGAGTTCGTGGCGACGGATCGCCGCCAGCAGCGGTTCGCCAGCGGTGCCCGCCGGCTCGCCGTCGTCGTGCCGGTATTCGCGCGGGAGCGGGGATGCGCCCAGGCGCCAGGCGCTGCAGGCGTGGCGGGCGTCGTGGTGGCGCTTCGCAATCGCCGCGATGGCGTTGCGGGCTGCAGCCTCGTCGGCCGCCGGCAGCGCGAAGCCGAGGAACCGGGAGCGCTGCTCCGTGAACTCGCCGGATCCCTCTCCCGCCAGGACCAGGACGAAATCCGGGGGCGAGGGTGTTGCGGCCTCGTGGTCAGTCACTGGCACACTCCGCGGCAGGTGGCCGGATTGGCGTCGCAGGTCGGCCGGCCCCGACCGACCTGCCGCCACGGTACATCGCAGGTGATTGTGGGGCAAGACCTTGCCTGCGTGGTGCCGCCGTTGCTCTGGCACCGGGCTTGCAAGTGCGGGCCGGTGGATGCGTTTCGAGCCCTGTTGTTGACGAAAGGACCCGGCCTTGCGTACCAGCCTCCTGTGCCCGCGCCTGCCTCTTTGGGGTGTCGTCGCCCTGTTCACCCTCGGGGGCGCCCTGGCGTGCCCGCGCGGGGTGTCCGGCGCCGAGCCGGGGGCGGGCACGAACCGTCGGCTGGCCATGCCGGCCAGCCACCTGAACCGGAGCCCGTCCGAGGCGCCGGTGATCTGTGGGACCCTGGGCCTCGGCGGGGCATTCTCCCATCAACAGGGCCTGCCGGTGGCCGGTGCCGCCCTGATCTTTCGGCCGGCGGAGGCCGCCGGGTTCCTCGACTTCCTCTACGACTGGAACACCGGCATGGTGCTGCAGGGGGAACGCCTCAGCCTGGGCCGCGGCGCCAGGGTCCTTTCGGCGGACCTCATCCTGCGCCGCTACCGGCGCGGGGCGGGGCAAGGCGCGCCGGGCGGCCGCATTGCAGTGCCGTTCTGGGGCGGCGGTCTCGGGGCCACCAGCGCCAGCGCCGGCGACAGCGCCGACATGCCGGGGCTCAAGTACTGGTCGCTGGTCGCCGAGGGTGGCCAGGAGTGGCGTTTCGCCAGCGGGCGCCTGCTGATGGTCAAGGGACAGCTGCGGTACTTCGCCAAGGGCGGGGCCGACTACACGTCCTGGACATTCGTCGCCGGGGCCGGCGTGCCGTTCCCGTTCTAGGCCGGGGCGGCAAAGAGGTGGTCGCGCCGGCCGGATCCATGATATTCCTTGAGTAGACGCCCCTGGTCAGCCACGCCAGTCCGCCGCGCCCATCAGCCGGCGCGGATCGAGGTTCACATGCGTGCCCCGTTTTCCGGTTCCGTTGTTTCCGGTTCGTTTGGCCGTTGCCGCGCGGCGGCCTTCGTCGTACTTGCCGTCAGCTTGGGCTTGCCGCGTCCCGGTGGCGCCCAGACCGAGCTGACCTACAAGCAGTACCGGGACCTGGCGCGGGTGACCGACAGCCTGGACCACGTCGCGCTGTTCGAACCGCTGCAGGGTGAGACCGGGATGTTCTATGCGGTCGCCGAACGTTTCGGCACCGTGCAGGTCGTCAAGGTCGACGGGCGCGGCTCGCGGACCGTGTGGAAGAGCAACCAGCTGGCGGGCATCCCCGAGGAGGTGCTCGTGGCCGACCTGAGCGGCGACGGCCTCGATGATGCGCTGCTGTGCCGGACCTCGAATGCGCGCGTCTACGCGTGGGCGCTCGACGGCTTCGCGCCGCTGTGGGAATCGCTCTCCGGTGAGTACACGGCGATCAGTTGCTTCACGGCGGCCAACGTCGACGAGGATCCGGCGGCGGAGATCGTGATGATCGCCGACGGCAAGCTTGTCTACGTCGACGGGAGCAGCTTCACGAAGCAGTTCACCAGCATCGCCGAATACGCCGCGACGGAGATCCGTTGCGGCGATGTCGACGGCGACGGCCGTGCGGACGTCGTGCTCAACTCGGGCAAGGTCATCGACGCGCGTTCGGGCGATGTGAAGTGGGAGGATGAAGCGTTCTTCGGCCGCATCGAACTGCTGGATCTCGACGGCAACGGCGTGGTCGAAGTGCTCACCGAGAATCCCGGCGGCGGTCCGCTCAAGGTCTTCGACATCGGCGGCCGCCGCGAGATCCGGTTCCAGTAGCAGCGCGCGCTCAGCGCACGCCCTGCATCACGGCCAGCATGTCGGGGGCCGGGGCGAAGCCGGACGAGCGGTCCTTGAGGATCGTGCCCTGGCTGTCGATGAACACGACCCGCGGCAGTCCCGTCACGCCCAGTTCCTCCTTGATAGAGGTCATCTCCGCGTCGTCGGTCGCCGTGGCATCCACTTTGATGGTCTTCCAGCGCGCCGACTCGGCGACGACCGCCGGGTCGGACCACACCAGCTTGTCGAGCTTCTTGCAGTAGATGCACCACGAGGCCCAGAAGTCGATCATGACGGGCTTGCCCTCGGCGCGGGCCGCCGCGCGCACGGCGTCGAGGCGCGCCCGCGCGCCGGGGCCGCTCGCCACGACCTCCCAGGCGACCTTGGCGTGCGACTCCGCCGCCGTGCCGGCGTTCGGGGATCGGCTCGCGCCGGCCTGCGGGGCGGCAGTCTCGATCGACGTGGTGGCCACGGCGCCCAGCGGTGACGGCATCAGGAACCCGTGCGCGAGGAACGAGCCGAGCAGGAACCACACGCCGGCCAGGAAGACGACCAGGCCCAGGGCCATGCGCGTGCGCGGCCACCAGGCCCAGTTCTCCTGCGGATGGTCGAACGCCCCCATGAACACCGCGGTGATGATCGCGGCGATGCCCACCAGCGGATAGTAAAGGTTCGCGGGCAGGACGATCCCCGGACGCACGAACCAGAACGCCATCACGACCAGCAGCAGTCCCATGCCGCGCTTGACGGTGTCCATCCAGCCGCCGCTGCGCGGCAGCGTGCCCAGCAGCGCCGGGAAGGTGCCCACGCCGATCAGCAGCATGCCCATGCCCAGGCCGAAGGTCAGCAGGGCGAAGAAGCCCAGGACCCAGTTGCCGGTCGTGGCCACCCAGACCAGCAGTGCGGCAAGGAACGGCCCCACGCAGGGCGACGCCACGAGGCCGGCGACCATGCCCATCGCGAACACGCCGAGGAGGCCGCCCTTGCCGCCGCCGGGACCGGCCAGGCGGTCGCGCAGGAACGCCGGTGCCTGCAATTCGAAGGCGCCGAACATGCTGAAGGCGAGCACCAGCAGCAGGACGGCGATCGGGCCGACGACGATCGGGCTCTGCATGAAGGCGGTGATGCCGCTGAAGACCGAGGCGCTCAGCGCCCCGAGGACGGCGTAGACGAGCGCCATGCCGAGCACGTAGGTTGCTGAGAGTCCCAGGCCGTGGAGGGCGCCCTTTTCCTGGCTGCGGGCGCCGATGACCGCGAGCGTGATCGGGATCATCGGGTAGATGCACGGCGACAGGCTCATCAACAGGCCGAACCCGAAGACGAGCATGAGGAAGAACGGCAGGCCGCGACGGTCCAGGAAGTTCTGGATGCGGTCCGCGGACCAGCCCTTGCCGTAGGCCGCGGTGACGCTGCCCGTCCATTCGGCTTTCAGCGGCTGCCCGTCGACCGTTTTCGCGGTGGCGCGCACGGTCAGGCGGTGCTCACCCGGATGTCCTTTGCCGGTCACGGGCGCGGCCCATTCGATGGCCAGCGCGCCGCCGTCGGCGGACGTCACCTTGGCCGGGTACGGTGTGCCGAGCAGCGCGGCGTCGTCCGCCGCGGCCACCTCGAGCTTGACGCTCTCCGAATCAAGAAACTCGCTGCCGGCCGGGCTCACGACAGCGTCGAGCACAAGGTCGCGCCCGATCTCGACGCTCTTGCCGCGGATGGTCACCGCCAGGTCGAGGGCCAGGGTCGGCGTCGCCATGACGATCACCAGGCCCGCGCACAGCCAGGCCTGCCAGGGACTGCGACCGGACGTGGACATCGGGGGCCTGTCATCGGGGAACGGGTGCATCGGAGAGCCTCGTTCTGGTTGGCGGCGCAGGGAACCGGCGGTGGCGTGGTCCACCCCGGAGAGCCTAGAATAGGCCATATAGCCCGGGCGACAAGGTTTGGTTCCGGGTGGTCTCAGGGCCCGGGAGCGGGCCCGCGCCCGCCGGGGTGAAGCGGAAGGGCAGGGGTTGTCATGGACAGCAGGGAACGGACCTGGGCGCGGGCGACCGCCGTGGCGCTCGTGGTGGTGGGGCTGGCGCTGACCGGATGCCGGGCGGCTGCGGCGACGAAGACAGCGGGCGGCCGCGAGGGCGCGGCACTCCCGGGCGTGACGCTCACCACCCTTGACGGTCGAACGGTCGACCTGGCGGCGCAGCGGGGCAAGGTCGTGATCGTCGATTTCTGGGATACCTGGTGCGGCCCGTGCCTGCGGGCGCTGCCGCACCTGCAGGAACTGGGGCGGGCGCATCCCGACAGCCTCGTGGTCGTGGCCGTGGCGCTGGGCCAGGAGGGCGAAGCGAAGGTGCGCTCAGTGGTCGCCAGGCAGGGACTGACGTTCGCGGTGGCCCTGGTCGGGGCCCAGCCCGACCTGACGCCAGCATTCGGCGCCATCGACCAGCTGCCGACCACGTTTCTCGTGGGGCCGGACGGCGTCATCCGGCGGCGCTGGATCGGCTCCCAGTCGCTGGAGACCTACGAACGTGCGGTGGCGGGGCTGCTGCATCCGTGACGGGGCGTGCGGGAGGGGCGCTGTGAGGCAAAAAAATACCCCTGGCTGTGGCGTTGGGCCGGCAGCCAGGGGCTAGCGAGCGCTGGTCATTTTCTCAACCACCAAAAGAGATCGAGCAACGACAGCGTCAACAGGATCATCGCACCTTCCATCTCGATCCCCCCCTTTCCTCCGGTTCGGGAATTCAGGTCCACCTTGCTTAGGGATCGGTCGGCCGCCGCCCGCCTTGAGCTTTTACCCGCCCGTCGGCGCGCGCGCGGCGGTCCCCGTATCCGGGCAATCCTCAGCAAATTCAGGGCCTGAAGGAGGGAATCAGCCCAACTTGTTGATGCACATCAACATGGCAGTCTGGTCATCCTGGCGGTGCTGGTGGCCGAAGGTGTTCACGGTGGCAAAGACGTGTTCGAGGATGCCGGCCGGTGTGCGGGTGGCATCCTGTTCGACGAGGTCGATGAGGCGTTCGGCGTCGAAGAAACGTCCCTGCGGATCGCGCTGTTCGGTCAGTCCGTCCGTGTAGAGGAACAGGCGGTCGCCGGGGATGAGGGCGATCGCGCCCTCGCGGTAGGCGAAGTCCGGTTCGACGCCGAGCACCGGACCGCCCTTGCGCAGGTATTGGCGGTGCGAGGAACCGGGGCGCAGCACGACCGGCGGGTCCATGCCGGCGTTGCAGTACCGCAGCAGGCCTTCCGCGGGGTGCCAGACGGCGTAGAAGAAGCAGATGAAATGGCTCGGGCCGACCAGCGATGCGACGACGGGGTTCATGCGCGCGACCACGTCGCGTGGCGAGGCCGCCGCCTCCGCCGCCAGTCGGAAGGCCACGCGCAGGGAACTCATCATCAGCGCGGCGGGGATACCCTTTCCGGAAACGTCACCGATCGCCAGGGCGATGCCGCCGTCATCGATGGGGAAATAGTCGAAGTAGTCGCCGCCGACGGTCCGGCACGGTTCGTTGCGTCCGCAGATCGTGCACGACGGCCGGTTCAGCGGTTCGACCGGCAGGAGGTTGGCCTGGATGCCGCGGGCAACGGCCAGTTCGGTCTCGAGGCGCTTGCCGCGCAGGCGATCCTCGTAGAGTTGGCGACTCTCGACGACGGGCCCGGCCTGGAGGGCGAGCATCTGGAGATTGCTCACGTCCTCCTGTCCGTAGAGCTGGCCGCCGCTCTTGGGCCCGAAGGCCATGAACCCCAGCAGCCGGTTGCCCGAGACCAGGGGCACCAGGAGCTCGGCCTGGAGGTCCTGCAGCAGACGGGCGGTGGATTCGTCGCGCCGACCGGGGCCGTGATCCTCGAGTTCCTCGCAGAAGACGGGGCGCCGCACGCGGTTCAGCAGCGGCGCCAGGAGGTTTTCGGCCGGCAGCGCGGGCCAGGCGCGGGAATCGGCGGTTGGGCCCGGCGACCAGAACGTGCGGACGGCGAAGCCGCGCTGGGGGGCCGGAGTCGCCAGCACGATCGCGAATGTGCGCGGGCGGAAGAGCTCGCCCAGCGAGGCGGCGAGGTGGTCGAGCACGGGTTCGACCTCGATGAGCCCGGTGAGGCGGTCCGTCAGGCGCGCGACGGCGTCGCGGTTGGCGCGCCGGGACGGGTAGAACGCGCGGTCGACGAGGAGCTGGACGCGGTTGCGGAGCGGGGCGATGACCAGGGCGGTGCCGGCGACCAGGAGCACCAGGACGTGCGACGAGTCGACGGCGAAGCGTGACGACAGGAACGTTCCGACGGCCACCGTCACCGACAGGTAGCCGACGACGATGAGGGACGTGAGCGTGCCGTAGATCAGCCCGATGCGCACCACGAATGCCGTGTCCAGCGCGCCGTACCGCATGATGGCCAGTGCGAAGCTGGCAGGCACCAGGAGGAGCGACAGGCCGAGGTACTGCAGGTGCGGCACGCTGGTGCCCGGGACGAGCGTCCCGAGCGCCATCGTCACGAGGAAGGGCACGAGCCCGGCGGTCAGGCCGACGAGGATGACGAGCATCTTGGTGCGCAGGATGGGCCGGTCCCGCCGCAGCGTGCCGCGCGCGAAACGGCCGAGCCCGATGATGAAGCACGCGAGCATGTAGGCCAGGGACACGGCCTGGATGACGGTGTCCGGGAGGCCCGGGGGGCGCGCGCCGCGCAGCGCTTCATTGATGGACGTGAACAGGAAGAGGATCCACGCCGGCGCCAGGATCCAGCGCAGGGGCATGTGGGCCGGTGTGCCCACACGCCACGGCGTCGGGAACTGGAGGAAGAACAGGAGCACATAGGCCGGCAGAAGCAGTTGCAGCAGCGCCCGCAGGTGGTACTTGACCACGACGCAGGCGAGGTTGGCGATGTCGGGGATGTCGATCAGGAAGAATGCGAAGATGGCGCACATGGCAAAGAAGTTGCGCGCCACCGGGTCGGCCCGGCGCGCGAGGACCCACCAGCCGATCAGCAGGAATGCCAGCCCGCTGATCCATTGCGTGTACTGCGTGACGAGCGCGGCCTGCCCGGGCGCCGAAGGCACGATATGGGCCTCGAACACGGCGGCCCCCCGTGCGAGACGCAAGGTCAGGGTCTGGTTTCGGTAGTTGTCCGCGGTGGCGGCATAGTACTCGAACATCCGCCCGACCGGGCGTCCGTTGACGGCGAGGACGCGGTCGTCCGCGCGCATGCCGGCCCGATCGGCGGGGCCGCCGGGTTCCACGCGCAGGATGCGCAGGTCGAGCGCGGCGTAACCGTAGTCGGCATGCTTGACGATGTGGAAGGCCGTGGGCAGGGAAAGCGCGAGCAGGAGGGGGGCGGCGACCAGCAGCGCGACGGCGCGCGAGTACCGCTCGAACCGGGTTTGTCGGTAGTCCGCCGGGTGCCGCAATTCGTGTGCTCCGCGCGTGGAGGCAGTTGCTCGCGCTGCTGTCGCAGTCGCGACTCATCGGGATTGTAGCACGCGGGACACTTGTGCCAAGTGCTCGATGGGGGCGCTTCGCAAAGGAAACGGGGCCCGGTCGTCGCCGGGCCCCGTTTCGTCAATCGTACGATCGCAATCGGCGCTAGCGGAACAGCGCCTTCACGTCGCCCCAGGACTCGCTCTGGGACGGCACAGCGCAGTCGCCATTGATCGTCGCAACCGGGAAGGTCCGGCCGCCGGTGGACTGCTGCAGCTTCTTGATCACGTTGGTGTCCGACCCGTCCAGGTACGCGGGCACCTTGTCCGGCAGCGAGTGGAACCGGATGCCGTCGATGAAGAAACGCGACGGCGAAGCGGTGTCGGTCAGGTAGAAGTCGATGATCGCTACCACCACCGCAGGGTAGGTGTAGGGATTGATCAGCGGGTCGACCACGCCGACCATGTACTCAGGCGCCGTGCCGACGTTGATGTTCGATCCCATCACATCGACGTTGGTGATGAAGATCGGGCCCTCGGCCCACATCTTCGCTTCCCAGCCGTGAACGCCCGCGGGGCTCGTCGGGTGGGTGATGACAAGGAAAGCCCTGTGCGCCCCGGCCGGCATCGAAATGCAATTGTTGCAGGCGCAGGGGTCGAAGTAGACGCCGATGCCATCATTATCCGGATCAAGCTGCGCCCACGCGTTACCGGCCAGAGCCAGCAGCATGATCGTTCCAAGTAGAAACTTTTTCATGTAGATCCCCCACGATGTTAGTCCCGCGTCCTTGTCAGATTGGGACGTTACGGGCGATTTCCTGCGCTCTCCACTTGTGAACTTACTCGATTTTCGTGGTCGCAGGAAGGATATTTTTCGGAATACAGGTAAAATTCCTTGATCTATGGAGATGTAAATGGCAAAAAAGCACATATTGTGACAAAAGCGTTGCGTGCGGGCGCCTGAATCTGGATCCGGAGGGTCTTGCAAGGTAAACCCGTTGCCCGGGCCGGGCGCGAATGCTAATTTGCCACCTCCCCTGACCGTTGATATTTCCTCACGCGCGGGCGACCGCGGCGACAGGAGTGCTTCCGTGGCTGACCTTCGCGAGATGGCCCAATACACCCCCGGCGGGCTCGAGGAAAAGTGGTACCGGAAGTGGGAGGAAGCCGGCCTGTTCCGTCCGGCTCCCGATGCCGTGGGTGACCCGTTCGTGATCACGCTGCCGCCGCCGAACGTGACCGGGATCCTGCACATGGGGCACTGCCTGGGCAACTCGGTCCAGGACACGCTCATCCGCTGGGCGCGCATGAAGGGCCGTCCGACGTTGTGGGTGCCGGGGACCGACCATGCGAGCATCGCGACCGAGCAGGTCGTCTCGAGGCAGATGGCGGAGCAGGGCCTCGACAAGCGTGACGCGGGTCGGGAAGAATTCCTGCGCCGCGCCTGGGAGTGGAAGGAATACACGCACGGTCGCATCACGACGCAGATCCGGCGGCTCGGCTGTTCGCTCGACTGGAGCCGCGAAGCGTTCACGATGGACGAGGCGCGCAACCGCGCGGTGACCGAGGCCTTCCTCCGCCTGCGCGAAAAGGACCTCATCTACCGCGACGTCTACCTGGTGAACTGGTGCCCGCACGACCTGACCGCCATCAGCGATGACGAGGTCGAGCACCGCGAAGTCGAGGGCAGCCTGTGGCACCTGCGCTACCCGCTGGTCGACGGTTCGGGCCACGTGACCGTCGCGACGACGCGGCCGGAGACGATGTTCGGCGACGTCGCCGTGGCGGTGCACCCGACCGATCCGGAGCGCAAGCAGTACATCGGCAAGCTCGTGAAGCTGCCGTTGACCGATCGCGAGATCCCCGTGATCGGGGATCATCACGCCGACCCGGAGAAGGGCACCGGTTTCGTCAAGATCACGCCGGCGCACGACCCGAACGATTTCCAGGTCGGACGCCGGCACGGCCTGCCGCAGGTTGTCTGCATGACGCCGGCGGGGGTCATGAACGAGCAGGCCGGGCGGTTCGCCGGGCTCGACCGGAAGAAGGCCCGCAAGGAAGTCGTCGCGGCGCTGGAGGCGGAAGGGCTGCTCGACAAGGTCGAGAAGCACGTGCACCAGGTCGGCCACCACGACCGCTGCGGCACGGTCATCGAGCCGTACCTGTCGAAGCAGTGGTTCCTGCGCATGGACCAGTTGGCGAAGCCGGCGCTCGCGGCCGTGGCCGACGGCGAAATCCGCCTGTACCCGGACCGCTGGGTGGGCGTCTACAACAACTGGATGCAGAACATCCGGGACTGGTGCATCAGCCGCCAGCTGTGGTGGGGGCACCAGATCCCTGTCTGGTATTGCCAGGGCTGCGGCGCCGAGATTGCGGCGGCTGCCGAGCCGACGTCCTGCGGCAAGTGTGGCGGCACGGACCTGGTGCGCGATCCCGACGTGCTCGACACGTGGTTCAGCAGCTGGCTGTGGACCTTCTCGCCGCTCGGCTGGCCGGACAAGACGGATGACCTCGAACGGTTCCACCCGAACTCGGTGCTGGTGACCGCGGCGGACATCATCTTCTTCTGGGTCGCCCGCATGGTGATGGCCAGCTACGAGTTCCTGGGCGAGAAGCCCTTCGGCGAGGTGCTGTTCACCGGCATCGTGAGGGACGGCCAGGGACGAAAGATGAGCAAGTCGCTGGGCAACAGCCCCGATCCGATCGATCTTATGGACAAGTACGGCGCTGATGCCCTGCGGTGCAGCCTGGTGATGCTGACGCCGACCGGCGCCGACGTGTTCTTCGACGAGACGACGCTCGAGGTCGGCCGCAACTTCAGCAACAAGATCTTCCAGGCCACCAAGCTCGTGCTCGGGTACTGGGACGAGGCAGGCATCACGGCCGCCAAGGTCGCGCCCGCGCCGCGGACCCTGGACCTGTCGGCGGTCGCGACGATCGGCGACTGGGAGGCCGCGCCGGCCGAGGCTCTGCGCTCCCTGTGGCGCGGGGTCTTCGGCGGCGAGTTGCCCCTGGCGGTGGCCGATGGTGACCTGGATGTGTCCGACCGGTGGCTGATCGCGCAGTTGTACCGGGTGGCGCGGGACTGCGACGAGAACCTGGAGCGACGGCGGTTGAACGATGCCTCGTACGAGGTGTTCAACTTCTTCCGCCACGAGTTCTGCGACTGGTACCTCGAGGCAATCAAGCCTCGGTTGCGCGACCCGGCGCGACGCGCGCCCGCGCTGGCGGTTTCGGTCCTGACCCTGGGGCTGTCCTATAAGCTGCTGCACCCGGTGATGCCGTTCATCACCGAGGAGCTGTGGAACTGGCTGCCGCCGGCGGACGGGTTCCTGATGATCTCGTCGTTCCCGACGTGCGCCGGCGAGGCGCCGTTCGCGGTGGCGGCCGCGGAGTTCGGCGAGGTCATGGAGATCGTGGGCGTGCTGCGCAACCTGCGCGCCGAACTGGGCGTGGCTCCCGGGCTGCGTGGCGAGGGCGTGTTGCGTTCGGCTGACCCGGCGCGCCGTGCTGCGCTCTCTGCGAACGCGGCGCTGGTCGCGCTGCTGGCCAAGCTGGAGCACGTTTCCGTTGAGGCCGACGGCCCGGCGCCGCATCCGGCGGGTGCGGGCGTGGCGGGCGCCGTCGAGGTCTTCCTGCCGATGAAGGGTCTCGTGGACCTGGACAAGGAACGGCAGCGGCTCCAGAAGGAGCTCGACAAGCTGGAGGGGTGGCTTTCGGGCATGCGCGCGAAACTCTCGAACGAGAAGTTCACGGCCAACGCCCCGGTGCAGGTCGTCGCCCAGCAGCGCGAGACGCTTGCGGAGAACGAAGCGAAGGCCGCCACACTGGCGGCGCGCATCCAGGCGCTCGACTGAGCAACCGGCCGGCCCCTGTGCGGCGCGGAGGCATCGATGTCCGAATACGAAGCTGACAAGTCGCCCGGCGCGATGGTCGCGGCGGCGCGCCGGCAACGCGGGTGGACGCTCGACGACATGTCGGAGCGAACGAAGATCCCGTCCAGCATGCTGGCCGCGCTGGAGGCGGACGAGTTCCATCGACTGTCGGGACCGCTCTACGCGCGAAGCTTCCTGCGCTCGTGCGCCAAGGAACTGGGTCTTCCGGTTGAAGAAGTGCTTGCCCTGCTGGACCGTCAGGACGGCGAGGCGCCGCGACCGGCCGTGACGCCCGTCCAGCGGCCGGAGAGCGTCAAGATCAAGCGACTGGGCGTGCCGTGGGGGCGGATCGTCGCCGGCGCGGTGGTCGTCTGCGGCCTGGCTCTCGCGGCCGTTCTGCTGATGAAGAACGACGGGGACGGCCAGGAGCCCGCGAAGCTGCAGGCGGACACGGCCAGCCTGGCGACGGTCGCCGACATCCCGGCAGGCGGGAATCCGGCCGCCGGGGCGGGGGGTGTCTCCGTCGCCGCGACGGCGGGCGACAACCCGGCCGGCTCCGCTGGCGGGCTGGACTTCGAGGGTGGGTCGACGTGGCCGCTGGTCGTGAAGCTCGTCGCCGCGGCTCCGGTGCCGCTGTCCGTCCAGAAGGACGGCGAGGCTGCTTTCACCGAGGTTGCCTGGGCGACGGCCGCCTTCGACACCCTGCCGGCGGCGGGGGTCGAGTCGGGTCGCGCCTACGCGATGGCCGGCGGCGGCGCGGTGGTCTGCTGGGGCGCCGTGAGCCGGGTCAGCCTGCGCCTGGGGACAGTCCAGGGTGTCGCGCTGACGGTCAACGGACGGCCGAGAGTCCTGGTGGCGCCTCCCGGAGGCGGCGAGGTGACCGTCGATCTCACGGCGGTGGAACCGCCTGCATTGCCTTGAACCGCTGGGGGAATCGTGGGCCTGTTCCGGCTGGTGGCGCCGTTCGCGCCGACAGGTGACCAACCGTCGGCGATCACGTCGCTCGTGGCGGGCGCCCGCGCGGGCAAACGATGCCAGACCCTGCTCGGCGTAACCGGGTCGGGCAAGACTTTCACCATCGCCAACGTGATCGCCCAGCTCGACCGGCCCGCGCTGGTCTTCAGCCACAACAAGACGCTGGCGGCCCAGCTCTACGGCGAGCTCAAGGGTTTCTTCCCGGACAATGCCGTCGAGTACTTCATCTCATACTACGACTACTACCAGCCCGAGGCGTTCATCCCCGCCACGAACACGTACATCGAGAAGGACACGAGCATCAACGACGAGATCGAGCGGTTGCGGCTGCGGGCGACTTCCAGCCTGCTGACGCGGCGCGATGTCATCGTCGTGGCCAGCGTGTCGGCGATCTACGGCGTGGGCAATCCGAAGACGTTTCGCGAGAGCATCATTGCGCTGGCCCGCGGCCAGGTGCGCGACCGCGACGAATTGCTGTCTGACCTGGTCGCGATCCAGTACGCGCGCAACGACCACGAGACGGGGTTCGGTTCATTCCGCGTCCGCGGTGACACGGTCGAAGTGCGCGCGGCGTTCGAGGAACGGGTGCTGCGGGTGGAGTTCTTCGGCGACGAGATCGAGTCCCTGACCTGGGTCGAACCGTTGACCGGGCGCGCCCTTGAATCGGTCGGCGAGGCGGCCATCTACCCCGCGACGCAGTTCGTGGCCGAGAAGGGCGGCACGGGCGCAGTGGTGGATGCCATTGCCCGTGACCTGGAGGACCGCCTGCACGAACTGGACAAGGCGGGACGCGTTCTCGAGGCGCAGCGCCTGGCCTCGCGCACGCGGTACGACATGGAGATGATCCAGCAGATCGGGCACTGCGCGGGCGTGGAGAACTACTCGCGCTACTTCGACGGCCGCGGCGTCGGCGAACGGCCCGCGTGCCTGATGGACTACTTCCCGCCGGAGTTCGTCCTGGTGATCGACGAGTCGCATGCGACCATTCCGCAGATCGGCGCCATGTACCAGGGCGACCGCTCGCGGAAGCTGAACCTGGTCGAACACGGGTTCCGGCTGCCGAGCGCGCTGGACAACCGGCCGCTGCTGTTCGCCGAGTTCGAAAACCTGATGCCGAGCACGATCTTCGTCTCGGCCACGCCGGCCGACTACGAACTGGCGAAGTGCGGTGGCGAGGTCGTCGAGCAGGTCATCCGGCCGACGGGGCTCGTGGACCCGCCGATCACGGTCTGCCCGGTGAGCGGCCAGGTGGACGACCTGCTCGAGCGCATCCGGGTCGTGGTCGCCCGTGGCGAGCGCGTGCTGGTGACGACGCTGACGAAGAAGATGTCCGAGGACCTGACCGACTACCTGGGCCAGGCGGGCGTCAAGGTGGCGTACCTGCACTCGGACATCAACGCACTGGACCGGATCGAGATCGTGCGCAACCTGCGACTGGGGGAATCCGACGTGCTCGTCGGCGTCAACCTGCTGCGCGAGGGGCTCGATCTTCCGGAAGTGTCGCTCGTGGCGATCCTGGACGCCGACCGCGAGGGATTCCTCCGGTCGGAGCGGTCGCTGATCCAGACGTCCGGGCGCGCGGCGCGCAACATCAACGGCGAGGTCATCATGTACGCCGACCGCATCACGCGGTCGATGGCGGCCGCGATCGCCGAGACGCAGAGAAGGCGCCTGCGCCAGATGGACTGGAACCGCGAGCACGGGATCGTGCCGCGGACCATCACCAAGTCACGCGCCGAGATCCTGCAGGCGACGGCGGCGGCCAGTGACCGCCCGCAGGCGCCGGCGCCGCGCGGCGGGATGTCCCCGGCTGAGCTCGCCTCACGGTCGCTGTCGCCGCGTGACCTCGCGGACCTGCTCGAGGACGAGATGCTGGCAGCGGCCGAGGCGTTGGAATTCGAGAAGGCGGCGGCGCTGCGCGACCGCCTCGAGGACCTGCAGGCGCAGTGGGGACTGGAAGGGCGGGAGGCCGAGTGATGGTGCGCGGTCAGGGCGAGGCGCCGGGGTTCCCCGGCGGTGAGTGGCTGGACGAGCTGGTCCGGCAGAGCCTGCGCGAGGATGTCGGCTCCGGCGACGTCAGCACGGCGGTGGCTGTCGCGCCCGGCACCCGCGCCACGGGTGCGCTTGTGGCGCGACAGGCGGGCGTTGTCGCTGGGCTTTCGCTGGTGGCGCGCGTCTACGGCGCGCTGGACCCGGACGTGGATGTCGAGGTGCTCGTGGCCGACGGCTCGGCCGTGGCGGCGGGCCGGGAACTGGTCCGGCTGTCGGGGCCGGCTGCGTCGCTGCTGACGGGCGAGCGCACGGCGCTGAACTTCATCCAGCACCTCGGGGGCATCGCGACGCTGACGGCGCGCTTTGTCGCGGCGGCCGGCGGTACGGACTGCCGCGTCCTGGACACGCGCAAGACGCTGCCCGGCTACCGGGCGCTGGCGAAGTACGCTGTCCGGTGCGGCGGCGGGGACAATCACCGGCTCGGCCTGTACGATCGCGTGCTGCTGAAGGACAACCATTGGGCCTCGGGCGATGCGATCGCGGCGATGGTGGCGCGCGCCCGCGACACGTTCCCGCTGCTCGCGATCGAGGTCGAGGTCGACACGCCTGCGCAACTGGCAGCCGTGCTCCCGCTCGGGGTGGAGTGGATCATGCTGGACAATTTCACCGTTGCGGACGTGGCGGCGGCCGTCGCGGCGCGCGCCGCCGTCGCGCCGGCGACCAAGCTCGAGGTTTCCGGGAACGTGACGCTGGACACGATCGGCGCCCATGCGCGCACGGGGGTCGATGCGGTGTCGGTGGGCCGGTTGACCCATTCAGCGCCGGCGCTCGACATCGGGATGGATTTCGACCTGCGGGGCGGCGCGTGAAGCTGCGCAGCGGCAGCGGCCCGATCGACCGGGACTGGTTCGGGCTGGATGCGTTCCTGCCGGGCCCGCGGTTCACGCGGGACGGCGGGCAGTTGTACCTGCTGGACGAGGTCGGCAGCACGAACGACTTCCTGCGCGGCCGCGGGGAGGACGCCGTGGGGCGGCTCTGCCGCTGGGACGGCTGGGGCTGGGTGGCGCAGGCGCGCTCACGGCAGGTCCCCGTTCAGGAGTTGAAGCCGGGCACGGTCGTCGTCGCCCGCCGCCAGACAGCTGGTCGCGGGCGTCAGGGTCGGCAGTGGGTGGACTGCGGGGGGCTGCACCTGTCGGTCTCGGTGCCGCGGCATCGGGCCGTGTTCAGCCGGGGATTCTCGGTGTGGCTCGGGCTGATGACGGCGCTGGTGCTGCGCGAAGGCGAGCGGCTGGACGCCCGCCTGAAGTGGCCGAACGACATCGTGGTGGACCGGCGCAAGCTCGGCGGCATCCTCATCGAGCGGGCCGGGCCGGGCGAGGGCGCGCAGGTTGTCGCGGGGCTGGGCCTGAACCTCACCGCCGGGCGGCACGAGTTGCCGTGGGCGCTGCGGGACGGCGCCACCAGCGTCGCGGCCGAGGGCGGCCGCGTGCCGCGGCTCGGGGAATTGTGCGCGCGCCTGCTCGGGCGCGTCGAGGCGGAGTTGGACCGTTTCTGCGACGAGGGCTGGGATTCGTACCGCCCGGCGCTGGCGCTGCTCGATTGCCTGCTGGGGCAGCGCGTGCGGCTGGCGACGCGCCAGGGCGAGATCCGGGGGCGCGCCGTCGGCATCGACGACCAGGGTGCGCTGCTGGTGGAACGGGAACTGCCGGACGGGAGCAAACAGGTCGAGAGCGTGCGCGTCGGGGACGTCCACATCCTGCCCGCCGTCGAAGGCAGCGAAGGAGGAGAGCATGTTGGCGGTGATCGCTGACATCGGGAACACGCATGTGCGGTTCGCGGCGTGGATGGCGGAAGACCGCCTGCCCCGGCTCGCGGACGGGGTTTGGCAGGCTGCGCCGGCACTGCGGGGAATCGGCCGGCTGGCAACCCCGAGCCCGGGTGCGAATGAGGAAGAGCCGTTCCGGCGCGAGGCGACGGCGATGCTGGCCTCTCATTCGGCTGTGCCGCTGGTCCTGGTGTCGGTCGTCCCGCGCGTCGATGGCCTGCTCGATGGCATCGTTCCCGACCTGCGCCGCGTCGGCCACATGTCGTCCCTGCCGTTCCGCCATGCTTTGGCCGATGTCGCGGCAACCGGGGCCGACCGATTGTGCAACGTGGCGGCGGCTGTCGGCGCCGGGCTCCGTTCCGCCCTGGTCGTCGATGCAGGCACCGCCACGACCGTGGATGTGCTCATCGACGGCGTGTTTGTCGGCGGGGTCATCGCCCCGGGGATGGCGTTCGCGCTCGAGCAGCTCGGCCGCCGGGCGGCGCGATTGGCCCCCGTACCGTTTGGGGAAGTTCCACTGGTTGCCGGCGCGGACACGGCTGCCGCCATGTCCGCCGGGGCCTTCCACGCGGGCCGGGGCGGCATCGAGGCGCTGATCGACGGCCTCCAGGCAGTCCATGGCGCCCTGCCGGTCGTGCTGACCGGCGGCCTGGGCGGTTTCCTGGACCGGCCGGGGCGTTTCCGCGACCCCCAGTGGACCCTCCGTGGAGCCGCCCTGCTGGCCGGGCTCTGCTGATTCCGATCATTCCCCATCATTCCCCGTCATTCCCGATAATTGCTTCAAGTCGCGGTGCCGCCGCCCGAATCAGGGGCGGTACGGACCAGTCGTGGCGCCGTTTGTTCGGCGTCCAATCGGCCAAAGCCGCGAAAGGCCAAGCGCATATGGACCTGGACGATCGTCAATTGCTCGAAGAGCTCGTGGTCGAGTCGCAGGACCACCTCAACGCGATGGAGCCCGACCTCCTGGCCCTCGAAAAGGGTGTGCCCGCAGAGGAAGCGCTGGAACTGGTGAACCGGATCTTCCGCGGGATCCACAGCATCAAGGGCGGTTGCGGTTTCCTGGGGATCGCGCCCGTCCAGGCGCTGGCGCACGCCATGGAGAGCGTCCTGATGAAGGTGCGCTCCCGGAAACTGGACGTGACGCCGGCGATGGTGGATGTGCTCCTGGACGGCACGGACCGGGTCCGCGCCATGCTTGGGGACCTCGCCCATTGTGCGGAGGTGGATGCTTCGAGCGTCTACCAGCGACTTGAGCCGTTCCTGAACGCCGAGACGGCCGCGGTGGCGGCACCGGAAGGGATCACGACCGAGCCACGTCGCTCGGGCTACCTGCCCTTGCGCAAGGCGGCACCGGCCGCAGGTGGGGCAGACCTTGATGTGGCTGCCTGTGTTGCGATCGATGCGGTTTCGCCTACGGGCGCAACGCGGCCGGATCCGGAGGCGGCAGCGTCGGTCGAGGTCGCTGCGTCCGACGGCGGCGCGGGTGCGGCATCGGCGGGCCTCGTGCGCGGTGGCGCGTCGGATGTCCTGCGGGTGAAGGTGGACCTGCTCAACCGGCTGATGAACCTGGCCGGAGAACTGGTCCTCGCCCGCAACCAGCTTCTGCAGGCCCTGGACAGGAAATTCAGCGAGACGGCTGCCGGGGACCAGGTTCTGAGTGCAACGCGCAGCGCCGTCGAGGATGCGCGCGTGAGCCTGCGAGTGGCGCTCGGGAGCGCAGACGGTTCGTCCACCGACGACGGCGCGCGGCGCCAGGCGGACCGCGTCGAGCGCATTCTGGACGACATGTCGGCGCGGATCAGCCTGGCGCTGCCGGCGCGGCTCAGCGAACTGCCGGGCATGAACGCGACGATGGTGAACCTTGACGCCGTAACGACGAATCTCCAGGAAAACATCATGCGTACACGCCTCCAGTCCCTGGAGGCGCTCTTCGGCAAGCTGCCGCGACAGGTGCGCCAGTTGGCGCGCCAGACGGGCAAGGAGATCGACCTCGTCGTGACCGGCGGCGAGGTGGAACTGGACAAGTCGATCGTCGAGGCGCTCTCGGACCCGCTCAACCACCTCCTGCGCAACTCGCTGGACCACGGTCTCGAGGAGACCGCGGCGCGCGAAGCCGCGGGCAAGCCGCGATGCGGCCGGATCGAAGTGCGCGCGTTCCACGAGGGCGGTCAGGTCAACGTCGAGATCCGCGACGACGGCCGCGGCATCGACCCGGTCCGCATCCGCGAAAAGGCGGTTGAAAAGGGGATGTTGACCGCCGAACAGGCGGCGAGGCTGGACGATCGCGAAGTGGTGCTGCTCATCTTCGCGCCGGGCTTCTCGACGGCCGAGAAGGTCAGCGACATCTCGGGCCGCGGCGTCGGCATGGACGTCGTGCGCACGAATATCGAAAGCCTGGGCGGCAGCATCGACATCGACAGCCAGGTGGGGGTCGGCACGCGCACGCGCCTGAAACTGCCCCTGACGCTGGCGATCATCCCGTCCCTGCTGGTGCGTGCCTGCGGCCGTCGATTCGCGATCCCGCAGGTCAGCCTCGACGAGCTGGTCCGGTTGCGGGAAGGCCGCGACGACCAGCGCATCGAACACGTGCAGGACGCGGAAGTGCTGCGCCTGCGCGGCCACCTGCTGCCGCTGGTGAGGTTGTCCACCCTGCTCGGACTGGAACGCGCCGAAGGCGCCGCGCGCCCCGCGGTCTACGTGGCGGTGCTGAAGGTGGGCAGCAACCGGTACGGCCTGGTTGTCGACGAGGTGCTGGACAGCGAGGAAATCGTCGTCAAGCAGTTGCCGCCCTCGTTGAAGGATTCACGGTGCTACGCGGGCGCGACGATCATGGGCGACGGGTCGGTCGCAATGATCCTGGACGTGCCCGCGATCGCGGACCTGGGCGGGCTGCGGTTCACCGATGCCGTGCAGGCGGCGTCCGCGGACGACCGCTCGGACAGCTATCTCGATCGCACGGAGAGCCAGACGCTGCTGCTGTTCCGCAATGCGCCGGACGGCGAGCACTTCGCGCTCAACCTCGCGATGATCTCCCGTATCGAACGCGTAACCGCAGGGGACATCCAGAACGCGGGTGGCCACGAATACCTCAAGTTCCAGGACGGCTCGCTGCGACTGGTACGGCTGCACGACTTCCTGCCGGTGCGGGCGCCGACGGCGGAGCCGCGAGAGGTCTACGTGATCATCCCGAAACTGGTGAAACACCCGTTGGGGATCATCGCCTGGGAGTGCGACGACGTCGTGTCGACGCGCGTGGAGATCGACCGGGACAACCTGCGCGGAGCGGGCATCCTCGGTTCGGGGATGATCGACGGCAACCTGACCGTGTTCCTTGATATCCACGGATTGTTCGAGGCGGCCGAACCGGAACTCTACCGGAGCGATGGTCACAGGGCGCCGGCGCTGGAACGCACGCGCGTGCTCCTGGCCGAAGACACGTCGTTCTTCCGGGCGGTAGAGAAGAACTACATCGAGGCGCTCGGCGCCTCGGTCACGGCCGTATGCGACGGTCGCGAAGCCTGGCGGCTGCTCTCGGAGCACCCCGAGGACTACGATCTCGTCGTGACCGACATCGAGATGCCGCTGATGGACGGCCTGGAGTTGACTCGGCACATCCGGGCATCGGAACGCCATGCCCACCTGCCGGTGGTGGCGGTGACGTCGCTCATGTCCGAGGCGAGTCGCGCTGCCGGACTGGCGGCCGGGGTCAACGCCTACGAAGTGAAACTGGACCGCGAGAGGCTGGGCACGACGATCCGACAGGTGATGGAGGAGGTGTGCGTCCATGCGTGAGTCGCAGTACGTGTCGTTCCAGCTCGATCGCCACCTGCTGGGCATCGACATCCAACTGGTGCGCGAGATCATCCGTAACGTGGACTTCACGCCGGTCGCGCGCGCCCCGCTCGGCGTGCGCGGGCTGCTGAACCTGCGCGGGCAGATCATCACGGTCCTCGACCTCGGGCCGGCGCTGGGTTTGCCCCTGCGCGAGATCGGCCCGTCGTCCCGCTGCCTGATCCTGAAGTCGCCGGAAGACGTTGCGCCCCTTGTGGAGGCTGGGCTGGTCGACGAGGCGCCGGCCGGTGAAGCCGTCGGGCTCCTGGTTGACGCGATCAGCGACGTGATCCGGCCGGGCGAGCAGGGTGTCGATCCGCCGCCGGCGAACGCGAACGGGATCGATGCCGACCACCTGCGGGGGGTCGTGCGGCTGGAAGGCCGGTTGCTCCTGGTCCTGAGCCTGAAACGTCTGGTTGAGGAAGGGCTGGGGCAGCGGGTCCCGGCGAACGTGGACTGACCGGTTCGACCGGGTTCCGGGCGGCTGGTGCCCGGGTCAGAAAGGACGTCGAGATGTTCCTGTCGAAGTTGTCGATCCGCGCCAAGGTCACCGTGGCCAGCGTTCTGCTGCCCACCGTGCTGTTCGCGGTGCTGGCCGGGCTGTGGGCTCACAACGAGCGCCACTCCGTGAACCAGCAGTACGTGGACAAGGCCCGGGCGGTCGTGATGTCGGCCGAGGGCGCCCGCGAGTACATGGAGAAGAGCTGGCAGAGCGGCGTCTTCACGGTCGGCATGCTGAAGCAATGGCACGACGAGGGGAAGCAGGACCTGGCGGTCAACGCCGTCCCGGTCGTGGCCGGCTGGCAGACCGCCATGTCGCACGCACGGGAGGGCGACTACGAATTCAAGGTGCCCAAGTTCTCGCCGCGCAACCCGGACAATACGCCGGACGTGACCGAAGCGCGCGCGCTGAAGCTGCTCGAGGGTGGCCGCCAGGCGGACTACTGGGAGATCGACCACACGACGAACAAGCTCCGGTACTTCCGGCCGGTCGTGCTGACCGAGAATTGCATGCTGTGCCACGGCGAACCGTCGACGAGCCGGCGCATCTGGGGCACGGCCGACGGCACGGACATCACCGGCGCCCGCATGGAGGGTTGGAAGGTCGGCGAGGTCCACGGGGCCTTCGAGGTGATCCAGTCCCTGGACAGCGCGGATGCCGCGTTCAAGGCCGCTTTGGGCCGGATGATCGCGCTCGTGGTTGCCGGCCTGGTCGTCCTGGCCGTGCTGCTGCAATTGACGCTGCAGCGCATCCTGATCAAGCCCCTGCAGGAGAGTGTCGCGTTCGCGGACGCGCTGGCAGCAGGCGACCTCGGTTCGCGTGTGGCGAATGCCGAGCGGCAGGACGAGATCGGGCGGCTCAGCCGTTCGCTGAACGCCATGGCGGACAGCCTCAAGACGCTCATTGCCGACATGAAGTCGGGCAGCCAGACGCTGAAGGATTCCAGCGGCAGCCTGGGCACGCAGAGCGACAAGTTGGCTGCAGACTCGCTGGTGATGACGGACGTCGCCAATACGGTCAGCTCGGCAGGCGAGGAATTGTCGTCGAGCATCGCCGGCATCGCGAGCAGCGCCGAGGACATGTCGGACATGCTGAACACGGTGGCCTCCAGCATCGAGGAGATGACGGCCTCGATCACGGAAGTTGCCAAGAACAGCGTGCGCAGCGCGGATATCGCCGACAACGCGAACCGCCAGAGCAAGGCTACCGTCGAGATCATGGGTCACCTGAAGGCCGCGAGCGAGAAGATCGGGCGCGTGCTCGAGGTGATTTCCGATATCGCGGACCAGACGAACCTGCTGGCGCTCAACGCGACGATCGAGGCCGCCAGCGCCGGGGACGCCGGCAAGGGGTTCGCGGTGGTGGCCAACGAAGTCAAGGAACTGGCGCGCCAGACGACGCAGGCGACCGAGGAGATCAACCGCGAGATCGACGACATGCGGGCGCGCACGACAGCGGCTGTAACGGCCGTCGAGAACATCAGCAAGGTGATCGAGGAAGTGAACGAGATTTCGACCTCGATCGCGGGCGCGGTCGAGGAGCAGTCAGCCACGTTGAACGAGATCGCCAAGAGCGGCGGCGTGGCCAACCACGCCGCGCAGGAAATCTCGCGACGCGTCAACGAGGGCGCCAAGGGCACGCAGGAGATTTCGCGGACGATCCAGGCCGTGCGCGAGGGCGTGATGGAGACGGACAAGGGCATCCAGGCCACGCGTCGCAATGCCACCGAGCTCGCGGGCCTGTCGTCGCGCATGGACGAGCTCGTGTCGCGGTTCCACGTCTAACCCGCGAAGGAAGAGGGCGATGGGACTGAAAGTACTGGTGATCGAGGACAGCCTCGTCTTCCAGAAGATCATGTCCGAGGTGCTGAAGGGGCTGGCGGGCGTCGACCAGGTGGAGGTCGCCGGCAACGGCGCCGACGGGCTGGCGGCCGCGCGGCGCCAGAATCCGGACGTGGTCTTCCTGGACCTGCACCTGCCGGACATCGACGGCCTCGAACTGCTCGGCCGGTTCAAGGCGTCGTCACCGCGGCTGCCGGTCGTGGTCGTCAGTGGCCTGAGCATCGAGGGCGCGGACCTGACGATTGCGGCCTTGTCCCGCGGGGCGCAGCAGTTCGTGGCCAAGCCTTCCGGGAGCGGCTTCCAGCAGTCGGTGGCGCTGTTGCGCGCGCAGCTGGAACCGGTCATCGCCACGGTGCGGGTGCAGGGCGGCGTGGTCTCCGCAATGGCGGCGACCGTCGCGACCCGGACCGTGGCGCCGGTTCGGCCCACGTCGACGGCAAGGCCGGGCCCCGGCGGTTTCGGCGTCACTGCGATCGCGGTTTCGACCGGCGGCCCCGAGGCGCTGTCGCGCGTGATCCCGCGGCTGCCGGTGAACTATCCCCTGCCGGTCGTGGTCGTGCAGCACATGCCGCCCATGTTCACGCTGTCGCTCGCCCGCAGCCTTGATGCGAAGTCGGCGCTGAAGGTGGTCGAGGCCGCCGAAGGGGACGAACTTGCGGCCGGCACGGTCCATATCGCGCCCGGCGGCCGGCACCTGACCGTGGTGCGGGAGGCAGGAAGGCTCGTGTGCCGCCTGAACGACGACCCGCCCGAACAGAGCGTGCGGCCCGCCGCCGATGTTCTGTTCCGTTCGCTGGCGCGTCTCGGCGCTGGATCGCGCGTGCTCGCGGCTGTTCTGACGGGCATGGGTGAGGACGGGCTGGCGGGCGTACGGCTGCTCAAGGCAAACGGTTGCTGGTGCCTGACGCAATCGGAAGCCACGTGCGTCGTGTACGGGATGCCGCGCGCCGTCGATGCGGCCGGCCTGAGCGACGAGTCGGCGCCGCTGGAAGAGATTGCCGCGCGGCTGGCCGTGCTGGCGGGCGCCGGGCGTGCCGTACGGGTGTGAACGACGGATGTTCTTCTCGAGGATCGGGGTGGTTCAGCGGGGAAGCGGGAGCGGGATGGCGACGACGATCGGCGCGAGGGAATTCGACCGCATCAGGGAGTTCCTGGAGCGTGAAACTTCGATCAGCCTGGGGGACGACAAGGCCTACCTGGTCGAGACCCGCCTGTCCGAGATCATGTCCGCGCACGGCATCGGCGACTACGGGGCGTTGCTCATGGCGCTGCAGGGCGACCGCCCGCGTGGCGTGAGGGACCTCGTCATCGACGCCATGACCACGAACGAGACGCTCTGGTTCCGCGACGGCGCACCATTCGAACTCTTCCGCGACCAGTTCCTGCCGGCCTGGGCCGGCGAGATCGCGGCGGGGAAGCGGCGCAAGATCCGCATCTGGTCGGCGGCCTGTTCGACGGGCCAGGAGCCCTACTCGCTGTCCATGGTGTACAACGATGCGGCGCGGCGCTTCCCTGCGTTGCGGCCGGAGTGCCTGGAGATCGTCGCCACCGATCTGTCCGACACCGCCCTGGCGACGGCGCGGGCGGGGACGTACGGAGGCCTGGCGCTGCAGAGAGGCCTGCCCGAGGGCAGCCTGGATCGCCATTTCAGCGCCGGCGCGGACGGGCGCTTCGAGGTCCGCCGCGAGGTGCGTGACCGGGTCACGTTCCGCAAGTTCAACCTCAAGGATTCCTTCATCACGCTGGGCTCCTTCGACATGGTGCTGGCCCGCTACGTCCTGATCTACTTCCAGGACGAGTTCAAGCGCGAGGTCCTGCGGAAGGCCCACGGCGCACTCGAGAAGGGCGGGGCCCTGTTCCTGGGCTCGAGCGAGAGCCTGCCGGCGGGCGTCCCCGGTTACGCCATGGTGCGTCGCGGCCGGGTGACCTGGTATCAGAAGGCCGAGGCCGTCGCCCGGCGACCCGGGACCGAAACCGGAACCGTCGGCACCGTCGGCGACCCCAAGGCCACACCCGCGTCCGCGGACGGGGACCTGGCGTCCCTGCTGAAGCGCCTGCAGGACATGAACGCCCAGCACGACAAGTAGATAGCCTGGGCCCTGCCGACAGACCCGAAGCTGGTCTTCGGCCGCCCGGGTCCCCTGTCAAAATGGCAGTCCGGCAGTCCTAACTCATTTTTCCCGCTCGAAACCCCCGAATCCCCTTGCCGGACCCCGGCGCCCCGGTATATTGCGGGCACTTAGCACTCGAAGCACGAGACTGCCAAATTGCATCACGGCGGTTTCGATCCGAAGCAGACCACCGCAGGGAGGGGACCAGCATGGCCATGAACATCAAGCCGTTGGCCGACCGCGTCATCGTCAAGCCGGCGGAGAAGGAAACGATGAAGGGCGGCATCATCATCCCGGACACCGCCAAGGAAAAGCCGCAGCAGGGCACGATCGTGGCCGTGGGCCCCGGTTCGGTCAGCGACAGCGGCGAGCGCGTCACGCCCGAGGTCAAGAAGGGCGACACCGTGCTGTACGGGAAGTACTCCGGGACCGAGGTCAACGTCGACGGCGTCGACTACCTGATCCTGCGCGAGAGCGACGTGCTGGCCATCCTCGGCTAGCTCCCAACCGGTTGAACACGCCGGGCGGGAATGCCGCCGGCCGGACCATAGCCCAAGGAGAGGCAAACATGGCTAAGCTGATCAATCACAACGACAGCGCCCGCGACGCGCTCAAGCGCGGCGTCGACGCCCTGGCCAACACCGTCAAGATCACGCTCGGGCCCCGCGGCCGGAACGTCATCCTCGACAAGAAATTCGGCGCCCCGATCGTGACCAACGACGGCGTCACCATCGCCCGCGAGATCGAACTGAAGGACCCGTTCGAGAACATGGGCGCCCAGATGCTCAAGGAAGTCGCCAGCAAGACGAACGACGTGGCCGGCGACGGCACGACGACCGCGACGATCCTGGCCCAGTCGATGATCCACGAGGGCCTGCGCAACCTGGCCGCCGGCGCGAACCCGATGTACGTCAAGAAGGGCATCGAGATCGCCACAGCCTGCGCCGTCGAGGCGCTGCTGAAGCAGGCCAAGCCGGTCAAGGACAGCGCGACGATCGCCAACGTGGCGTCGATCAGCGCGAACAACGACAAGACGATCGGCGCGATGATCGCCGAGGCGATGGAGAAGGTCGGCAAGGACGGCGTCATCACGGTGGAAGAGGCCAAGGGCACCGAGATGGAACTGGACGTTGTCGAGGGCATGCAGTTCGACCGCGGCTACCAGAGCCCGTACTTCATCACCAACGCCGACCAGATGCGCGTCGAGCTGGACAACCCGTTCGTGCTCATCTACGACAAGAAGATCAGCAGCATGAAGGACATGCTGCCGGTGCTGGAGAAGGTCGCGCAGATCGGCCGTCCGCTGCTGATCATCTGTGAAGAGGTCGAGGGCGAGGCCCTGGCCACGCTGGTGGTCAACAAGCTGCGCGGCACGCTGCAGATCGCGGCCGTCAAGGCCCCGGGCTTCGGCGACCGCCGCAAGGCCATGCTCGAGGACATCGCCGTGCTGACCGGCGGCCGCCTGATGAGCGAAGAGGCCGGCCTGAAGCTGGAGAACACGACCACGGCCGACCTCGGCCAGTGCGCGAAGATCACCTGCGACAAGGACAACACGACGATCATCGGCGGCAAGGGCAAGGCCGCGGACGTCAAGTCCCGCATCGCGCAGATCCGCGCCCAGATCGAGGACACGACCAGCGACTACGACCGGGAGAAGCTGCAGGAGCGCCTGGCCAAGCTGGCCGGCGGCGTCGCGGTCATCCGCGTCGGCGCCACGACCGAGATCGAGATGAAGGAGAAGAAGCACCGGGTCGAGGACGCGCTGAGCGCGACCCGCGCCGCGGTGGAAGAGGGCATCGTCTGCGGCGGCGGCGTGGCGCTGCTGAAGACCGCGAAGGCGATCGCCGCCCTCGACCTGACGGGCGAACTGTCCGTCGGCCGCGACATCGTGATGCGTGCGGTCGAGGAGCCCCTGCGGATGATCGCGACCAACGCGGGCATCGAGGGTTCCCTGGTGGTCGCCCGCCTGCGCGACGAGAAGAAGCCGACGGTCGGCTTCAACGCGGCGACGCTGGAATACGAGGACCTGATGGAGGCCGGCATCATCGATCCGGCGAAGGTCACCCGGAGCGCCCTGCAGAACGCCGCCTCGGTGGCGGCGATGCTGCTGACGACCGAGGCCTGCGTCACGGACGAGCCGGAGAAGGACAAGGGCGGCATGGGCGGCGGCATGGGCGGCATGGGCGGCATGGACGGCATGATGTAGTCGCCAGATGTGGACGTTTCGCGTCCGCGACGTCGAGGAGCCCCTTCCGGCACTGGCCGGGAGGGGCTTTCCCTTGGGACCCGCCACCTGGCGGCCGACGGCGGGTTTTGACGTTCCCGGCGCGGCGGGCTACACTGCGCCGATGCACATCCTCCACCTGGGCAAGTACTACCCGCCGTACCGCGGCGGCATGGAAACCATCCTGCAGGCCATGGCCGAGGGCCTGCTCGACGCCGGCTGCGACGTGACCGTCGTGGTGGCGGCGGAGGGCGGGACCGGTTCGAGCGAGGAAATGCACGGGCCGCGGACGGGCCACGCCGGCCGGCTGCTGCGGACGGCGCGACTGGGCCTGGTCAATTCGCAGCCGCTCACGCCCGCGCTGCCGGGCGTCGTGCGGCGCGAACTGGCGTTCGGCGGCGTCGACGTGCTGCACGTCCACCTGCCCAACCCGCTGGCGGCCGGCGTCTGCCTGGCGCTGCGGCGCGACCCGGCGTTGAAGCGTGTGCCGCTGGCCGTTTGGTACCACGCCGACATCACGCGCCAGCGCATCGGCGGGCGGCTCGTGGCGCCGCTGGTGAGGGCATGCCTGCGCGAGGCCGACGGCATCTGTGTTTCTTCGGCGGCCCTGCGCGACGGTTCGCCCGTTCTGGCGCCCTGGCGCGACAAGGTCGCCGTGGTGCCGTTCGGCATCGAGCCGCAGCCGTGGGGCGCGGTCTCGCCGCGCCGTGACGGCCCGGTGCTGTTCGTCGGACGGCTCGTGCCCTACAAGGGCGTGGCCGTGGCGCTCGATGCGCTGGCGCAGGCGCCGCAGGTCGAGCTCGACATCGTCGGCGAGGGGCCGCTTGAAGGCGAGCTGCGCGAACGCGCCGCGCGGCTGGGCGTGGCGGCGCGCGTGCGCTTCCTGGGCGAGATGGACAGTCCCGGCATCGCGCAGCTGCTTGGCCGCGCGCGGGCGCTGGTGCTGCCGAGCATCGATCGCAGCGAGGCGTTCGGGCTGGTGCAGCTCGAGGCGATGGCGGCGGGGGTGGCGGTCGTCTGCACCGACCTGCCCACCGGCGTGCGCGAGGTCGGGCTGCCCGGGCAAACGTGCCTGCGGGTGCCGCCCGGCGATTCCGGCGCCCTGGCGTCCGCGCTGGCCGACCTGTGGTCAGCGGACGGCCTGGCGACCCGGCTTGGCGAGGCCGGGCGGGCCCGTTTCCGGGAGAACTTCACGCGCGAAGTGATGGTCGCGCGGATGGTGGCGTGGTACGAGGGCCTGCTTGCGCATGCGCGGGACGGCGGGAGTGGACGATGAATTTCCGATTCGTGGAACCGTGGCACGTCTTCCTGCCGCGGCAGCCGGGGCACGTCGTGGGGCTGTCGGGCTCGGGCGGCAAGACGTCGCTGCTCGAAGCGATCGCCGCAGTGTGGCGCGACGACGGGTTCGGCGTGGTCGCCACGACCACCACGCGCACGGAGCCGCCGGCATCGTTCGCTGACGGCGAAGCCGGGTCCGGGACGTTCACGTATCGCCACGCGGGCCTGCTTCCGGACGGCAAGTGGGCCGGGTTGCCGGCCGACGCGGTAGACGCCCTGGACACCGAGCACCCGGGCTGCCTGGTGGTGGTCGAAGTGGACGGCGCCGCGAAGAAGCCCTGCAAATACTATCGCGAAGGCGAACCGGTGTGGCCGTCCCGCACCTCGCTGGCCATCGTCGTCATGGGGATCGGGGCCGTCGGTGAGCGCGCGGACACCGTCGTGCACCGGCTCGGGCGCGACGGCGTGAGCGATCCCGTCGGCGTGAAGGGCGACGCGGTGTGGGAGTGGGACCACCTGCTCGCGCTGTTGACGGGGGCGGGTGGCTACCTTGACCACGTTCCCGACGACGTGCCGGTCGTGCTGGCGCTGGCGGGACTCGAGCAGCAGCCCGACAGCGTCGGCCTGTTCGACTTCACCGCGCGGGCGATGGGAGACCCGCGCCTGCCGCTGGTGATGTTCTGCAGCCGCGGCGAGGACGGTGTCCTGCGCGTGCGGACCGCGTGCCGCGAGGACCTGTGCGAGGATGTCGGGCTGGACGTTGACGAGGATGAGGAGGCGGGCGGCCATGGCAGCGGCGCCTGATCCCGCCTCGCGGCGCGACGTCGTGGTCGTCATGTGCCGGGGCGAGAGCCGACGCTTCGGCGGGCCGAAGGCGCTGGCCGTCCTGGACGATGACCCGCGACCGCTGCTGCGGCGCGTCGTCGACCTGCACGCCGGGACCGGCTACGCGCCGGTCGTGATCGTCACCACCGGGGAACTGGCGCCTGGCTGCGCGGCGCTGGTGGCCAACCTGCCGGACGTGCGGGTGACAACGGCGCCGGGTGGCGGCGATACCGCGCGGACGCTCGCCGCGGCGTGGGACGTGCTCGCCGAACTGGCGCCCGGCTGGTCGCACGCCTGGTTGCACCCTGTGGACGTGCCCACGATTTCGGCGGCGACGCTCGCGCAACTGGCCGTGGTGTCGGGCCTGATGCCGGACCGGCAGGTGCGGCCCGGCTGGAACGGGCGCCCGGGACACCCGGTGGTGTTGCCGGCGCGCGTGTTCGCGGAACTCCTGGCCGACGCCCGTACGTCGCCGGGCCCCTGGCGCGTGGTCCTCGAGGGCGCCGTGCGCGCCGGTCGCGTGCCGGGGCCGGTGACGGTGGCCGTGGCGGATCCCGGGGTGGTGCTCGATCATGACGTGCGTCCCGCCTGAACGCGGGCGCAGCAAGCGTATGGAGGCCCGATGACGACGCGCGATCCCTGGCAGACGCCCCGCGAGGGCGAGGTTCTGCTCGAACTGGCCCGCATGGTGCGCGAGCAGCGCCCCGGCGTGCTCGCGACCGTCGTGCGGGCAGAACGCTCCACGCCGCGGCAGCCGGGCAGCAAGATGATCATCCACCCGGACGGCCGGCTCACCGGCTCGATCGGGGGCGGGGTCGCGGAGGCGCATGTCGTCGCCTGCGCGGGCGACGTGGCTGCCGGCGGCGACTGCCGCGTCGTGGCCATCGACCTCGACGGCGGCCACGGCGTGTGCGGCGGCCGGATGGAGATCTTCCTCGAACCGGTGCTGCGCACGAGCGCCTTCGTGGTCATCGGCGGCGGGCACATCGGCCGCGCGATGGTCGAGGTCGGGCGCACGCTCCCGTTCCGGTTCGTCCTTGTCGACGACCGCGCCGGGATCCTCGCCGGCATCCACGAGGGCCCCGGCGTGCGCGCGCTGCATTGCGCCCCGGCTGACCTGCATGCGGAACTGACGGTGACCGCCGGCGCCGCCGTGCTGGTCGCCAGTCGCGGCCATGCGCAGGACGCGGACTACCTCGAGGCGCTGCTGGCGCTCGAGGAATCGGGCGGCGAGAGTTTCGCCTTCCTCGGCCTGCTCGGCAGCCGCACCAAGACCGCGCTCACCCTCCAGGAACTGCAGCGCCGCGGCGTGGCGCCGGCGTCCCTCGCGCGCCTGCGCGCGCCGGTCGGCCTGGACCTCGGCGACGAGACACCGGCGGAGATTGCTCTGAGCGTCCTGGCCGAGGCGATGGCCGTCCTGCGCGGCCGCGAACTGCTGCTCGATGGCGACGGTCGCGAGCTGGGTGTCCGGCTGCGGCGGCGTCGGGCGTGAGCGGTTCGCCGCGCATCTGGGTGCAGGGCGCCGGCGAGATGGCCTCGGCCGTGGCTGTGTGCCTGGTGCGCGCCGGTTGCCGCGTGGTGATGGCGGAGATCGCGGCGCCTCTGGCGGTGCGGCGGCTGGCGTGCTTCTCGGAGGCCGTGTTCGAGGGGAGCGCCCTCGTTGCCGGCGTGCCGGGAGCGTTGGCGACGCCCGAAGAGGCCGCGTTCCGCGACGGGCTCGTGACCGTACTGGTGGACCCTGTCGCGGGACAGATGTCGCGGCTGTGCCCGCAGGCGATTGTCGATGCGCGCATGACGAAAATGCCGCCGGCACCGCTGCCGCGCGGCCGCGCGCCGCTGGTCGGGCTCGGGCCCGGGTTCACCTGCGGCGTCGACGCGGACCGCATCGTGGAAACGCACCGCGACGCAGGTCCGGGGCGCGTCGTCGCGGTGGGTTGCGCCGCGCCGAACACCGGCATTCCCGGTGAGGTGGGGGGCGCGACCGCGGACCGGGTGTTGCGCGCTCCGGCCGCCGGCCACCTGGAGCCGCGGTGCGCGATCGGCGACCTCGTCGAGGCGGGCCAGGTCGTGGGCTTCGTGGCCGGCCAGCCGGTCGCGGCCATCCTGGCGGGCCTTGTCCGGGGGCTCGTCCACCCGGCGGCGGCGCTGGCGACCGGCGACAAGGTGGGGGACATCGACCCGCGCGGAGCGGCCGTCGACCCGCGGGACGTGACCGACAAGGGGCTGGCGATCGGCCAGGGCGTCGTGTGCGCCCTGAGGGAACTTGGCGTGTTGGGCTGCCCGGGCGGATAGCCCGCCGCGGTCCCGTGACCGGGGTGGATGAACCGCCAGTCGTGTGCGATATTGCCCCCTCGCGCCGCCTTCGCGGCCGGGGGGGTTTTGCCGCCTGCGGGCGGGGGAGGATACGCGTGGGACGTTTGCAGAAGCTGCCGCCGTACCTGTTCGCGGCGCTCGACGCCGCCAAGCGGCAGGCGCGCGAGGCGGGTGTGGCTGTGGTCGACCTGGGCATCGGCGATCCCGATCGCCCGACGCCGCCCGAACTGATCGAGGTGATGGCGCGCGCCATCGCCGACCCGGCCTGCCACCGCTACCCGGCGCAGCGCGGCGACATGGGCCTGCGCACGGCGATCGCCGCCTGGCTGCAGCGCCGCCACGGCGTCACTGTCGACCCGGCGACGCAGGTGCTGGTGCTGCTCGGCAGCAAGGAAGGCCTCGGCCACCTGCCTGTCACCTGCGTTCAGGAGGGCGACAACACGCTCGTGCCGGACATCGGCTACCCGGTCTACGGGCAGGCCACGATCCTGGCCGGCGGCGAGCCGCGCGCGTTCCACCTGACGGCGGCCAACGGCTTCCGTCCCGACCTCGCGGAGGTCGACGCGCTGATCGACGACCGCACGCGCCTGCTGTTCCTGAACTACCCGAACAACCCGACGGGGGCCACGGCCGACCCGGTGTTCTGGCGCCAGGTCGCCGACCTCTGCGCGCGACGCGGCGTGACGCTGGTGAACGACGCGGCGTACCTCGAGATGTCGCTCGACGGCGGCGCGCAGCCCTGCCTGCTGGCGACCGCGGACGCGACGAAAGAGCGCGTCATCGAATTGCACAGCCTCTCGAAGATGTTCAACATGACCGGCTGGCGCGTGGCGTTCGCCGTTGGGCATCCCGACCTGATCGGGGCGCTCGGCCGCGTCAAGGACACGATGGACAGCGGCGTGTTCACGGCGATCCAGAGGACGGCGCAGTACGCGCTGGGCCCGGACTTCGAGCGGCTTCTGGCCGGCGTGGCCGAACCCTACCGCGCCCGTCGCGAGAAGCTCGTCGGCGTGCTCGAGCAGGCCGGCTACGAGATTTTCCCCGCCAAGGCCACGTTCTACGTCTGGTGCCGCGTGCGGGGCGGCGAGGAGTCGGCTGCCTATTGCCAGCGCGCGCTGGCGGAGATCGGCGTCGTCGTGACGCCCGGTACCGGGTTCGGCACCGGGGGCGAGGGCTGGTTCCGCATCAGCCTGACGGCTTCGGAGGCGGATCTCGCGGAAGGCGCGCGGCGCCTGGCGGGCTGGCGATGAGCGACCACCTGCGACTGGGCGGGATCGACGTCTACGCGCACCACGGCGCGCACGCGGCCGAGCGCGAGCTCGGGCAGCGCTTTGTCGTCGACGTCGAGCTGTGGGCGGATCTCGAGCCGGCAGCGCGCACGGACGACCTTGCGCTGGCCATCGACTACGCCGCGGTGCATCGCGCGGTCGTGGCGGCGGCGACCGACGCCCCGTGCCACCTGATCGAGGCGCTGGCGGGCCGGCTCTGCCGCGTCGTGCTGGCGTCTTTCGCGGCAGAGCGTGTGTGCGTGACGGTGCACAAGACGCAGCCGCCCATCAGCGGGTTCTACGGCGAGGCGTCGGTCACCCTTGAACGCGACCGCGCCTGGCTGGCCGGGCAGGATGCGGCGAGGGGACCGCAGGCATGAACGGGCAAGAGACGGGCGCCCTGGAGGTATTCCTCGGCCTGGGCAGCAACCAGGGCGATCGGCTGGCGCACCTGCGTGCGGCGGTGGCCGTGCTGGCGAAGCACCCGCGCCTGTCCGTGACGGCCTGCAGCCGTATCTGGGAGACCGAGCATGTCGGCCCTGACGAGCAGGACCCGTTCCTGAACGCGTGCGTGGCCGTGGCCACGGACCTGGCGCCTCTGGACCTGCTGGACGCGCTCAAGGCGATGGAATCCGCGGCGGGCAGGCTGCCGGGCGGCCACCGGCGGCCGCGGCCGATCGACCTGGACATCCTCCTGTACGGGGACCAGGTCATCCGCGAGGATCGACTGGTGGTGCCCCATCCCGAGTGGCGGGAGCGGGCGTTCGTGCTCGCGCCTCTGGCCGAGATCGCGGGCGGGCGAACCTGCCCCGATTCGGGGGAGACAATCGCCGACGTCTGTGCGAAAATAAGGCGTAAAGAAGGGCCGTGGGTGCGGCTGTACGACGGAGGGGACCTGCAGGGGCAGGATCCGGGGCGCGAACAAGGAGGGCAGGGGTGCTTCCCTGGCGCTATATCGTCGTCGAAGGCGTGATCGGGGTCGGCAAGACGAGCCTGACCAAGCTCCTGGCGACGCGGCTGGGCGGACGGTTGAACCTCGAAGTGGTGGAGGAGAACCCGTTCCTGGCGAAGTTCTACCGGGACCGCGAGGCCTATGCCTTCCAGACGCAGATCTTCTTCCTGCTGAGCCGCTACCGGCAGCAGCAGGGGCTGGGCCAGCAGGACATGTTCCACGCGTCGGTGGTCTCGGACTACCTGTTCGCGAAGGACCGCATCTTCGCCAACCTGAACCTGGCCGACGACGAGCTGACCCTGTACAGCCAGTTGGCGACGATCCTGGAACAGCGGGTCCTGAAGCCCGACCTGGTCATCTACCTGCAGGCTCGGACCGAGGTCCTGCAGCAGCGCATCCGCTGGCGGGGCCGTGCCTTCGAGCAGGACATGGATCCCGACTATCTGGAGGCGCTCAACGGCGCTTACAGCTATTTTTTCCATCACTACAAGGACGCGCCGCTGCTGGTCGTCAACACCGACAACCTCGATTTCGTCAACGTGCCGGGCGATTTCGAGATGCTCTTCGAGCAACTGACCGAACGGTTCTCCGGCACGCGCTACTACGCGCCCGACTCGCGCCCGGCCTGAGCCCGGGAGCGCGCCGACGGAAGGGTGAGGTCCGATGCAGGATCCGCGACCGGCCCCGAGCCTGGATGTGTTCGCGCGGTGCAAGCGCGAAGGCAGGCCTTTGGTGGTCGTCACCGCCTACGACCTGTCGAGCGCGCTGATCGCGTCGGCCGGCGGCGCGGACGCCCTGCTGGTGGGCGACTCGCTCGGCATGGTGATGCTGGGTCATGAGACGACGCTCCCGGTGACGCTCGACGACATGGTGCACCACTGCCGCGCCGTGCAGCGCGCGCGGCCCGGCGTGCCGGTCATCGCCGACCTGCCGTACGGTTCGTTCCACGTCTCGCCCGCCGAAACGGTGCGCGCGGGCCTGCGCCTGGTCCAGGAGGCCGGCGTGCACGCGGTGAAACTGGAGGGTGGGCGGCGGCGCGCCGACGTCATCGCGGCGCTGCTGGACGCCGAGATTCCCGTGATGGGCCACCTGGGGTTGACACCGCAGTCGGTCAACCGGTTCGGCGGCTACCGTGTGCAGGGGCGCGGCGCCGAGGCCGAAGCCGTGCTCCTCGAGGATGCGGCGTTCCTGGCGCAGGCGGGCTGTTTCGGTTTCGTCCTGGAGTGCGTCCCTGCGGCCGTGGCCGCCCGCGTGACCGCGTCCGTCGCGATCCCCACGATCGGCATCGGCGCCGGCGCCGGCTGTGACGGCCAGGTGCTGGTGTTCCATGACCTGCTGGGCCTGCTGCCCGGGCAGCCGCCGCGCTTCGTGAAGCGCTATGCGGAACTGGGCCGGCAGGGGATCGAGGCCGTCGCCTCGTTTGCGGCCGACGTGCGCGAGCGTCGCTTCCCGACGGCCGAGTACAGCTATGGCGGCGGTGCCACCGCGGGCCCCGGCGAGGAAACCCAGGGCGGGGCCGCGGGGCCCGCTGATCCCGGCGGCGCGGCCGCGGGCGGGGAGCCTTCGGCGTGATCGTCGTCAGGGGTTCTGCGGAACTGGGAGGGCTCGAAGGGCTGCGGCGCCCCGGGCCCCTGGTCCTGGTGCCCACGATGGGAGCCCTGCACGAAGGCCACCTCAACCTTGTGCGGCAGGGCGCTGCGCACGGGCCGGTCGTGGTGTCGATCTTCGTGAACCCGACCCAGTTCGGTCCCGGCGAGGATTTCGAGGCCTACCCGCGCGACCTGGAGTCGGACCTCGCGCTGCTGGCCGGCGAGCCCGTGGCGGCCGTGTTCGCGCCGACCGTGGCCGACATGTACGGGGCACCGGGCGAGGTCAGCGTCCGCGCGGGTCGACGCGCGGAAGGCCTGTGCGGCGCCATCAGGCCCGGCCATTTCGATGGCGTGCTGACGGTCGTCGCCAAGCTGTTCGGCATGGTCCGGCCTGACATCGCGGTCTTCGGCCGTAAGGACGCGCAGCAGTGCCTGGTCATCGACCAGATGGTCCGGGACCTGCGCCTGGCGGTGACGCTGGTGGATGCGGTCACGGTGCGCGAGGCGGACGGCCTGGCGATGTCCTCCCGCAACCGCTATCTGGGCCCGGCGGATCGCGCGCGGGCGCTGTGCCTGAGCGGCGCCCTGGCCGCGGGTCGCGCGGCTCTCGAGCACGGCGAGCGCGATGCAGCCAGCGTCGAGCGCTTGATGCGCGAGGCGCTGTCCGGCGCGGATGTGATCGACTATGCGGTGGCGCGGGCGCTGCCGGAAATGTCTCCCTGTGCAACCCCGCTTGGCGGGGGGATCCTGCTTGCCGTCGCCGCCCGCGTGGGCCCGGCACGGCTGATCGACAACGTGGCCCTGCGCGTGGACGCACAGGGCGTGGCTGAGACACACCTCCTGGCGGGGTGGCCCGCCACGGCGGGTTGACGGAGGGCAAACATGGAAGAGGGACGCGGCAGGGCACGCCCGGGGCCGATCGACGCGGTGGTGCTGGCCGCCGGCAAGGGCACGCGGATGAAGAGCGACCTGCCGAAGGTGCTTCACCGGTTGGCCGGGCGTCCGCTGCTCGACCATGTGCTGGACACGGCCGAGGCGGCAGGCATCGACCACACCGTGGTCGTCGTCGGGCACGAGGCGGAACTCGTGCGCACGACGTGCGCGCGGCCCGGCCTGAGTTTCGCGCTCCAGCAGCCGCAGTTGGGCACCGGCCACGCCGTGCAGATGGGCATGCCGGACGTGCGGCCCGGCGGCTGGTGCGTGGTCCTGGCGGGCGACGTGCCGCTCTTGCGAGCGTCCACGCTCGAGCGCCTCATCGACGGCACGCTGGCGTCGGGAGCCGCGGCGACGGTGCTGACCTGCGTGGTCGACGACGCCGGCGCGTACGGCCGCATCGTCAAGGATGCGCAGGGCCGGGTGCTGAAGATCGTCGAGGCGCGCGATGCCACGCCCGCCGAGAAGGCGATCGGCGAGTACAATTCGGGCGTGTTCTGCTTTCGCACGGACGACCTGGTCGAGGCGCTGGCGAGCCTGCGGACGGACAACGACCAGGGCGAATACTACCTGACCGACACCGTGGCCTTCCTGGTCGGCGCCGGCCGCCAGGTCGCTGCGGTCCAGACGGACGACCCGGACGAGGTCATCGGGATCAACACGGTCGACGAACTGGCCGCGGCCGAACGCCTGCTGGCCGCGCGGGGACGCTGACATGGACCGGCTGTGCACGCCCTGGAGGTACGACTACGTGAGCGGCGAACGCAAAGAGGACGGCTGCGTGTTCTGCAACCGCCTGGTGTGCGACGAGCGCGCCCATTACGTGCTTCATCGCGACGCGGCCTGGTTCCTGATCCTGAACCTGTACCCGTACAACAGCGGCCACCTGCTCCTGGTGCTGAACCGCCACGCCGCGCGCCTGTGCGAGTGCACGCCGGCCGAACTGGCCGACATGGCGCGCCTGCTGAAGGTGATGGAAGACGCGCTGGAGGAGGCCTTCCGGCCTGATGGCGTCAACTGTGGATACAATGGCGGCGCCAGCGCGGGCGCCGGCATCCCGGGGCACCTGCATGTCCACATGCTGCCGCGCTGGAACGGGGACACGAACTTCATGAGCACGGTCGGGGAAACGCGGGTCATGCCGCAGACGCTCGACCAGGTCTGGGAACGCCTCAAACCGGTCGTCGACCGGCTGGTCGCGGCGGGGCCAGGGGCCTGATCCGGCACCTGCCGGCCGGACCTGCCTGTAACTGCGGGTTCCGTTCCCAGCCGCAGGGTGCTATCTTGCGCGCGCTATCTGTCCGGGGCCGATCGGGGCACCGGGCGAAGGGAGAGACGGAAGACGATGCGCAAACCGTTGGGAACGGTCATCCTGACCCTCTTGCTGGGCGTGCTGATCGGGTCGATCATCAGCGAGGTCCTCGGCCTGTTCCTGAGCAAGGGCAGCGTCGCCGAGCAGCTTTTCGTGCGCTATGTCGCCTTCGGTCCCGAAGTCAACCACTGGAACCTGGTGATCCTCGACCTGACCTTCGGGTTCCAGATCCATTTCAACCTCATGAGTGTGATCGGCGTCTTCGTCGCCTCGCAGATCCTGAGGTGGTACCGCTGAGCCGCGGGAGGCCGTGATGATTCCTGTGCCTGCCTTCATTAACATCGGCTGGCCCGAGATGCTGATGATCCTCGCGATCGTCCTGCTCTTCTTCGGGCCGAAACGGCTGCCGGAAGTCGCCGATGCGCTGGGCAAGTCGATCCGCCGGTTCAAGGAAGCGACGAACGACGCCGGGCGCGAAGTGCGTCGCGAGGTCGAGGACATCAAGCGCCAGGACGAGAAGAAGGACAACACCAAGCCCCAGGGGCCGGCGCAGCCCTGACGGCACGGAGGTCGGCTTGAACCTCGCGCAACTGCTCGAACAACTGAAGGCCGACGAGAAATTCCTGCGCCACGTGACCCGCTGGGAGGTGCTCCCGCCGCAGCCGGCCCGGACGGCGGATTTTCCCGGCGCGCTCGACCCGCGTCTGCGCGAGGCCCTCGGCAGGCGCGGCGTCGCCGAGCTCTACAGCCACCAGGCCGCGGCGGTTGAACTGGCCCTGGCCGGCCGCTCGTTCGTCGTGCCGACGCCGACCGCGTCGGGCAAGACCCTGTGTTACAACCTGCCCGTCCTGGACGCCATCCTGCGCGACCCGCAGGCCCGCGCGCTCTACCTGTTCCCGACGAAGGCCCTGGCGCAGGACCAGATGCACGAGGTGCACGGCCTGGTCACCGAGCTGGGCGTCGACATCAAGACCTTCACGTTCGACGGCGACACGCCTGAGACGGCGCGCCGGGCCATCCGCAGTTCGGGCCACATCGTGGTCACGAACCCGGACATGCTGCACCAGGGGATCCTGCCGCACCACACGCTGTGGGTGAAGCTGTTCGAGAACCTGCGCTACGTCGTCGTCGACGAGGTGCACCAGTACCGGGGCGTCTTCGGCAGCCATGTGGCGAACGTGCTGCGTCGCCTGCGCCGCGTGGCGGCGTTCTACGGCGCGAACCCGCAGTTCATCTGCTGCTCGGCGACGATCGCCAACCCGCTGGAGTTGGCAGAGCGCCTGACCGGCCTGCCGATGGCCGAGGTCAGCGAGAACGGTGCGCCGCGCGGGCTCAAGCACTTCATCTTCTACAACCCGCCGGTCATCAACCGCGAGCTCGGCATCCGCGCCTCGACCATCAAGACGACGCGCGCGATAGCCGAACGGTTCCTGGGCAGTGGCGCGCAGATGATCGTCTTCGCGCGCAGTCGCATGCGGGTCGAACTGCTGCTGACCTACCTGGAGAAGGCCGGCCGCAAGGTCGGCATCCGCTCGGGCGAGGTCAGGGGCTACCGCGGCGGCTACCTGCCCGGCGAACGCCGCGCCATCGAGCAGGGGCTGCGCGACGGCAGCGTCAAGGCCGTGGTCTCGACCAACGCGCTGGAACTGGGCATCGACATCGGCCGGCTCGACGTCTGCATCATGGCGGGTTACGCCGGCACCGTGGCGGCGACGTGGCAGCAGGCGGGGCGCGCCGGCCGTCGGCAGAACGTGAGCGCGGTGGTGCTGGTCGCCTCGAGCAGCCCGGCCGACCAGTACATCGTCACCAATCCCGACTTCTTCTTCGGTCGCAGCCCCGAGTACGCCACGCTCGACCCGGACAACCTCGTCGTGCAGATGAGCCACCTCAAGTGCGCCGCGTTCGAGCTGCCGTTCGCCGAGGACGAGGAGTACGGCGGCCACCGGGTGACCGAGATCCTCGACTACCTGTGCTCGATGCGCGTCCTGCACCGCGCCGAGGGCCGCTTCCACTGGATGGCGGACACCTACCCGGCCGAGGACGTCAGCCTGCGCAGCGCGGCGCCCGACAACGTCGTCATCATCGACGACGCGCGGCCGGGCGGCCTGGTCATCGGCGAGATGGACCTGTTCAGCGCGCAGGAAATGCTGCACGACGACGCGATCTACATCCACGGCGCGCAGCAGTACCACGTCGATCGGCTGGACTGGGACCGCCGCGAGGCGCACGTGCAGCCGGTCCAGGTGGACTACTACACCGATGCGCAGCGCAAGAGCGAACTGAAGACGCTGACCGAGGACGAGCAGAAGCCGCACGGGGCCGGCCAGTTGGCGGTGGGCGAGATCGGGCTCGTGTCGAAGGTGACGGTCTACAAGAAGATCAAGCTGGGCACGCACGAGAACGTGGGCGCCGGGCGCGTGCACCTGCCGGAGATGGAGATGCACACGACCAGCTTCTGGTGGGAGGTCCCCGAATCCGCCGCGGGAGAGATGGCCGCGGCCGGGCTGGACCTCGGTGACGCGCTGAAGGGACTGGCGCACTTGCTCGGCTGCGTGGCGCCTGTCTTCGTGATGGCCGACAGCGCCGACCTGCACGCGACGGCGATGATCCGGTCGCCATTCACCGACAAGCCCACGCTCTACGTGTACGACAGCGTCCCGGGCGGCGTCGGCTTTGCGCGGAGGATCTACGAGCAGTTCGACGAGATCTGCGATGCAGCACGCCGCCACCTGGCCGGTTGCCCGTGCGGGCGCGGCTGCCCGGCCTGCGTGGGCGCCGCCATCGACTCGGGGGACACGGCGCGCGCCGGGGCCGCCTGGCTGCTGGCCGGGCCCGCGGCGGCCGCGGCCGGCGGGG
>CAIOLW010000240.1 GCA_903859215.1 uncultured bacterium | reverse complement strand
CTGGGACAGGATGGGCCTCATATGGTCAATACCTGGAACAGTTACCTGCAACTCTCCGCTGTTGAACGGATCCTGATTCCTGTCGGCTACATGCGTCGTACGGAAGCGAACATCGCCCATGACAATCAGGTGTTGATCACTCTGGGAAGCCGTGAGGTCGCTGGGAAGATGGGCCCCGGTACTGGTTTTCTGATCAAAGGCACCGCGAGCATTGAAGCAACCGGTTCTGATTTTGACGCCACCAGGGCCAGGTTCCCCTGGGCGCGTGCCGTGATGGCCGTCACGGCGAACTCGATTGAACAGACATTGTAGGGGTCTGCTCACGAACCGGACCTGCCCCGCATCTACGAATGCCTCCCCCTCAGATGCCCGAAGTGCGGCGAGTCGATAAGTGTGGCGGAACTGAATGGCGCGTGGCCGCAGTGGGATAATCCAGGCGTGCCGGGCGGTCCAGGGGTGGCGGACATGGCGTTTGTTGCGACGATCCTCCGATTCACTGCGATCGCCTCTGTCGCGCTGGTGCTTCTCCTTGCTCCTGCCGTGCCGGTTTCCGCTGGCGACGACGGCGCCCCCTGGTCGCCACGCTGATGGATGCCGAGCAGCCGGCCGGCGAGCAGTCCACGGATTGGGCCGGCCCGCGCCACGCTTCAAGGCGCTTGCGCCGGGAAAAGTGATTGCCGGTGTCCCATCTGCCACACAGCGCGATTGACGAGTGCAGGCGGTGCATGCCACAATTGACAAACTGCCGTGACACCATTCTCAGGCGCTTGGGAGAGAATGGGCGGTTGTTGGCAGTTTCCGATCCAGCAGTTGTTCGGGATTTCCTGCTGTGGTTTCGATATGTGTATGCCAGTGCTCGTTCAAACAACGGATAGGAGCTTCCGTATCAATGAAAGCAGTGAAGCTCATCAGGCGGCGCGAGTACCTGGCCCGTCATCTCGTCAACTTTCTGCCGTACCTGTCAATCCGCAAGGTGGCGAACCTTTCACTGAATCTGCTGGAATACAGGCTCAAGTCTCCGGAGCCGCGCAGCCTGCCGCCCTACATCAAGGTCGAGCCGACGCCGTTATGCCAACTAAGCTGTCCCGGTTGTATGCAGCCGAAATACCTTGCCGGGGCGCGATCCGGACAGGCCATGCAGATGACGTTGGACGAATTCAAACGCATCGTGGACCCGCTCAAGCACGTCCTTCTCGGCATCAGCCTCAGCAACTACGGAGAGCCGCTGCTGAATCGCCAACTTGCGGAAATCATCGCGTACGGGCATTTGAATCGCATTGCCATCAGCTTTCCGACGAATCTCTCCCTCAAGCTGAACGAGGCGGCTATCGAAAAGCTCGTCCGCTCGGGCGTGGATTCGCTGATGGTGTCGCTGGATGGAGCCTCGCAGGAGTCCTACGCGCGATACCGCGTGGGGGGCGACTACGAATTGGTGCTGGCCAACGTCAAGGCAATCACGGCGGCAAAGCAGGCTCTCGGAATGAAACGGCCGCGGCTTACCTGGAAATTCGTCGTGTTCGACCACAACCGGCACGAGCGGGACTATGTGGTGCGAATGCATCGGGAACTCGGATTCGATGACTACAGCTTCGTCCAGGATGGCCGGGGTGGCGATTTCACGGCGGCGAAGGCGGCCTACAACGCCGGCCTGCGCGACAAAAACACCGCCTGCTACTGGCTGTGGCATGCGATGATCATTCGCTGGGACGGGGAGGTATTTCCCTGTTGCACCTATCATGACTTCCATCTCGGCAACGCCATTCAGGGCAACAGCGCCGATATCTGGAAATCCCGCAGCTATCAGGCTCTCAGGCGCGGGTTCGCCCGCGCGGGAGGATCGCAGGGAATCCACAAGATCTGCCGGCAGTGCCGCGGCTATGAGTAGATGTTGAGGCGCGCGGCGTGAAGGGGGTGGGGCACGCTTTGCCGCGACCGGTCAGGTGCTGCCCGGAGGGCTCTCCAGGCAGCCTGCTGCCAACCGCCGCCTACCCCAGCCTTCCGCGCCACGCTGCCGCTTCTTGCTTCTTGCCCTCTGCCTCGCACGCTTTGACCAGCATCCGGACCGCCCGCTGCGTGTCGGCGCCGGCCGGGCCGCCGGCGGCGAGGTGCGCGTCGTAGCTCTTCTTCAGGTACGCCTCTGCAAGGTCCGGCTTGCCCAGGGAAAGCCAGACCTCGCCCTGGTCGCCCATCACCTGGCCGCGCGTGCGGTCGGTGACGGCGGCGACCAATTCGTCGAGGACCAGGAAACCGGCATCATCGGCGCCCCGCTGGACGGCGGGCGCGAGGTCACGGTTGCCTTCAACGACGACGGCAACCTGGCCATGTGCGTGTATTTCGATGGGAACCGTGCGGAGCTCTTCGGCGCCTCCACGGCGCGCAACGAGGAGTGGCAGGCCCTGAACGCGGGAAAATGAGCATCGGCGCCCGGGTCAGCACCGGGCCGCCCGGCTGTGCTATAATATGGCCTGCAAGAGACGCCTACCCTTTCGCCGCCCTGCAACCCGGGAGCCGCATCACCTTGCCCCACAACGCCCGACACCTGACGGCCGGCCCTATCGCCGCCGCCGCCCTGGTCCTGCTCGCCCTCTGCGCGCCGGCCCGCCCCGCCCGCGCCCTGGATGTCACCTTCCAGGTCCACATGCGCGACCAGGTCACTTCCGGCGTGTTCCACCCCGCGACCGACTTCGTGGATGTGGCCGGCAGCTTCAACGGCTGGGGCTCGCCCCTGACGCAGTTGGCCGACGCGGAAGGCGACACCGTGTACGCGGTAACCATCGCCGGGTTCACTGCCGGGCAGTTCATCGAGTACAAGTTCCGGCTGAACGGGCTGTGGGACGGCACCGAGGAGTTCCCCGGCGTCGGCAACAACCGCAACTACACGGTCGCCGACGGGGCCAACCTCATCGACGTGTGGTACAACGTGCGCGAGCTCGGCGGGGGCGGCGCCGACGGGCACCAGGTGCCCGAGCTGCACTGGTGGAACGACGCGGTGTTCTACGAGGTGTTCGTCCGCAGCTTCAAGGACGGCAACGGCGACGGCATCGGCGACCTCAAGGGGTTGACCGAGAAACTGGACTACCTGAACGACGGCAACCCGGCCACGCACGACGACCTGGGCGTGACCGCCATCTGGCTGATGCCGGTCAACGCCTCGCCCAGCTACCACGGCTACGACGTCACGGACTACCGCGCCATCGAGCCCGACTACGGCACGCTGGCCGACTTCCAGGCGTTCCTGGCCGCGGCGCACGCGCGCGGCATCCGCGTCATCATGGACTTCGTGATGAACCACTGCTCGAACCAGAACCCGTGGTTCGTCTCCTCGCGCGCGAACGCGGCGGGCTGGCGCGACTGGTTCCGCTGGTCGGCCACCAACCCCGGCGGCACGGGGCCGTGGGGGCAGTCGGTGTGGTGGCGCTCGAACAGCGCCTACTTCTACGGTCTGTTCGGCAGCGGCATGCCCGACCTCAACTACGATACGCCCGCGGTGAAGAACGAGATGTTTTCCATCGCCGATTACTGGCTGGACACTGTCGGCGTGGACGGGTTCCGGCTGGACGCGGTGCTGTACATCGACGAGGACCCGGGCGCGCTCATGAACACGCCCGGCACGCTGCAGTTCTGGCAGGACTTCAACACGCGCGTCGAGTCGGTCGCGCCCGAGGCGATGACCGTCGGCGAGGCGTGGACGACCACCGCCGCGGTGGCGCCCTACTCGGCGAGCGGGCGGCTGGACCTGTGCTTCGAGTTCGACCTGTCCGGGGCCATCGTCGGCGCGGCCAACGGCGGCGACGCGGGCTGGCTGGGCACCAAGCTGGGCGAGGTCTGCGGCACGTACCGCTACCCGCAGTGGGGCACGTTCCTGTCCAACCACGACCAGGACCGCGTGTTCAGCCAGGTGGGGCAGGACGCCGGGCGCGCGCGCGTGGCCGCGGGGCTGTGCCTGACGCTGCCGGGCGTGCCGTTCCTGTACTACGGCGAGGAACTCGGCATGACCGGCACCACCAGCGACCCGGTGCGCCGCGCGCCGATGCAGTGGTCGACGGCCGCCAACTCCGGCTTCACCACCGCCACGCCGTGGGAATCGCTCGGCGGCAACTGGACGACCAACAACGTGGCGCTCGAGTCCGCCGACTCCGGCTCGCTGCTCAGCTGGTACCGCCGCCTGGTGGCCGCGCGCACGGCTTCGCCCGCGCTGCGCAGGGGCACGTGCGCGACGCTGACGGCTTCCAGCGCGCCGGTGCTGGCGTTCGTGCGCCGCGACACGACCGAGGCCGCGCCGCAGGTGGTGCTGTGCCTGGTCAACACCTCGACCATGGCGCAGGGCGCCGTCTCGCTGACGGCGCCGGCCGGCGTGCTGGCGCCCGGCAGCTACCGCGGCACCGACCTGATCGACCCGAACGACGTGCGCACGTTCACCGTCGACGCCGGCGGGCACATCGCCAACCTGGGCCTCGACAGCCAGGTGGTGAAGGCCTTCGTGCTGACGCCGCTGGCCACGCCGGTGGTGCCGACGCCGCCGCGCACGGGACTGCTGCTCGAGCAGAACCGGCCGAACCCCTTCAACCCTTCCACGAGCGTGCGCTTCGTGCTGGCTGAGCCCGGCCGCGTGCGCATCGCGGTCTACGACGTGCGTGGGCGCGAGCTGGCCGTGCTGCTGGACGAGGACCGGCCCGCGGGGGCCGGCGACGTTTCCTGGCAGGGGCGCGACAAGGGCGGCCGCGAGGTGGGCGCGGGGGTCTACTTCGTGCGGGGGCAGGCGGGCCAGGCGACGCGGCTGGTGAAGGCGACGTTGGTGAAGTAGGCGCCGAAGGACCGGTTGTCATTTTGTTCTTGATTGGCGACCGGCCGCCTAATCCACGGCAGTGCCCCGACTGCTCACGGTGTTGTCTGCGTTGATCGTCACAACATACTCGTAACAGTCGTCGGCGGTCAGGGCATAGACAACAGGCGCGTCAACGCCTTGGATGTTGACCGTGAATTCGATGACGCCAGCAAAGAATCGCCGTGTTTCAGATGAGGTCTCGGGCATTACGTTGTTGACGTTTTCAGTATTGCCGCCACTTGTCTTGATCTGGATATCCGCCTTGGCCGTCCCATGATTCACCAGAACCACAGATGGACTCTCACCATCGCATCCACAACCGACCATGATCAAGCACAACGCCAAAACAAGTGATGTGAGTGCGAGCTTCATGTCGATCCTGTCTTACCTTGAATTCGGATGAAATTCCGTGGGTGTGCCACATGTTCCGGTCGCCGGTTGGCTGCCAGCCTACGGCAGCCGCAATGGCAATCTCTTGCAACGCGGCATCGCCTCACTGTTGTCTCCCCCAGAGAAACAGGTGATGGGCCTGGCCGCGCCGGCCCGGCGTCGCCGACCATCTCGCTGAAGACTTTTGACGGCAGCAGCGTCGACCGCGCTATCGCCGGCGTGCCGCTCGTGCCGCCTCTCACCGTGCGCCTGACCGTCGAGTGGGACAGGCGCAACGGGGTCGTCGTTCTTTGGCCGTCGCCACCGCGGGCAGATTGCCCCCGAACCAGCCCCGCCAATCGCCCCCTCCAAAGCAGAAAGCCCGTTGCCCGCACGACCCGGCGCTTCCCCGGCGCGGCGCGTCTTCCCGTCCTGTTTCCTAAGGTAAAGACTTACAGTAGCTTGCCGGG
>CAIOLW010000239.1 GCA_903859215.1 uncultured bacterium | reverse complement strand
CGCGCCGGCCGCGAGCGGCTCGCTGAACTCGGTGAACGTCCCCTGCGTGCCGCGCAGGTCGGGCACGCACATCGCCGACAGCAGCTTGCCGCCGAAACGGTCGGGCGGGAACGTGATCGGCACGCGCAGGATGCTGGTGGCGACGCCCGCCTCGGCGCACGTCGTCCAGAACGGCTTGCTGCGCTTGAGCGACTCGAACGGGTGGGCGCTCGACGGCAGCGTGATCGGCCCCAGCTTGCGCGCGGGCGCATTGCGCAGCCGCGTCGACGACAGCGCGGGCAGGTGCGTGAACTTGTCGCGCGTCAGGAAGTCGAAGATGTTGTGGCCCGAGGCGTCGACGCCCGTCGCGAACGTCGACCAGCCCACCGGCGACATCGCCGGCCAGGTCGTGCCCAGCGGTCGGTACGTGCCGTCGCGCCGCAGCTGGTCCAGGTTGGGCAGCTGCCCCTCGTCCATCCAGCGCCGCGCCAGCCCCGGGTCCAGGCCGTCGAGCCCGAGCACGATCACGCGCCGCGCCTTCGCCCCCTTGCGCCGACCCTTGCCGCTGAGCGCGCGGATCAAGACACGCGCCGGCCACAGCAGCACCGCCAATACCGCCAGCGCGATGCCCGCGAGCGCGAACAGGAACGAGCCGCCCAGCGCGAAGCCGGCCCCGGGGCCGATGTAGGCCGGGGCGACGTTCAGCGCAGCGATGGTGGGCGCGGGCAGCATCGGAACCGGGATTCCTTGGGGACACAGGGGTGAAGCGGGCCGGCGAACAGGCCGAACCGGGATGGTAACCCGGATCGCAAAGCAGGGCAACGCGGCCCCTGGTCACGAGTTCCGGGGTCTCCCGCTGCGCCGGCGGATCCGCCGTGTTTACTGTTCGATAATGATACTCTTTTTTGACTTTTGCGGCGACCTCAAAGTGCGCCGCCCCGCGCGCGCCCGGGGGCGCCTCACCGCACCGCCGAAACCACCCAGTACGAGTCACGCAGTTGCCGATTCTGGGAGGTGAACTCGCTCAACTCCACCTGTTCGATGTTCACGCCGGCGAACAGCTCCTGCACCTGCTCGAGGGTCAGGTCGGTCGGCCGGTGCACGACCGTGCCCAGGCGCGCCTCGTCATAGATGTTGCGGTCCGAGCGCGTGCTGACCAGCAGTCGGCCGCCGGGCCGCACCACGCGGCACATGCCCGCGATGATGGCGGGCAGTTCCTCGCGCGCGAAGACGTGCAGCGAGCGCCAGGCCACCAGTGCGTCGAAGGCGCCGTCGGCGAACGGCAGGTCCTGCGACGGGCCCTGTTTGAAGGTCGCGGTGACGCCGCGCTTGTTCGCCAGGCCCGCGGCCAGTTCCAAAGCCGCGTCGGAGATGTCGTAGCCGGTGGCGTCGAAGCCGAGCTCGGCCAGCAGCGCCGTGTGGCGGCCGGCGCCGCAGTTCATGTCCAGCACGGTGCGGATGGAAGCGTCGCCCAACCAGCGCTTGGCGAAGCGCACCACGTAGTCGTCGGGCCACTCGAGCGCCATGTTCGCGGCGCCCTTGCCCGAGTGGAAGTCTTCCCAGCGGTCCTTGATCCTGTCTTTCATCCCGGACTCCTTTCCGTTTCTCCCGTGCAGCAAATCATGCCGCAGCCCGGGAATCCACAGCGAATTACTCCGGCAGCACGACGCGCGCAGGACTGCCCGCCGCCACGAGGCCCGATTGGACGCGCCTGAGCCACTCGCGACCTTCCCCGGCCGCGGCCTCGCGCGTGGCCCCCGCGCTGTGGAGCGCGCCCACGCGGCGGGGGCCCCCGGCGGTGGCGCCCGCCATCAGCGCCGGGTCGGGGACGAACCGCCCGTCATTCACGGCCGCGCCGGCCGCCGCCAGCAGTTCGTCGCGCCGGCCGTCGCTGCCCGCGCACCACAGGTAGGTGACGGCCGCGCCACGCACGCAGGCGACGTCGCCATCGAGCGGCTCGCCCAGGCACAGCCGCGTGTGCAGCGCGGCGATGTCCACGCCGCAGGCATCGGCCATCAACCCGCGGAATGAGCCCAGGGCGATGTCGACGTCGATCAGCTCGGGTCCCGCCGGCGCCAGGATGAAGTCCGTGTTGAAGACCACGTCCGCCAGCCCGGCGGCGCGGCAAAAACGTTCGAAGGCGTCGACCAGCAGCGGCAGCGGATCGGCGGCCGCATCGGCGGCCGGCCCGATCGCCAGCCCGATCGGCACGCCCAGCGGCCCGGGCCCGAACGAGCGCGCGGCCACGACCGCCACCCGCGCGCGCCCGCCCTGCAGCATCCCGGCCAGCTTGACCTCGGGCCCCGGCAGGAACGACTCGGCCAGCGCGAGGCCGTCCAGCGACATGGCGGCGGCGCGCACGACCGCTTCGCGCAACTGCGGGGCGTCCGCGCAGTGCGACACGCCGCGACTGGTGCCGCCCAGGCGGCACGGCTTGACCACCGCGGGCAGCGGCGCCTCGACGTCATCCCCCGCGGCGAACACGCGGCAGTCCCGGCGCGTCAGCCCGGCTTCGCGCAGGCGGCGCCACAGGCGGTGCTTGTCCAGAACGTCGAGCACGGCGTCCTCGCCCGCAAAGCGCAGGCCCAGGTTTGCGGCGACGCGCGCGGCCGCGACGCCCGCCCAGCCCGTGGCGGGGCAGGCCACGGCGACCAGCCGGCGGTCCAGGCCTCGCGCGCGCAGCAGTTCGAGGATGGCGGCATCATCGTGCGTGCTGACCGGCAGCAGGTCGTCGGCCTCGCCCGCCCCGGGCGCATCCGCGTTGCGGTCGACCGCGCACACGCGCAGGCCGCGGGCGCGGAAGTCACGCAGGTAGGGCAACTGGCCGGCGCCGGCGCCGAAGAGCAGCACGGTGTCCATCTAGCGCACCAGCGTCATGGGCGCCGTCACGGCGCCATCCGGCAGGTCGAGGCGACACGTGTAGACACCGCTGGCGGCGGCGCGGCCGTTCCCGTCCAGCCCATCCCAGGTGAACGACTGCGCGCCGGCCGGCAGCGGCCCCGACAGCAGCGTGCGCACGCAGCGGCCCGCGGCGTCGAACACCGACATCGTGCCGCTGGTCGCCGAAGGCAGCGTGAAGGCCACCGTCACGCGCGGGTTGAACGGGTTGGGCGCGATGCCCAGTTCCGGCAGCGCGCGCGTCGGCAGGTCGGGCACGCCGACGACGTACAGAGGGTGCAGGCCGGCCGCATCGGCCAGCGTCGCGGCGCCCGCGCGGCAGATCTGCGTGGCGAGCGGCGCCGTCGCGGCGATCGCGCTCCAGGTGTCGGTGGTGCGGTGGTACGGCGCGTAGAGGTCGTAGTCGTAGTCGATGGCCAGGAACGCGGGGATGCCCGCCTGCTGGAACGGCACGTGGTCGCTGCCCCAGCTGTAATAGTCCTTCACGTAGCTGATGTCGGTGTATGCCGTGACGTTCGCCGCCATCGTCGCCATCAGCGGCTCCCACGCCGTCTGCCCCTCGATGTGCATGCCGTACGTGGTCGACCAGAAGGCGGCCATGTCGTAGACCAGCGCGCCGGAGATCGTGCGGCCCGCGGCGACGGCGTCGTTGACGAAGTGCTGGCTGCCCAGCATGCCGCGCTCCTCCGCATCAACCAGCACGAACTGCACCGAGCGGTCGAAGTCGGCCGTGGCCGCGATGCGCGCCATCTCCATCACCAGCGCGGTGCCCGAGCCGTTGTCCTCGGCCCCGGGCGCGGTCGTCGCCGGGCTCTGCGAGGTGGAATCGTAGTGTCCCACCACGACGAAATACTCCGACGGCGACACCGTGCCGGTCTTTGTCGCGATGACGTTGCGGCAGCTGATGGTGCTGACCATGAACGGATCGAAGGTGACCGTGTAGCCCCAGGAAGTCAGTACCGAGGCCAGGTAGTCGGCCACCAGCGTCTTGCCGGCCGTGCTCGCGTACCGCGTGGTGACCGTGCGCGGCGTGCCGCCGTAGTCGAACGTCGCGGCGCCGCTGACTTCCTTGATCGTCTGGAAGATGGCGTCCTGGCTGATGCGCGAGAGGAAGAGCGCCTTGTTGGCGGCGTCCTTGTCGGCAGCATCCTTGTCGGCGGCATCCTTGTCGCCGGCACGCGGCATCGTCCCGACCCGGCGCACGTGGTCCCAGCCGGGAGGCGGCGCGTCCAGCTGCAGGCGCTCGCGGCAGAGGTCGAGCGCCTCGAAGTCGGCCAGGCGATCGCGCGGCACCTCGACCACCCAGGCGCCGTCCACGGCCAGGTGCACGTGCCCGACGCCGGCCAGGGCCGCGGGCGCCAGCGCCAGCTCGCCCTGATGCCCCTTCGGCTGCACCAGGAACCACTCGCCGTCGGGGTACGCCGGCGTGAACGGCGCGCCGAAGCGGTTCCCCGTGCCGGGCGCCACGCGGTCGGCGACGAGCAGGCCGCCGGGCAGTTCCCAGGTCAGGACCGACAGGTCGGGGCCGGCGGGGCTGACATCGGCGGGTTTCGCGCCAGGCAGGAACGCCAGGCCGGCCCCCTGCGCCGCGGCGGCGAACAGGAGCGCGGCCAGAAGCACCGGCAGGGCCGGCAGGGCCGCGGTGCGGGCGGGAACATGGAAGGACATGGGAACCCTCTCGGCTCGGCGACCGCGCAGGACTGGCGCCGGACGCATCTCGTGTGCCATCTTGCTTGAGCTTAACACACCGGGACGGCCGCGCCAACGCGCCCCCGGACACGCCCTTCGATCGCAACCGTGGAGCCTGAATGGGCATCGCGCAATACATCGTCATCGCCTGCGGCCTGGCCATGGACGCCACGGCGGTCTGTCTGGGCACCGCCGCCACCGGCCGGCTCACGAGCCGGCGCGCCGGGTACCGCCTGGTCTTCCACTTCGGCCTGTTCCAGATGCTGATGCCGCTGCTGGGGTGGCTCCTGGGCCGCGGGCTGGTCGGCGTCTTCGTGCACGTCGACCACTGGCTGGCGATGGGGCTGCTGTCGTTCGTCGGCGTGCGCATGATCATCGCCGGCGCCTCGCACCACGACGAACAGAAGCCGCGCGGCGACCCGTCGAAGGGCTGGTCGCTGATCGCGCTGAGCGTGGCGACGAGCGTCGACGCGCTGGCGGTGGGCCTGGGCCTCGCGGTGCTCAACATCCCGATCTGGCTGCCGTGCGTGCTGATCGGCGTCATCACCGCGGCGATGTCATGGGGCGGCCTGAAGCTGGGCGGCGTGCTGCACGCGCGCTGGGGCAACCGCATGGAGATGGCGGGCGGCGCGCTGCTGGTGCTGATCGGGTTGAATATCCTGCTCTCGCACCTGCGCGGCTGAACGCCGTCAGGCCTGCTCGCCCGGGACCTGCACCTGCGTCAGGCAGGGACCGAACGCCTTGTCGTCCCGCAGGATGTGGGTGATGAGCCAGTAGGTGAGGAACTCGTGCATCTCGGCCGTGATGCGGCGCCCCATCCCGTTGAACTCGAACTGGTACCGCTCGAGCTTCTGGAGCAGCTGCCGGTGCTGGCTCTGGTGCAGGGCGAACTGCGGGTACTCCGCCTCGAGCATCAGGCGCTCCTCGGCCGCGAAGTGCTCCTGCGTGTAGCCCACCAGGTCCTTGAGGATCTCGTTCATCTGCCGCGAGCCCTTGCCCCGCTGGAGGGCTTCCTCGAACTTGTTGATGATCTCGACGAGGTGCTGGTGCTGCTCGTCGACGAGGGGCACGCCCGTCTGGTACTCGGCCTTCCATTCGATCTGCGCCATGATCACTTCCCACACAAGGCTTTGTCCGTCAACCACTTGCACAATTGCGGCCCCGCGCCGCGCAGCCCGCGCCAAGCCCCTGTGTTATCGACCGCCACAGATCGTTCTTTATCAGTTTCAGGCCCGGTCCGGGGGCCGCGCCGACGCGGGAACCCGCGCGACCCTTCTGCGTTATCAAGCGGGCAATCCCCCTTACCAGTGTTCCGAAAGGACGACGCCATGTTCGCGTTCACGGCTGCCAAGCGCCCCCTGGGTGTGGCTGCGCTCCTTGTCCCCTGCCTGGTCGCCATCGCGCTGACCGGCACCGCCGTTGCCGCCGGGCACGGCTTCCTCGGCATCATGCTGCAGGACCTCACCCCCAGCATGGCCAAGGCCCTGCAGATGGGTGACGGCACGGGCGTCATCGTCAACAGCGTCACCGACGACAGCCCCGCCGCGAAGGCGGGCGTGGTCGACGGCGACGTGATCGTCGAACTCAACGGCGCGAAGGTCACCGACACCGCCGGCTTCACGTCGTCGGTCCGCGCGCTCGCGCCCGGCGACAAGGCCGTGCTCGTGGTGCAGCGCGACGGGAAGAAGAAGACCCTCACCGCCGAACTCGGCGAGCGCCCGACCGACCTCGCCGGCAGTGCCAACGCCCGCGGCGAGATCCGCATCATCACGCCGGACGGCGAGTCCGTGCAGAAGTTCGAGGGGCT
>CAIOLW010000238.1 GCA_903859215.1 uncultured bacterium | reverse complement strand
GAGCGAACCATCGGGTCCTCCTTGACTCTCCCTCGCGGAGGGGTAGAAGCCTCACCGAAGTGATGACTCTACCCCTTTCGCGAGCGAAAGTGAGAGGACATATGGCCTTATCGCACCAGCCCCATCCTCACCGTCTCGACCTTCGCGCCAAACTCAAGCCGCGCCAGGTAGCTGCCGGACGCAGCCTCCCGGCCCGACGAATCCCGGCCGTCCCAGGCGGCCTCATGGCTGCCCCGGGGCAGGCTCTCGTCGACCAGCGTGCGGACCAGGCGGCCGGCCACATCGAACACACACAGACGCACAGGACCGCTCTCGGGCAGGTCGAACGCGATCGTCGTGCGCGGGTTGAACGGGTTCGGGCTCGGTGAGCCGAGGAGCGCACGCGCGGCGCCGGACTCCGGCCCGGACACCGGCGCGGGAGTGTGCTCGTACTCGACGATGAATCCCCGGCTGTCGCCGTAGCCGGCTTCAGAGAAGTCATTCAGTGCGCCGGTTCCCCACCAGGTGATCAGGTATTCCTCGGAAGTATAGTCGGTGTACGTGTTGTTGAAGCTGAAGCCCGGGGCTTCGGGCCCGGAGTCGAGCCACGTCTCCCCTGTGATCCACTTCCACCCGCCAAGGGGTTCCGAGAAGTTCGGCGCCGAGCGATCCTGATAGCCGCCCACCCAGCAGTAGTTGACCTGGGGGCCCCCGCCCAGGCCTGCGATGACGAACTCCTGCTCGGCAAGGGTCGCGATGCAGGCAAGGTGACCCTGCCTGCCGGCCCAGCTCATCTGCGCCGCGGCCTCAACAGCCTGGTGCCAGGTCAGGTCGGGGGTCAGCACAAGCTCGAAGGCATGGCCGGTGGCCGGATCCACGATCGGAGCCGCGTTGCCCGTCGAGACAACCGCCAATGAACCAACGACGAGAATGATAGCAAGCCAGAACACGCGTCTGTTCATCTCACATCCCTTTCGCGAAGCACACCCCGATGCACTGGTCATTGTAGCATGGCCGCGAGACGGTGATGATGGATTATCGTTATCGCGACACGAACGGTCCTGCTTAGGCAAGCTCAGGGCGATTTCAAAGAAACACCTTCTCCGCCTGCTGGCGGAGAAGGTGCTCATTCAGGACAGGTGCACGATCGCGGCCGGATCAGTCCCGCACGCGCACGAGCTTCATCGACTTCATCATTCCTCCATCAACGGCAACCCGCACGAAATAGACGCCGATGGGAGCATCACCGCCCCGCACTCTTCCGTTCCACTCCACATGATGATCTCCCGCGTCCTGCGCCCCCTGGAAGAGGGTCGCCACGCGGCGCCCGGCAATGTCGAATACCTCGACCTGAACGTGCGTGGACGCATCCAGGGAGTACGAAAGGACGGTCTCGCGAACGAACGGGTTGGGGCTGGCCGCCAGCCCGCGCTCGCCCGGCGGAAGCGGTCCGACGCCCGTGGTGACGTCGGGAATGAACGCCAGCGCTCCGTCCGTGGTGCCGTTGGTGACGAATGGGCCGACCAATGTCGCAGCGCCCGTCGAGGTGCTGACCGTGTACAGTCCCGCCGTGGAGGCGGAGATCGATCCGATGGCGTAGCAAACGTGCGTGTCGGGATGAAACGCCATCCCGCCGTAAAACATTTGACGGCCCAGGGTGATGCCATGGCCGCCAATCACGCTCTCCGCGCCGGACCCCTTGTCCAGTGTGCACAGTTTCGACCCGGTGCCAAGGAAGTCGCTCGTTCCGTTGGCGTAGAGCGTCCCGCTGACCGGGTCGAGCCCAAGATCGTACATGTACGCGCCGGCCTGGACGGTGGGACCGATAAGCGTCGCCGCTCCGGTCAACGGGTTCACGTCGAAGAGGCCCCGATGCTGGCCCAGGCCGACCCCGTCGCCCACCGCGTAGAATTTGTGCGAAGCGGGATCGATCGCGAGTCCGCAGGTTCCAAAGTACGCGATGCCGCCCGACGGACCGACGGCGGTGGCAAACCCGGTCGTCGGATTGACCGTGTACAGCATGGAGACGCCCAGGTAACTCTGCCCCAGGGCGTAGAGGGTGTGCGTGGGCGTGTCATAGGCGAGGCCGCCGGCGTAGAGGTACAGGTCTCCCCCCGCGTCCTGAACCGGGGCAACATACGTTGCCGCACCGGTGGTGATGTCGACGGTCCAGAGCCCGCTCAGCGAGCCGAGCCCACCGCCCAGCATGTAGAGCGTGGATGCGGCACCGGATTCACATGGCAAGAGCGGCACCAGGATCAGAGCGAGAACCAGGGCGATCGCAAAGGAAGCCCCGAACAGACGGACGAACAGTCGCCGAAGCTTACCCATGATTCCCTCCGGGGAACGAGTCCGAAACCGTTACCCCATGGGGGCAGGGCAACCGGTGGAGGCACAAAATCATAGTGCGTTTGGGGGATATCCGCAACAAACGCCCGCCCCCCCCCCATTCCCCGCAACATCACTTCGCCTGGGCCAGAGTGCCGCGCTCCTCCTCGATGCGGACGAGCCCCGCAGCGGCGGCACACACGTCCATCGCCTTGTCGCTCAAGTCGGCGGCGTGGGCAAAGAGAAGGCCGTGCATCAGCCGGCCCTTCCCCTGCTTCGCTGCCGCGAGATAGGCAAGGGCCGCCGCGAGCTTGCAGTAGGGACATTCGAAGTCGGCGAAGATGACAACGCTGACTGGCGCGTCGGCGTGTCCGGAGGGCTTCGTCCGCGTGCCGAGTGTGATCGCCAACGGCGTGTCGGGCAGGTTCGTATCCAGATGCACCTCGTCGGCGATGAGCCTGACGATCCTAGATGAATTCAAGGACAATGACGAGTGCGACAATCGCCAACAGGGCAAGGCCGGACAGAAAGATGACATCGGCGGTTCGCTCGAATCGATCCGCATTCTCCGTGCTGGTGCGGATGGACATGTAGGAGAATATGCTCGCCGTCAGGAACTGGACGATGGCGACAGCCACACACTCGTCGATCAGCGTCGCGAAATTCGCCTTCGTCACCTTCATGAGGCTCAGGAGGATGAAACAGAGGCCCAACAGGTTCGAGGATGCGGGGAGGATGTGGTGCGAAACCCTGGCCCGGCTGTTCTCTTCCTTGGACATTGTTCCGCTCATCATCTGGCCTCCGTTGCTGTTCAGTTCCAGGTCTGCCGGGCGCCTGCAGGGATAGGGAGCCGGTTGGCTCCGATGCTGCTAATTGAAAGGCTAGCATAGCAGGCCGGGAAGTACGCAATCCATCATCCAGCGATGCCGGTTTTTGCCGTTGCCCCGGACACGGGACTCCAAGTCCCACGTGTTCGCAGGCGGCCTACTTCAGAATCATGATCCTGGTGACGCCTTGCCGATGCTCTCCGCCCATCCGCACGAAGTACACCCCGGCAGCCACCCGGACTCCTCTTTCATCCGCACCATCCCAGAAGGCTTGACTGACCGATTGAGAGATGTCTCCGGCCCTGAGCGTCCTCACCTTCCGACCGGCCACGTCGTAGACCGCGGCGGTCACATCCTTCAGGGACCCGGCGCCGCGAAGCTCTATCGTCGCGCCGCTCGATGACGGATTGGGCCAGGCCACGACGATATCCCGCAACCATCCCTGTCCATTCTCCACTACGGCTGACGTCGCATTCATGCATTCCCGGTTCCGCAGCAGGGTCACGCCGTAATCCCCGCTTGGGCTGCAATTGTCTCCGTAGAACTCATCGCTCGCGGCAACAAAGAGGTATTGCGCCCCCGTCGGCACCGCAACGGCGACACTGTTGACCACGGCAAAGTCTTCTGGGATGTCCGTCGGGAGATTCCCGACGAAGGTCGGCGGGGTCACATAGTCCTGCCCGGCATCGATCGCTCCGGGGACCCTGGCGGCGCTTCCGGACGACAACAGGACGTTCGAACTGGAGAACACGCAGATGGCGCGCAGTCCATCCGGGTCACTCGGATTCCCCTGCGGGAAGCCGGGGGTGCAGTGGTATTCAAACGCGCCGTTGCGGATGATGCGAAGCGTATCGCCGGCAGCGATGCCACTGCCCAGCAGGTCAATGATCCGGCAACTCGCGGCCGACGGGTCCGCGTTTGTCCGCAGGTAGGTTCCCCGCGGGTCGAGGGCCGCGTCGAAATAACCGCCCCCGGTGATCTTCACGATGGCCGTGTCGTTCGCGACATACAACGCGGCTCCGTCCGGACTGAACGCAAGGTCCCCGTCCCAGCCGTCGGTGCCGAAAGCGAATCCCTGGGCGAAGATACTCGTTGTCCCGTTCTCGCTGACCCGGAAGACCCGCTGGCTGGTCAGGTCCGACACGTACATGAAGTCGCCGAATGCGCTGCAATAACTGAAAGCGATATCGCTCGCTGTCCCCAATCCGTTCGCGAAGGGCGCGGTCGTTCCGGCGGCGTCGACCGTCAGCAGCACATTGTTGTACTGGGTTGCGAACAGACGCGGCACGAAGGCGCTCTGCGCAATCGGAAAACCAAGGCCCAGGGGAATGCCCGTGAAGTTGGCGGATGCCGAGAAGATGCTGTTCAGTCCGGTGGAATCGACGCTGGAAATGCTCGCCGGCACACCCCCGCCGTTCGAGACGAACAACCTGTGGCTGTAGGCTCCCCCGGCCGGGCCGAATGAGAGGTCGTTGGAGCTGGCAAGCGTTCCGCCGACGCTGAAGTTCGTGACCGCGCCGGCCGGCGAGACACGCACCACCGAGCCGTTGTTCTGGCTGACATAGAGATAACCGCCACCGAAGGCGCCCGCATCGAAGGCGAGACCGGTGGGCGACCCCGAGCCGGTCGCGAGTCCCGTGGCAAACGTCGAGGAGACGCCCGTCACAGGATCCACCCGAAGGATCTTGCCGCTCGCCGAGGCATACAGATAGTTCCCATAGGCGCCGCCAGGCGACGCCACCAATCCGGTCACCTGCACATCGAGCGGAAAACTCGTGACGGTGAACCCCCCGGGAACCACAGTCACCGCTGAAGACGGCACGGCGCACACGAGTGAGAGGCCAACGAGAAACAGCTGCCAGCGCGATGTCATGGCCATGGAATGTTTCCTCCAGAAATCTGCGACGACTCTGCGTGTGGTGCGCACCCACTTCGTCCGCCTTGCTTCCCCTGCGATTGCGAGCAGGAAAGTATAGCATACCAGAATACTCAGCATTGGGTTTTCCCGCCCATCCAGAACGGGAATCATGGTTGGAAGCCCCTAGGTGCCCACGTGCGAACCGACAATGGTGCGCGCCGGTCCCTTGCCGAGTGAAGCTATTGGCACTGCTTGACTCCGCGTCGGCGCGAGTCATAATCGGCGCGCGATGGGGCCAATGGGCCCCACTGAAGTATCCTCGCGTTCGCCATTTGTCGCGGTAGGAAGGGTCAAGATGCACGATCCGTCCAAGGCAGAGCAGCAACCGGCGCAAAGTCACGCCCTGCTCGAGAACCTCGCCCGCCTGGTCCCCGGCGTGATCTACCAATACCGATTGTATCCGGATGG
>CAIOLW010000237.1 GCA_903859215.1 uncultured bacterium | reverse complement strand
GGAGGCGGCAACAAGGGAGGCGGCAACAAGGAAGGCGACAAATAGTGGATTGGGAAAGGCTGATCCCGTACATCCATCCCGAAGAAAGCCGAACTCTCGCAGACGCCTTCCTGGCGGAACACAACCGCGCAGGTGTCCTTCCTGTGCCCATCGAGGCCATTGTCGAATTCAAGCTCGGCATCAACATCGTACCCATTCCCGGACTACAGGACCGCATCGGAACAGTCGGATTCATCACGAGCGACCTGACGGAAATCGACGTCGACCTTGACGTTGCGGAAAGGCACACGTCACGTTTCCGATGGACGATCGCCCACGAAGTTGGTCACGTCCTTTTGCACAGACCATTGTATGATGCTCAGGACTTCGCGACGCCTGATGAATGGAAACGGTGGATCGGATCGATTCCTGACCGCCTGTACAGGAATCTCGAGGTCCAGGCGAACACGATGGCGGCGCAGATCCTGATGCCCTTGCCGGCGCTGTCCCGGTGTTTCGAGGAAACGATTGGAAAGGCGGCGGCTCAGGGTGTCGACTGGAAGTCCGGTCCGGACACGATCTACCGCCAGCTGGCCAGGAAGTTCGGCGTAGCCCCCGATAGCATCAAGTATGCGCTTCGCAATGAGGGAATCGCCGAGGATCCGCGGAACTGCGAATGAGCTGATCGACAGGTGATGGCGGTCGAGCGGAAGAACCCGAAAGGTGGGCCAATGCCGGATGAACCGAACCTTCCCCAGCCCGTGCCCGGCGATGGCCAGATCCTGATCTATCAGGACGGCGCCACCCGCCTCCAGGTACGCCTCGAAGGCCGCACGGTCTGGATGCCCCAGCGGCTCATCGCCGAGCTGTTCCAGGTCTCGGTCAAGACTGCAAACGAGCATCTGGTCAACATCTACAGCGAGGGCGAACTGGACCTCGGAGCAACTATCCGGAGTTTCCGGATAGTTCAAACCGAGGGCTCGCGCGAGGTGTCCCGCGCCATCGACCACTACAGCCTCGAAGCCATCCTCGCCGTCGGCTACCGTGTCCGCTCGGCCCGCGGCACCGCGTTCCGCCAGTGGGCTACGGCTCGGCTGTCCGAGCTGCTGGTCAAGGGCTTCACAATGGACGACGAGCGCCTCAAGGAAGGCCGCACGATCGGCGCGGACTACTTCGACGAGCTGCTCGAACGTATCCGCGACATCCGCGCCTCGGAGCGGATGTTCTACCAGAAAATCACCGACATCTACGCCACCAGCATCGACTACGATCCCGCGCTGCCCGTCAGCCAGACGTTCTTCGCCACTGTCCAGAACAAGCTGCACTTCGCCAGCCATGGCCTGACCGCCGCGGAAATCATCAAGAGCCGCGCCGACGCCGGCCGGCCTCACATGGGCCTGACCACCTGGAAGAACGCGCCTCAGGGCGCGATCCGCCGGAGCGACGTCAGCGTGGCCAAGAACTACCTGTCCGAAGAGGAAATCCGCGAACTCAACCGCGTCGTCACCATGTATCTCGACTTCGCCGAGGACCAGGCCCGACGCAGGAAACCGATGCACATGGCCGAGTGGGTCGAACGGCTCGACGCCTTTCTCCAGTTCAACGAGCGCAACATCCTGACGCACGCGGGCAGCATCTCGCACGAACTGGCCGAACATCACGCCCATGTGGAATTCGAGAAGCACGAAACCGAGAGCCGCCGGCTCGAGGCCGCACAGCCGACCAGCGACTTCGATCACGCCATCGAAGAAGTGAAGCGTTTGGAGGCCATGCCTGCGGAGCACGAGCGCAAGCCGGAATGAGGCTGGGGCTGCTAAGTCGAAAGCGCCCGCAGACGAGAACCTGCGGGCGCCATCAAATGTCCGAGCCCCGGCGGAAAGGAGGCATCACTCCTCCCGATCAGGCTACTTCTCGTCGCCGTGCGTATTCCGGGGCACCCCTGCCAGGTTTCGCGGCTCAATGGGCGCCTTGATTCCCGCCATCTCGCGCTTCCAGGCGGGCCAATGGTCAATCTGGCCCTTGACGCTGTCAAAGCGCGCCCAGAATTCCGCGGATTGAACCGTGTCGGTCTTCCTACCCAGCATCGTTTTCGCCCCCCGTGCTTGATGGCAAGTCTAACGTAGCCAACTGCTCGAGTTCAAGATATGAAATTGGTGGCAGGCAAACACGCAAACTCGCCTGTTTACGGTCGAATGGGATTGTCACGCCCGTCCGTTTGTCCTTCCTGGATTTGGGGGCCGTATTGCCCCCCTGCAGCGAGAACAGGTCCATGAAGTGCCGGGGACCGACGCCGATGAAGGGCTCAAACATGACTTTCTTATTGTCGGTCGTCTGCGCTTCGAGGCAGAGCGCATCCGAGTGCAGCACATAAGCCTTGCTCTTGGCATATGGCTCCACGTAGACAACCCTCGAAATCCCCGCTGCAATGATGTGCTTGGCGCAGTTGTGACAAGGGAACGTCGTGCAATAGAGGGTTGCGCCACTGGTCGACGCCCCGGTTCGGGCGCAGGAGAGGAGCGCCGCGGAGTACGCCAGGAACATCGCATGTTCGTCCCGGGTTGGGGTCATGTGCGGGTCGCCCAGGAGCGCATTTGCGATTCGCTCGATCTGCACTTCGGGATCGTCCCGATCCATGGAAATGAAGGCGTCCGCCAGGTGAAACACGTCACGAACTCGCTGCCCTAGTTCCAGCCCCTCGGATTCATCCCGCGCGATGATCGATTCCGCCTGCGCTTTGAGAAGGCCCCGTCAGGTTCTCGATCAGCCTGCTCATGCGGATCGGGTTGACGATGTAGCCCGCTTCGCTGAAAAGGCGGCTGATGGCCTCCTGGGGGCCATCAAGATCGACGCCCGCGGGTGCGACCAGGCCAATGACCAGTTCAGAAGCTACTGAGCGAATCATGTCATCCATTTCAGGTTGTGTGCCGACAATGCAGTCGAAGCCGGAGCTCCGCACAGCATCGAGGCCGGCAACATCCATACCACGTCGTTCGGTGTGCCTCGAAATCGATGCTCAAGTTTCTCGTGGCCCTTGCTCATTGGCGCCGTTCTAGCTAGCCTGCCCCCATGAACACCACCGCCCAAAGCATCCTAAATACGGTCTACGGCTACCCAACCTTCCGCGGCCACCAGTCCGCGGTCATCGACCACCTGACCTCCGGCGGCGACGCCCTCCTCCTGATGCCCACCGGCGGCGGCAAGTCCCTCTGCTACCAAATCCCCGCGCTGCTCCGCGAAGGCACCGGCATCATCGTCTCCCCCCTGATCGCCCTGATGCAGGACCAGGTCGGCGCCGTCAATCAACTTGGCCTGAAGGCCGCCTACCTCAACTCGACGCTCACCCAGCGCGAAGCCCACGCCGTCGAGTCCCAACTCCTCGACAATACGCTCGACCTGCTCTACATCGCCCCCGAGCGCCTCCTGCAGCCGCGCACCCTCGAACTGCTCGACAAGGCCACCATCGCCCTGTTCGCCATCGACGAAGCCCACTGCGTCTCCCAGTGGGGACACGACTTCCGCCCCGAGTACCTGCAGTTGTCGGTCCTGGCCGAGCGCTACCCCGGCATCCCGCGCCTGGCCTGCACCGCCACGGCCGACGAGCGCACGCGCGCTGAAATCCTTACGAACCTCCGTTTGCAAGACGGCCAGGTCTTCGTCGGCGGCTTCGACCGCCCCAACATCCAGTACCGCGTCGTGCCCAAGGACGAGCCGCGCAAGCAGCTCCTCAAATTCCTGCGCGACGAACACATGGGCGACGCCGGCATCGTCTACTGCCTCGCCCGCAAGAAGACCGAGGAAACCGCCGCCTTTTTGTCGCAACACGCCTTCCCCGCCGTCCCCTACCACGCGGGCCTCGACGCCGCCACGCGCCGCCGCCACCAGGAGCGCTTCCTCAACGAGGACGGCCTCATCGTCTGCGCGACGATTGCGTTTGGGATGGGCATCGACAAACCCGACGTCCGCTTCGTCGCCCACCTCGACCTCCCCAAGTCCGTCGAGGGCTACTACCAGGAAACCGGCCGCGCCGGCCGCGACGGCCTGCCCGCCAACGCCTGGCTCTGCTACGGCCTGCAGGACGTCGTCATGCTGCGCAAGCTCATCGACTCTCCGTCCTCCGACGGCGTCGAAGTCGACGAGATGTACCGCCGCCGCTCTGCGCAACAACTCGACACGATGCTCGGCTATTGCGAAGTCACCGCCTGCCGCCGCCAACGGTTGTTGGCCCACTTCGGTGAGACGCTTGCAACGCCATGCGGCAACTGCGACACCTGTCTCTGGCCGCCCGAGACCTTCGACGCCACCGTCGTCGCGCAGAAGGCGTTGTCGTGCGTGGCGCGCACGGGGCAGCGGTTCGGGGCGCAGCACATCATCGAGGTCCTGCGCGGGGGCGCGGCCGAGCGCGTGCTGCGCCTGGGCCACGACCGCCTGTCGACCTACGGCATCGGCGCCGACGTCGATGCCTTCGGCTGGCGCAGCATCATTCGCCAGCTGGTCGCTCACGGACTGTTGGCGTTGGATCCCGAGGGGTATGGCGGGTTGCGGCTGACTTCGGCGGCCGGCCCTGTGCTGCGCGGCGAACAGGTGTTGAATCTGAGACGCGATATCCTGACCCCGCGCGCTGCCAGTGGCGCCGGCGCCGCCGGCCGCAAGAAGGCCAAGCGCGCGGCCAACATCCTGGCCGCTGCCGCGTCCGCCGCCCCCGATGCCGACTTCGAACCCGACGCCGCCACCACCGCGTTGTTCGACCGCCTGCGCACCTTGCGCAAGCGCCTGGCCTCGGAGGCCGGCGTCCCGCCCTACGTCATCTTCCACGACAAGACCCTCGCGCTGATGGCGCAGATGCGTCCCACGTCGGAGGCCGCGTTGCTCGGCATCAGCGGGGTGGGGCAGGCGAAGCTGGAGAGGTATGGGGAGGCGTTTATTGCGGAGATAAGAGCGGAGGAGAGTGGGGTTGGGGAGGGGGTTGAGTAGGGACCGCACCGAAATTTTGCCACAGGTTGTGGCATAATTACATTTCATCAAACTCATTGATACTTGAGCACTTGCGCCGGCGCAAGTGGCGCAAGTGACGTCCAATCGCACATCCAAACGTACGTTGACCCGACAGGCGGCCCCACGATGAAGATTCCCGATGTCATACCCATCGCCGACCTGCGCCCCACCTCGGAAGCCGCGTTGCTGGGTAGGGGCAATTGTCGCACAGGCTGTGCGACTTTCATGTTTCGTCACTTGCGCCGGCGCAATTGCATGGAAGTTCAAATTGGCTACGGCTGTGGCCAAAGCTGACGGCCATTCACCACAGCGTAACTATCATGAATAATGGTTAGTTAGACGAATGCTGAATCCCCGGCCCAATTGTCCAACAAGCTGTTGGACAATTGGCTTTTGGCTTCAAGAGTTGATCATATGTCGCTTGCGCCGGCGCAAGTCGCGGTCGGACGATCGTCGGCAAGTCGTCGTCCTGGCGGACCGGCTCGATTGTTGCCCCCAACGATGGCCACAGCGTTTCCCAGGCTCCTCCCGGATTCCGGAACGTGCCAATGAATGTATCCACGCCAGCCGGGTATGCCGAGTTGCTGGCCGAAATCAAGGAGCGGGTCCGGACCGCACGCACCCAAGCGGCTGTGTCTCTCAACAGTGGGCTCATCCTGCTCTATTGGCAGATCGGGCGCGTCATTCTCTCCAGGCAGCATACGTCCGGCTGGGGGGCCGGTGTCGTCGGCAAGCTCGCCGACGACCTGCGGCGCGAATTTCCCGACATGCGGGGGTTGAGCCGTTCTAACCTTATGCAAATGAGACGCTTCGCCGAAGCCTGGCCCGACGAATCAATTGTCCGGCAGCTTGTCGGACAAATTCCCTGGGGCCACAACATCCGCCTTCTCGAGCGCTTCAGGGACCCATCCGAACGCGAATGGTACGCCAAGGCCACCATCCAGCACGGCTGGAGCCGAGCCATCCTCGACTACCAGATCGACAGCGACCTCTACCGCCGCCAGGGCCGCGGCACCACGAACTTCGAGCGCACGCTGCCCCCGGCGCAATCCGAACTCGCCGCAGCGCTCCTGAAGGACCCCTACAACTTCGACTTCCTCGGCCTGGCCGAAGACGCCCGCGAACGCGACGTCCACCGCGGCCTCCTGCAGCACCTGCGCGAGTTCCTCATGGAACTCGGCGCCGGCTTCGCGTTCGTCGGCAGCGAGGTGCACCTGGAGGTCGCCGGCGACGATTTCTACATCGACCTGCTCTTCTACCACCTGCGGCTGCGCTGTTTCGTCGTCATCGAGCTGAAGTCCACCGACTTCAAGCCTGAGTACGCCGGCAAGCTCAACTTCTACCTCTCGGCCGTCGACGACATCATGCGCCACCCCGAAGACCAGCCCAGCATCGGCCTGATCATCTGCCGCGGCCGCAACGGTCTGGTCGCCGAATACGCGTTGCGCGACATGGGCAAGCCGATTGGCATTGCTAGCCACCAGTTGCGCCAGGCGCTTCCCGAACAACTGAGAGGTCAATTGCCGACGATCGAGGAGTTGGAAGCGGTGTTGGGCGAAGGCCCATGACGGGAAGGGAGCACTTGCGCCGGCGCAAGTGGCGCAAGTTACATTCAAGAGGACGTTCAAGTGTACGTTTGCCCGGACACAACAAATCCACAGGTGCGCCCGACATGAAGATCCCCGACATCATCCCCATCACCGACCTGCGCCAGGACGCCGCCGCGGTCTTCCGCCGCGTGCAGGAATCCGCCGAGCCGGTCGTCGTCACGCACCGCGGGCGGCCCATCGCCGTCATCCAGGGTATCGCGGCCTACGACCAGACGCTGCGCATGCGCGAACTGGTGGAGCAATTGCTGGCGCGCGGGGCGGCTCCGACCGAATGACGTCACT
>CAIOLW010000236.1 GCA_903859215.1 uncultured bacterium | reverse complement strand
GACTATCCGCAGGCGCGAAGCGCCGAGGACTGTCCCCGCGATGTTGTGTTCAACCCTTGGTGCTTATTCAACCAAGCGTCTTGTTCCACTCACTGACCTGGGAAGCCATCTTCTCCAAGAGCGGCGCTGCATCCCCCTCGATCGTCACCTTGATCATCTTGTCCCCACCCGCGATCGCATTGACCACGGACTGGTCCACTTCGCCGCAGACCTTGCCGAAGACGGTGTGCTTGCCGTCCAGCCAGCCGGTCTCGACGTGGGTGATGAAGAACTGGCTGCCGTTCGTGCCGGGGCCGGCGTTGGCCATCGACAGGACGCCCGGGCCGTCGTGGCGCAACTGGGGCGTGCACTCGTCGGCGAAGTTGTAGCCGGGGCCGCCGGTGCCGGTGCCCTTCGGGCAGCCGCCCTGGACCATGAAGTCGTTGATCACGCGGTGGAACTTCAGGCCGTCGTAGTAACCGCGCTGCGCGAGGTTGACGAAGTTGGCCACGGTCAGCGGGGTCAGGTCGTCGTGCAGCATCACGTTGATGACGCCCTTGTCGGTTTCGATGACGGCTTTCAGGTTGGCCACGGCGGGCTCCTTGTCGACGGAGTGGCGGGCGCCCGGCGCCCGGTGGACAAAGCAAAGGGCCCCGGGGGCCTTGGTCGTGCCCCGGGAAGATAATCGATCGCGGCCGCAGCGCCGCCCCGAATCTGCATCCTACCTGCCGAAAGTGACCGTCCAGGCGCCATCCGCGGCCGCCACGGAGCCGGCGACCGCGCGCCCGTCGTCCTTCTTCCAGGCGAACCGCCAGCGCGGATCCGGCGCAGCCGCGAAAGTGATCACCGGCGCCTTCCCTGGCCCCGGCACCGTGATGGTGCACGGCGCCGCGCCGATGCGGGTCGCCACCGCCAGCGACGGCCACGCCGCCGGCAGCGACGGCTGCAGCGTGATCACCGGCTCGGACGCGGTCAGGTCCACATGCAATCCGGCGTAGTCCTGCACCACGTTCCGCAGCAACTCGGCCAGCGTCCAGGCCTGGCTGGTGGCGCCGCCGAACTCGTCGTTGCTGGCGGCCGGGGCGCCGTCGCGGATCTCCTGCGCGGTGCCGACGGCCCCCTCGTCGAGGATCTCGTCCATCAGCATGCGCGTCTGGCCGAAGCCGTCGCGCGGGCTGTTCAGCGACGACACGTACGCGCCCGAGAGCCACAGCCAGACGTCGCCGTTGTGGTAGGCCTCGTCGTAGTTGTACTTCGCGAGGTCGACGTGCTTCGGGTGAAAATTCGGATCCTTGGCCGTCAGCGACAGCACGCCGTGCGGCCGCACCAGTTCGCGCGCGGCCTCGTCGGTGATCTTCGCGCGCTGCTCCTCAGTAAACAGCGTCGGCGAGGCCAGCACCGCCAGCATCGCATTGGGGCGCACCTGCGTGTCGGGCGAGCCGTCGGCATTCAGGTGGTCGACCAGGCGGCCGTCCACCCAGAACCGCTTGTGGAAGTTCGCGGCCAGCCTGTCGGCCAGGGCGCGGTAGTCGGCGGCCAG
>CAIOLW010000235.1 GCA_903859215.1 uncultured bacterium | reverse complement strand
TGTAAACGCCGGTCGAAAAGTGCGGCACCTGCCGCGCCGGTCCAAAAGTGCGGCACCCCTTGCCGCCGCCGGGAGATGGGACAGATTTTCGCAGGGTATTCGCCCTGACGGATCTGGTCTCAGGCTCCTGGAGGCACGGAGGTGTACACAGCGATGCAACAATGGGCCGCTATCCGACGCCGTGTTCTGCAGGAGGGCGTGAGCAAACGCCAAATCATGCGTGAGACCGGCATGCACTGGAAGACGCTGCAGAAGATCCTAAACCACAGCCAGCCGCCGGGTTACCAGACAAAGCAAGTACGTGAGCGGCCCAAACTCGGCCCCTACGTAGGCCGCATCCGCGCGATCATCGAGCAGGACAAGCAGATCCCCAAGAAGCAGCGGCACACCGCCAAGCGGATCTTCGAGCGCCTGCGCGACGAGGAGGGCTACACCGGCGGCTACACCGTCGTCAAAGAGGTGATCGTCGAGATCACGCGCACCAGCGGCGAGGTGTTCATGCCGCTGATCCACCGGCCGGGCGACGCGCAGGTGGACTACTTCTTCGCCCTGGCCAAGCTGGGCGGCACGTTGCAGAAGGTGGCCATCTTCCTGATGGCATTGCCCTACAGCGACGCGTTCTTCATGATGTGCGTGCCGCGCGAGTGCACCGAGAGCTTCTGGGAAGGGCACGTTCGTGCGTTCGCCTTCTTCGGCGGGGTGCCGATCCGGATCAGCTACGACAACAGCAAGATCGCCGCCCAGAAGATCATGGGGGCCCATCTGCGCAAGGTCACGCCGGGGTTCCTGCAGCTGGCCAGCCACTACCTGTTCGATTACCACTTCTGCACCGTGCGTCGCCCGAACGAGAAGGGCCTGGTCGAGGGCACGGGCGGTTACGCCCGTCGCAACTTCCTGGTCCCGGTGCCGGAGGCGGCGGACTTCGACGCCCTGAACGCGTACCTGCTGGAGTGCTGCCGGAGCGATCTTGGGCGCCAACTGCGTGGCCAGACCGGCAGGAAGGCCGAACTGTTGAAGGAGGATCAGGCGGCGTTCATCGCGCTGCCTGCCGCTCCTCTGGACGCCTGCCGCAAGCACGCCGCCCGGTCGAACACCCTGTCGCTGGTCCGCTTCGATGACAACGACTACTCCATCCCTGTGTGCTGGGCCCACCATGAGATCACGGTCAAGGGCTACTGGGATCGGGTGGAGATCTACCGCGGTGCCGAGGCGGTGGCCTCTCACGTGCGCAGCTGGGGCAAGGGCCAGGTCGTCTACGAGCCGCGGCACTACCTGCCGCTGCTGGACCGCAAGCCTGGCGCCCTGGACCACGGCCGGCCGTTGCAGGGGTTGCAGCTGCCGGACTGCTTCGCGCTGCTGAGGCGGCGTCTGGAGAGCGACAACGGGCACAAGGGGACGAAGGACTACATCACGGTGCTGCGGTTGATCGAGAAGCACTCGATCGGTCGGGTGGCCGCCGCCATCGACAAGGCTCTGGTCACCGGCGCGCCATCGCCGGACGTCGTGGCGATGTACCTGTATCCCGACCAGCGGACCGAATCGGGGACGTTCGTGCTGGACGGCAGGCCGCAGCTGCGTGCCGTGGTGGTCGCGCCACCGCGGCCCGAGGTCTATCGCGACCTGCTGGGGGTGGCGTCATGAACGAAGCAAAGACGACCGTGCTGCTGGAGCACCACCTCAAAGTGCTGAAGCTGCCGACGGTGTTGCGCGAGTACGTGCCGGTGGCCGCTGCCTGCAGCCAGGACAAAGCCGACTACGCGACGTATCTGCTGCGGCTGACCGAGCGGGAGCTGCTCGATCGCGAGCGCCGCGCCGCCGATCGTCGCTTGCAGGCGGCGCGGCTGCCGGTGGTCAAGACGTTCGACACGTTCGAGTTCTCCAGCCAGCCGTCGGTCAACGAAGCCCTGGTCCGCGAACTGATGCGCGGCCACTACATCGCCGACCACGAGAACGTCCTGATCGTCGGCAACAGCGGCACCGGCAAGACGCACCTGGCCACCGCGCTGGCGTTCAGCGCCTGCGCCCAGGGCCGCAAGGTCCGGTTCTACACCGTCACCCAGCTGGTCAGGCAACTGCTCGAGGCGCGGGAGGAGCGGACCTCGCAGCGGCTGTTCTCGCAGCTCGAGCGTTGCCAACTGCTGGTCCTGGACGAACTGGGCTACGTGCCGTTCACCAAGATCGGCGCCGAGCTCCTGTTCGAGGTCGTCAGCCGCGCCTACGAACGGCTGAGCCTGATCGTGACGACCAACCTGCCGTTCGAGGCCTGGACCGAGGTGATGGGCTCAGAGAGGTTGACCGGAGCGCTGCTGGATCGCCTGACCCACCGGGTCCACATCCTGGAAGCAAACGGCGAGAGCTTCCGCCTCAGGGAAGCCAAGACGCGACAGAAGAGATCCCGGGTTACGCCAGACAAGACGAGCTGAGAGAGGGTCTTGACGCCCCTCCCTCGAGGGGTCTAAAATGATCATGGGTGCTGCACTATTGGACCGGCGCCCGCCGCACTATTGGACCGGCGTTCACAGATGGCCGGGAAGACGTCTCCAGCGGCATTTCCTCTTGGGATGTATGGCGCCACGACATCAGGCATAAGCCGCGAAGAAAACAGAGGTTCTTGCTCCAGTTTTGCTAGATCCGTGAATCGGCGACTGAACCCCATTTGATACCTCTCTTGAGCGTACGGCCCGTTGACG
>CAIOLW010000234.1 GCA_903859215.1 uncultured bacterium | reverse complement strand
TGCGTCGCCTCCAGGCGGTCGCCGCGGTTGAGCAACAGCCAGTGCCGCGAACGCATCACGTCGGGCAGGCTCGGCACCGGGCGCATCTCGCTGACGACCAGGTCCAGGCGCCCGTCGTGGTCGACGTCGACAAGGTCCGGCATCATCCAGATGCCCCGGTTCCGTGCATCCCATGCGGCGGCGGCGGGACTTCCCGGCGGCGGACCCGTCACGGGCCAGGGCTCGAAGCGGCCGTCGCCGACCGCGCGCCACGCCGTCAGGTCGTACCGCCCCGCGTCAGGGGCCTTGCCGCGATGGTTGGTCCTGAGCGTGCTCGGCTGCGTCTCGTACCACGTGCGCGGGTCCGTGGCGATGACCAGGTCGCAGCGCCCGTCGTTGTCCAGGTCGCCGCGCGCCATCACCTGGATGTATGTGGGCAGGCCGGAATCGGCCACGGGCGTGAAGCGGCCCCGCCCGTCGTTGCGCAGCACGGAGGAAAAGCCGGGATACCCGTTGCTGTGTCCCAGGACCAGGTCCAGGTCGCCGTCGCCGTCGAAGTCGAGGACGGCGACGGAACAGTTGTCGCCGCCGGTCGTGATGGGCAGGGCGCCCTTGACCAGCGTGAGCTTCAGCTGCGGCGCCTTCACGGGAGTGGTGCCCGAGTGCTGCGTGACCGTGTCGGCCAGCACCTCGTTGAGCAGGCCCAGCTGGTGGCGGCTGTCGAGGGGGGTCTGGGCCGCCGCCGGGCGCGGCGCCACGGCGATGAGGCAGGACGCGAGGATGAAAGGCAGGGGCGATTTAAGCATGGTTCCCTGTAACGGATGGCGCCCGGGAGCGACATCCCGGTGCGTGGCTCCCTGAGATACGATCATGCTCCCATCATAACCGGTATGGCTGTCGATGTACCATGGGCAAGTCCGCTGAGGGCGGAAGCCGATGCCATGCCGGTGCGGGGCCGCGCGCAAACATCCCGTCGTCCCGGCAATTCAGGCCGGCGGCAGAGGCCCTCTTCCGGTAGGATCGGCGACCGGCGTACAGCTCAACGGACCACCCGCTTGGCGCGTGCCGGCGGCGTGGTCCGTTGAATGTCACAAGCTGTCGAGCGCGCTGGCAGGGATACCAATGGCCCCTACTTCATCACCGCCCCCAACCCCTTCATCAACACGAACGCCACAATCGCCGCCGCCGGCCCCGTCAGCACCCACGCCCAGACGATGCGCCCCGCCACGCCCCAGCGCACCGCCGACGTGCGGTTCATCGCGCCCACGCCGACGATCGCGCCGGTGATCGTGTGCGTCGTCGACACGGGGATGCCGGCCATCGAGGCGCCGATCAGGGTCAGTGCGCCGGCCGTCTCGGCGCAGAAGCCGCCGACGGGCTTCAGCTTGGTGATCCGCATGCCCATCGTCTTGACGATGCGCCAGCCGCCGGCCATCGTGCCGGCCGCGATCGCGGCATGGCACGAGAGGATCAGCCAGAGCGGGATCTCGACCTTCTCCATGTAGAGGAAGCTGTCCTTCGGCACCATGTGCTGGCACGACACCAGCAGGATCGCGATGATGCCCATCGTCTTCTGCGCGTCGTTCAGGCCGTGGCCCAGCGAGTAGCCCGCCGCGCTGACCAGCTGCAGCACGCGGAACTTCTTGTCGACCTTGTACGGCGTCGACTTCCGGAACAGCCACGCCACGCCCAGCATGATCAGGAATCCCGCCACCAGGCCGATTAGCGGCGCCAGCACGATGAACAGGCCGATGCGCGCCAGGCCGTGGGCGATGAGCGAGCCGGTGCCGGCATGCGCCACCGCGGCGCCGGCGAAGCCGCCGATCAGCGCGTGGGACGACGACGTCGGCAGCCCCCACCACCAGGT
>CAIOLW010000233.1 GCA_903859215.1 uncultured bacterium | reverse complement strand
GGCTACGGCGTGGTGGGACCGACCGAATCGCGGCTGATCCTGATGGGCCTCAACACGGCTGCGGTGCTGCTGGGCCCGGTGCCGTTCAAGGTGTTCGGTGTGGGCGCGACGGTCTTCGACCTGGCGGGCGTGGCGGCCGTGTGCGGGATGATGCTGATGCTGTCGCGACGGGTGGCGCGGAACCTGGGGCATCTGGCGAAGCTGGAGCCGGCGAATATGAGGCGGGAGGAGGAGTGACGGGAATTGGATTGCGCCCGACTTGCGCCGGCGCAAGTGGGGGCGATCGCGGCGGCTCAGTCGCGCCGCGTGGCGATCCCGAGTTGGGTCAGCTTCCGGTAGAGCGTGCTGCGACCCATCCCGAGGCTGCGGGCGGCGTGGAGGCGGGAGCCGTTGTTGGATTCGATGGCGAGCAGGATGCGCGTGCGCTCGGCCGATTCCTCGGCCGTCAGGCCGGGCGGCGCCGGTTGGGCCGGGACGGGCGTGTCGAGCGGCCCGTCGGCGACCAGCGGCGGCCCATCTGCGCACGGGAGCGCCACCAGGACGCGGCCTCGCGTGGCCAGCCCCAGGTGCGCGCGCCGCGCCACGATGCTGACTTCGCGGGCATTGCCGGGCCAGTCGTGATGCGCCAGCGCGGCCAGGCTGCGCCGGTTGAAGTACTCGGCCAGGTCGACCTGCCGTTCGGCTGCGAGGCTCAGGAAGTGCCGCAGCAGGGGCAGCACATCTTCGGGCCGTTCGCGCAGCGGCGGGATGTCCAGCTCGAGCGTCTGCAGCCGGTAATACAGGTCGGCGCGGAACCTTCCATCGGCCACCATCTGCCGCAGGTTGGCATTCGTGGCGGCGATCAGCCGGATGTCGACCCGCCGCGGCTTCGGATCACCGATCGCCTGGTACGCCCCCTCCTGCAACAGCCGCAGCAGCTTGGGCTGTACCTCGAGCGGCAGCTCGCCGATCTCATCGAGAAACAGCGTCCCGCCATCCGCCTGCGCCGCAAACCCGCCGCTGTCGCGATCGGCCCCGCTGAACGCGCCGCGCGTGTGCCCGAAGAACTCGCGCTCGAACATCGTGTGCGGGATGGCCGCCACATTGACCACGACGAGGGGGTGGTCGGCCCGGTTGCCGTGCCGGTGCAGACGGCGGGCCAGCACTTCCTTGCCCGTGCCCGTTTCGCCGGTGATCAGCACGGGATCCGGGCAGGTGGCGAACATGTCGCACAGTTGCAGCAGGTCGCGCATGGCGCTGCCGGCGTGGATGACGACTTCGCCGGGGTTGTAGGCGGAGGTGGAGGCCTTGTCCTGGTGGCGCCCGGCCGCGGCGCGCATCGCGGAAACGCGCGCGGTCACGACCCGGCACTTGTCCGTCCACCAGCGCACATCGACGCGCAGGAACATGTCGAGCGCCTCGGTGGCCTGACGCCACGCCTGCTCCAACAGGGCGCCGGAGGATGCGTCCGTCCGCCCGCTCTCGATCTCGGCCAGTCGCACCTCGACACTGATCAACAACGCGATGGCCGCCTCGTGCCGGGCGCCGATTTCCTGCAGGATCGCGCAAGCCTTGTCGACGAACCGTCGCGCCGTGGGCAAGTCGTGCGTCCGATAGGCCACTTCGGCCATCACGCGCAGCGTAACGCCCTCTTCGAAGCGATCCTTCTGGGCACGACACATGTCCAGGGCGCGCTGCAATTCGGGCATCGCTTCCGCGGGCCGATTCTCCAGGCCGAAGCACTCCCCGTTGCGCCGGCGCAATTCCATGACCACGTCGCCCTCGGGCGCGATCTTCAGGCCGATGGCCATGGCGCGCGCATAGAACCGCCGCGCTGCTTCCGTCTGTCCCTCGTCACGGTAGACGTCCCCGAGAAACTCCAGGGCCAGCGCTTCCTCGCGCGGGTACTGCAGTTCCTGGGCCTGGTTGTATGCCGTGTGCAGGTGGCGACGCGCAGCTTCGAAGTCGCGGGTGAGGCGGTGGACGTTGCCTAGGGCGATGTTGGCGAAGCACTGCCTGTGCAGATATTGGCCATCGACGCCTAGAGCCAGCGATTTGCCGAGGTGGGCCTTGGCCTGTTCGTAACGCCCCAATTTGTAGCAGGTGATGCC
>CAIOLW010000232.1 GCA_903859215.1 uncultured bacterium | reverse complement strand
GAACGTCGAGGCCGCGCGCGAGAACCTGCGACTGGTCGAGGACCAGTACGGCGAGGGGTTGGCCAAGTCGGGCGACGTGCTCGATGCCGAGGCGATGCTGGCCCAGAGCCGTCACGACGTGGTGCGGCGCCACTATGCCGCATACCGGGCCCAGACGGAGTTGTTGCTGCTGGCGGGCCGGGACGCCACGGCTTTCTACGGGACTGCGGAAGCAGCCCAGGTCAAGGAGTAGGCATGTCCAGGAAATGGATCGGACTCGGGGTCATCCTGACCGGCGCCGTGGCGCTGGTCTTCGTCGGCTGGCTCAACTACAAGCACGGCCGCCTCTACCCGGCGACCGAGAACGCGTACGTGGGCGGCGAGGTTTCGACCGTGGCGAGCCGCGTGCCGGGCGCGCTGGTCGAGGTGTCGTTCCACGAGAACGAGGTCGTGCAGGAGGGCCAGTTGATCGCGCGGCTCGATGTGCGCGATTTCGACGCCGCGGTCGCGCGGACCGAGGCCGAACTGGCCAAGGCCGAGGCGACGCTGACACTGGACGAGGCGCAGATCGCCGGCGCCGACGCGCAGGTGACGGTGGCCCGCAGCCAGGCGACGCAGGCCCGCGCCGACCGCGACCGCTATGCGGCGCTGAGCGTTCGTGGGTCCGCGCCCGCCCGGCAGTCGGAGCAGGCCGCGACCGGCGCTGCCGTCGCCGATGCCCAGGTGTCGGCGGCCCAGAAGGCCCTGCTGGCCGCCCGGGCGCGGCTGGAAGTCGACCGCGAGGCCGTGGCCAAGACGCGGGCCGACCGCGACCTGGCGCTGCTCCAGCGTTCGTACTGCGATGTCGTGGCGCCGACCACCGGCGTCGTCGCCGACAAGTCGGCGCAGGTCGGCCAGGTGGTGGCCGCCGGCCAGCCGCTGTGCCGTATCGCGCCCCTGGGCGGCGACCATGTGTGGATCGAGGCCAACTTCAAGGAAACGCAGCTGCAGCGGATCGCCGTCGGCCAGCCCGTGCGCGTTGAGGTCGACGCCGTCGCCGACCATGAGTTCACCGGAAAGGTGGCGACCCTGAGCGCCGGCACCGGCTCGGCGTTCGCCCTGCTGCCGCCCGAGAACGCCAGCGGCAACTGGGTGAAGATCGTGCAGCGGCTGCCGGTGCGCATCGCGCTGGACGCCGGCGACCCGCAGTTGTCGCGGCTGCGGCTGGGCCTGTCCGCATCGGTGACCGTCGATACACGCCCGGCGGGCAGCGCGCGATGAGCGACGCGGTACCCATGGACGTCGCCCGGATGGACAATGTGCCCAGCCGCCCGGTGCCCAACAAGTACCTGGTGGCCGGCACCGTCATGATCGGCACGCTGATGGAGGTCATCGACACGTCGGTGGCCAACGTCTCGCTGCCGCACATCCAGGGCACGTACAGCGCGGGCGTCGACGAGATCACGTGGGTCATCACGTCGTACCTGGTGGCCAACGCCGTCATCCTGCCTTTGAGCGGCTGGCTGGGAAACTACTTCGGGCGCAAGCGGTCGTACCTGACCTGCCTGGTGCTGTTCACGCTGGCGTCGATCGGCTCGGGCGCGGCGGTGTCGCTGCCCATGCTGATCGCGATGCGCGTGCTGCAGGGCCTGGCCGGCGGCGCGATGGTGCCGATGTCGCAGGCCATCCTGCTCGAGTCGTTCCCGCGGCACGAGCACGGCAAGGCGATGGCGCTGTTCGGCGTCGGCGTCATCTTCGGGCCCATCGTCGGACCCACGCTCGGCGGTTTCATCACCGACACCATCGGCTGGCGCTGGGTGTTCTACATCAATGCTCCCCTGGGGCTGATCGGGGGCCTGCTCGGCTACCTGTTCATCGTCGACCCGCCGTACCTGAAGCGGCCCGAGGGACGCATCGACTACCTCAGCTTCCTGTTCATCGCGCTGGGACTCGGCAGCCTGGAGATCCTGCTCAACCGCGGGCAGCGCTACGACTGGTTCGCCAGCCCGCGCATCCAGGTCTACGCGCTGCTGACCGTGCTGGGGCTGGCGCTGTTCACCTGGCGCTCGCTGACCGCGAAGCGGCCGCTGGTCGACCTGCGCGTGTTCCGCAGCCGGCCGTTCTTCGTCGGCACGATGCTGATGTTCCTGCTCGGTTTCGGCCTGTTCGGCTCGTTCACGATGCTGCCTCTGTTCGTGCAGCACATGCTGGGCTACACGGCGACGCTGGCGGGGCTGGTGTTGTCGCCGGGCGGCGTGATGTCACTCATTGCGATGGCCTTCGTCGGCAACCTGATCGGGCGCGTCGACACGCGGTTGCTGATCACCTTCGGCGTGGTGCTGAACATCGCCTGCCTGGTGATTCTCCAGCACGTCTACCTGGGCGTCGACTTCCGTTACGTGGCCATCCCGCGGCTCATGCAGGGCTTCGGGCTGGGCTTCATCTTCGTGCCGCTGACGGCGATCGCCTTCGCCGGCCTCAGGCCCGAGCAGATGGGCCAGGCCACCGGCCTGTTCAACCTGCTGCGCAACGAGGGCGGCTCGGTCGGCATCGCGATGTCGTCGACGGTGCTGGCGCGGCACGCGCAGATGCACGGCGGTCACCTGTCCGAGAACTTCACCAACGCGAACGCGGCGCTGGCGACCAACCTGACGGCGATGACCCGCGGCCTGGGGGCCGCGGCCGGTGTCGATCCGACGACTGCGCAGGACATGGCATGGCGGACGCTGGGCAAGCAGGTCGGCGGCCAGGCGATGGTCCTGGCCTACAACGACGTGTTCTGGCTGCTGACCTTGACGTTCGTGCTGTTCCTGCCGTTCCTGCTGTTGCTGGGCGGCAGCGTCAAACGCGGCAAGGCGCCCCCCGGCCATTGAGCCGGTTCAGGGCAGACAGGGCGGAAGGATCACGACTTGGCAAAGCTGTGGCTGATCATGACGGGGGCGAACGGTTTCCTGGCCGTGGCGCTGGGCGCCTTCGGGGCGCACGGGCTCAAGAAACACCTGGCGGACGCGCCCGACGGCGCGCTGCGCCTGCAGTGGTGGCAGACGGCCACGCAGTACCACCTGGCGCACGCGCTGGCCCTGGGGCTGGTCGCCGTGCTGGCGACGCATGCCGCAGGGAGGCTGCCGGCAACTGCGGGCTGGTTCTTCCTGGCGGGAATCCTGCTGTTCAGCGGCAGCCTCTACACGATGACGCTGACGAACATCAGGCCGCTGGGCGCGGTCACGCCGGTCGGCGGACTCTGCCTGCTGGCAGGTTGGCTGCTGGTGACGGCCTCGGCCTGGCGGCTGCGCTGAGCGGCGACGCCGCTCAGCGCCCGCAGATCACTCCCGCGCGCACGTCGCGGCCGAGCGCCCGCGCCTTCAGCACGTACGAACCCGACGGCAGGCGCCGCCCCGTGTTGTCGGCGCCGTCCCACCCGATGTCGTTGCTCCCCGCCGGGCAGGCGCGGGTGACCGGGCCGCGCACGCGGCGGCCGCCGAGGTCGAAGACGCTCCAGGTGACATCGCCCGCGCGCGGCAGCGACAGCCGCCACACGACGAAGTCCCGGAACGGATTGGGGCCCACCCAGACCGTGACCGGGTCGTCGGGCAGGACTTCCAGCGCGAACTCCCGCGTCACGGTAGTGCCCAGGCTCGGGTTGCCGATGGTGAGCGTGGCCGTGTGGCGGCCGGCGCCGAGCAGGGCCGCCGCTTCCGGGACGATGCTCACGACGACCGTGTCGGCGCCGCTGCTGACGAGCCCCTCCACGGGCGACACTTCCAGCCAGTCCCGGTCGACGCTCGCGGTGAAGCGGAAAGCCGCGTCCGTGTCGGCCACGAGGCGGTACTGCCACGGCCCCGCGTCGAACGGCCCGCCGACCGAAACACTGTCGGTGACCCCCGCGGCCGGCGCGACGGAGAACTGCCCGGCGGCCGGGTCCAACAGGGCCACGGTCACCGCGCCGGTGCCGCCGGCGTCGAGCCAGCCCATCAGCGCCGTTTCCGGCGTGCCCCCCCCGCTCCACGAGCGGTTCAGCCAGCCGTACCAGTCGGAAAAGTCGTTCCCGCACGCGGCATAGCCGCCGTGCAACTGGCCGACCAGGAGGTGGTCCTGGTCGAAGAGCGGCGATCCCGACGAGCCCGGCTCGGTGGTGCCCACGTCCCAGTCCGTGATGCGCAGGTGCGAGTCGTCACCCGGCTCGGACGTGGCCAGGTACGAGGTCACGCGCAGGGGGTCGTTCTCGAACGAGATGCTCTTTTCGTCCCCGTTCGGATGGTG
>CAIOLW010000231.1 GCA_903859215.1 uncultured bacterium | reverse complement strand
TCGACCACCCGGTCGCACCGCGTCGCGATGTTCGGGTCGTGCGTCACCACCAGGAAGGCGGCGCGCTCCTCGCGGTTGATGCGCCGCATCAGGTCGAAGACCTGCTCGCCGGCGGCGGTGTCGAGGTTGCCCGTCGGCTCGTCGGCCAGGATGAGCCGCGGCCCCAGGCACAGCGCGCGGGCGATCGCCACGCGCTGCTGCTGCCCGCCCGACAACTGGCCGGGCTTGAAGCGCAGCCGGTCGGACATCCCCATGCGATCGAGCATCTCTTCGGCCTTGCGGCGCAACGCCTCGCTCGGGCGTCCGTCGCGCGCGATCCCCGGCAGCATCACGTTCTCCACCGCCGTGAACGCCGGCAGCAGGTGGTGGAACTGGAAGACGAACCCGATCGAGCGCCCGCGCAGCCGCGTCAGCGCCGTATCGTCCAGCCCCGCCGTGTCGACGCCGTCCAGGCACACGCGCCCGCTGGTGGCGCGGTCCAGCAGCCCGACCAGGTTCAGCAGCGTGCTCTTGCCCGAGCCCGAAGGCCCGGTCAAGGCCGTGAACTCGCCGCCCTCGAGCCGCAGGTCGACGCCCTTGAGGACGCGGGTGACGACCGTGTGGCCGAAATCCCGCGTGACGCCCTCGAGCAGGACCACCGGTTGAGCGCTGCCCGTCCTCGTCGCCGCCAGGTCAGCCATGGTGGATGGCCTCCGCGGGATCGAGGTTCGCCGCGCGTCGCGCCGGCGCCGTCGCCGACAGCAGGCCCACGCCCAGCGCCATGACCAGCGTGCCCAGGAAAAGCTGCGCCGAGAGGTTCACCGGGAACGTGGGCGAGCCGTCGGGATTGGTCGCCAGGCTCGCGAAGATCAGCGACAGCACGGTGCCGATGCCCACCCCCACGACCCAGCCGGCCGCCCCCAGCAGCAGCCCCTGGATCAGGAACACGCGCAGGACCTGCCGCCGCGTGGTGCCGAACGCGCGCAGGATGCCGATCTCGCGGTTCTTCTGCACCACCCACACCACCAGCACGCTGGCGATGCCCAGGGCCACCGCGACCACGACGAAAGCCTGGATCATATAGCTGCTGCTGTTCTGCGAGCGCAGCCCCACCAGCAGTTGCCCGTTCAGCGCCATCCAGCTCTCGGCCACCAGCCCGGTGCGCCGCGCCACCGCCTGTGCAATCGCCTCGGCCGCGAAGATCCGGTCCACGCGCGCCTCGATCGCCGAGATGCCGCCCGCCAGGTCGAGCAGGTTCTGGGCGCTCTTGAGCGACACCAGGACCCAGCTGTCGTTCACGCCCTTGTTCTCCAGGTCGAAGATGCCGCTGATCGTGAAGATGTCGGTGCGGCCGTCGGCGGTCAGCACGCGGATGCGGTCACCGACGCGCGCGCCGATGTCCGTCGCCAGGCCCGTCCCGATGACGGCTTCGGTGCCCTGCACGCGGAACGCTCCCGACGCCATGTGCTGCGGCATGTCGATGATGTGCCGGAAACGTTCGGGATCGATGCCCCGCAGCGCCACCGACCGCGTGGCTTCGCCGCGCGTGACGAACGCGGAGCCCGCCACCAGCGGCGAGACGTCCGTGACGCCGCGCACCTGCTCGATGTCGCGCATCACCTGCGGCCACTGGTTGATCGAGCGCAGCCGCTGCGCCGGCTTCTCCAGCCGCACCGCCAGCGCGTCATCGCCGGGCGCCAGGCCGCGCGCCACGGCCGCGGGATCGGTGCCCTCGACGCGCCCGTCATGCAGCAGGCGCGGCATCTCCTCGGGCGGGTGCACGATCATGTGCGCCTGCGAGCCGAGCGTGCTGTCGATCAGGCGTGTCTGCAAACCGGTGATGAGCGCCGACAGGAAGATGATCACGCCGACGCCCGTCGAGACGCCCAGCAGGATCAGCATCGTCTGCATGCGGCCCTCGCGCAGGTAGCGCAGGGCCACGAACCATTCGAAGGGCATCACGAGGCCCCGGACTTGACGCGCACGCGGGCGCCCGGCTTGACGCGCACCGCCTCGACGGGCACGACCGCATCGCCCGCTTCCAGTCCGGAGGTGATCTCGACCATGCCCTCGCCCCGCAGGCCCAGGCCGATGGCCCGGCGCTCGGCGTGTCCGCCCCGCACGGCCAGCACCCACGGCGTGCCGTCGGCGTCGCGCACCAGTTCGCCGGGCAGCACGAGCGCGCCTTCCTTGCGCGCAACCTCGACGGCGATCGACACCGTCATGTCCGGACGCAGGAACAGCGGCGGCCGGTCCACGACCAGTTCCACTTCCACCGTACCGCGCGCCGCGTCCACCGACGGCGCCACGCGGGTGATGCGCGCCATGAACACGCTGTCGGGGTAGGCATCCGCCGAGGCGAGCGCCCGCTGGCCCACGCGCAGGAAGGCGAGGTTCTTCTCTTCCGGCTGCACGACCAGCCAGGTGGGCCCGGCCGGCGCCACGTCCAGCACGCTGCTGCCGGCGGCCAGCATGTCGCCCGGCTGCGCCAGCCGCCGCAGCACGACGCCGGCGAACGGCGACGTGATGCGCGTCTGCTCCAGCTTCGCCTGCGCCGCCGCCAGGTCGGCTGCGGCCAGCCGCTCGTTGCCGCCGCCGGCGCTGTTGCCGCGCACGCGCGTGGCTGCGCCGTCGCGCCGGCTCAGCGCCAGGTCCTGTTCGTCCTGCGCCTTTTCCAGGTCCTGCGCCGAGACCCCGTCGGCAAGGTCGCGCATGCGCTGCAACTGGCGTTCGGCCTGCCGCACCGCAACCTCGGCCTGCCGCAGGTCCTCCTGCGCCGCGCGCAGGTCCAGCTCGCGCACCTGCTGCAGCCGCGCCGCGGCCCGGGCCACGCCCGCCGCCGCCTCGTCGGGCACCAGTTCGGCCAGGAGTTGCCCCGCCTTCACGCTATCGCCCTGGTCCACCAGCAGGCGCGCCAGCACGCCGCCCGCCGGCATGCCCAGCTGCACGCGCACCGGCACGTTCACGCGCCCGTTGGCCACGACCTTCTGCACCAGGG
>CAIOLW010000230.1 GCA_903859215.1 uncultured bacterium | reverse complement strand
CCTGCCGATCGCGATCCCGTTCGCCATCCTGACCGTGGTCGGCGGCATCAACGTCACCGAGAGCGCGCGCGTGGCCGGCGACGACTACAACACGCGCGACATCCTGATCGTCGAGGCGGCCGCCACGCTGGTCGCGGGCCTCTGCGGCGGCGTGGCGCAGTCGACGCCGTACATCGGCCAGCCGGCCTACAAGCGCATGGGCGCGCGCACCGGTTACACGCTCTTGACGGGCATCTTCATCGGGCTGGGCGGCATCTTCGGCTACGTGTCGTTCATCGTCGAACTGATCCCGCGCGCGGTGCTGGCGCCGATCCTGATCTTCGTCGCCATGGACATCATCGTGCAGTCGTTCCAGGCCTGCCCGCCGCGGCACGCCTGGGCGGTGTCGTTCGCCTTTTTCCCGACGATCGCCCGCATGCTCGCGATCAAGCTGGGCAACCCGGAGTTCGTGACGCCCGAGACGTTCCAGAAGCTGCTGAACGCCGCCGGGCGGCCGCTGCCCGAATTGCTGGTGATCGTGGCCCTCGGCAACGGGTTCATCGTCACGGCCATGCTCTGGGGGGCGTTCCTGGCCCTGCTCATCGACCGCCGCCTGGTCCAGTCGGCCGTCTGCCTGGGGCTGCTGGCGGTGCTGTCGTTCTTCGGGATCGTCCACTCCGCTTCGCCCGACGGGCTGATGTACCTGCCGTGGACGCTGACCGGCCTGGCGCGGCAGGTGCCGTACCAGTTCGCGCTGGGGTACCTGGCGCTGGCCGTGCTGATGCTCGGGCTCTCGCGGACGAAGGGGAGCCGGGAGGCGATCGGGGCGATCGGGCACGGGTAGCGGCTGGCGCGGGCGCCACCCGGAGTATCCTGTTAACCGCTTGCGGGGCCCCTACTTGATGGTAGTGGTCCCTTGTTCTCGCCGCCGGCAGGAGGCGAAAGAGGGGAGAGGAAGGCCGGCTCACCGGCCACCATATTGCCGCGAACGCAGGTCGACAGGTAAAAAATAATCATATACGGCCATGCCGGGCCTCCGCTTCGGCCGCCGGCGATCGTGAGCGGCCCCGTTGGCTGCCGCTTGGATCGGACCCCCGCCAAACGCGGCATATCCCATTTTTCCCGCGTAAATCCTTGACATCGAACGCCCCTCCGGCTAATGTTCCCGATCCACGACCGCAGCCAGACAAAGGCTGCCGTTGTTTTGATTGCCGTAAGGACGCAAACAGGAACATTTTGCCCGGCAGTGGCCGGGTGATGGCAGGAGTCCCGAATTGCCGACACTCAGCCAGCTGGTCCGCAAGGGCCGCAAGCTCCAGGTCAAGAAGAAGAAGTGCCCCGCTCTGCAGGCCTGCCCGCAGCGCAAGGGTGTCTGCACGCGCGTGTACACGCAGACGCCGAAGAAGCCGAACTCGGCGCTTCGGAAGATCGCCCGTGTGCGGCTGACGAACGGCATCGAAGTGACCGCCTACATTCCGGGTGAGGGCCACAACCTGCAGGAGCACAGCATCGTGCTCGTGCGTGGCGGCCGCGTGAAGGATCTGCCTGGCGTGCGCTACCATATCGTGCGCGGCACCCAGGATGCGTCCGGCGTCGACAAGCGTCGCCAGGGTCGCTCGAAGTACGGCGCGAAGCGCCCCAAGGCTGGCAAGGCCGCCAAGGGCAAGAACTAGTCCATCGACGCGGTCCATGACGGATCGGGTCGTGTTGCGTCAGTCGCCCGTAGCGGCCGCTGACGAAAGAAAGCCAGGAGCAGAGAGTAATGTCGCGACGCAGGTCTCCCGAGAAGCGTGATCTCGCCCCGGATCCCCGTTACGGTGACGTGATGGTGACCAAGTTCATCAACTACTGCATGAGCGACGGCAAGCGCAGCGTCTCGGAATCGGCATTCTATCGTGCCCTGGAAACGGTCAAGGACAAGAGCGGGCAGGAAGGCATCGAAGTCTTCCGGGCCGCGCTGAACAACGTGAAGCCCAGTGTCGAAGTGAAGTCCCGGCGTATCGGTGGTGCCACCTACCAGGTGCCCGTCGAGATCCGGGCCGAGCGTCGGACGCAGCTGGCCATGCGCTGGCTGATCGCCTTCGCCCGGACCCGGCCCGAGCAGACCTTCGCCGACCGGCTGGCTAACGAGTTGTTGATGGCGAGTAAGAACGAAGGACCGTCTATCAAGAAGCGCGAAGACACTCACCGTATGGCTGAAGCGAACCGTGCGTTCGCCCACTGCCGCTGGTAAGGGTCCCTCTCGTTCGTCATCAAGCGCTCAGAGCTTGAAGGATCGTACATTCGAATAGCCTGGTAGTTGTCCTGCGAACGGATTCGCGGGGCCAGAGGCAAAGGCGACGCACCGCTCGTGTAAGAGCCAAGGTGCGCTTGGCCTTACTAGGTTACCCGGTCTGTGCGGACCGGTAGGTCCTAATGGGTTTGTGCCCGACGCGCAGGCGTCCGCCGCCCGCAGGGGAGTCGACGTTGTCTCGCGAAGTCGCTTTGAACATGATCCGGAACATCGGAATCATGGCTCACATCGACGCCGGCAAGACGACGACGACGGAGCGGATCCTGTTCTACACCGGACGCGTGCATCGCCCTGGTGACGTGGATGACGGCGCAACGCAGATGGACTACATGGAGCAGGAACGCGAGCGCGGCATCACGATCATGTCGGCGGCGACGACCTGCTCCTGGCGCGAGCACCGGATCAACATCATCGATACCCCGGGCCACGTCGATTTCACCGCCGAGGTGGAACGAAGCCTGAGGGTGCTGGACGGAGCCGTAGCGGTGTTCTGCGGCGTCGGCGGGGTCGAACCCCAGTCCGAGACCGTCTGGCGGCAGGCGGATCGCTATTCGGTCCCCCGCATCGCGTTCATCAACAAGATGGACCGGATGGGGGCGGACTTCGGAAAAGCGGTCCAGAGCATGGTCGAGCGCCTCGGCGCGAAACCGGTGCCCGTGAACCTGCCCATCGGGGCCGAGGACGGCTACCGCGGCATCATCGACCTTCTGGCGATGAACGCGCGACTGCCGAACGAGGCCGACCTGGGGGCGACCTTCACCGTCGGGGAAATCCCCGCCGAGCTCCTCGACGACGCGCAGATGGCGCGACTCGAGTTGATCGAGAAGGTCAGCGAGGTCGACGAAGAGCTGATGGAGCTCTTCCTGGCCGAGCAGGAGCCCACGGTCGCGCAGATCATGGCGGGGCTCAGAAGGGCCACGCTGGCCGGCGAACTGGTGCCGGTGCTCTGCGGATCGGCTTTGAAGAACAAGGGCGTCCAGGAAGTTCTCGACGCCATTGTGGATTACCTGCCCTCGCCCCTCGACCGCCCGGCCATCAGAGGCTCGGGAATGGAAGGGGAGGAGGATCAGGTGCGGCGCCCGGACGACGACGAGCCGTTCAGCGCCCTGGCCTTCAAGATCCTGGCTGATCCGTTCGCGGGGCGGCTGGCTTTCCTGAGGGTGTACAGCGGGACCTTGAGTGCAGGCAAGACGGTGCTCAATGTCGCGACGGGGAAGAGGGAGCGGATCCAGCGCCTGCTGCGCATGCACGCGGACAAGCGCGAGGACGTGACCGAGACCCGGACCGGCGACATCGTGGCGGCCGTGGGCTTCAAGGAGATCCGCACCGGTGATACGCTCACGGTGCAGGAATACCCGCTGCTCCTGGACAAGGTGGCGTTCGCGGAACCGGTCATCTACATGGCCATCGAACCGCGGACGAAGGCCGACCAGGACAAGCTCGGCGATGCCCTGCAGGCTTTGGCCGACGAGGATCCCACGTTCCATGTCCGGCGCGATCCGGACAGCGGGCAACAGGTGATCTGGGGCATGGGTGAGCTGCACTTGGAGATCATGGTCGATCGCCTGCAGCGCGAGTACAAGGTGGCCTGTGCCACCGGTCGCACGCAGGTTGCGTACCGCGAGACGGTGACGCAGAAGGTCGTCCAGAAGGGCCACTTCGAGCGGGAGCTCGCCGGCAAGTCGAACTTTGCCGAGGTCGAGCTGACGATCCGGCCCGGCGGCTACGGCACCGGGAACGTGTTCGTCGATGAAACGAAACCGGGCACGATCCCGGCGGAGTTCATCCCGTTCGTCGAGCAATCGGCGCGCCAGGCTTGCGAGACCGGCGTGCTGGCGGGCTACCCGCTGGTGGATGTGCACATCGCCCTGACCGGCGGCCGTCACCAGGAAGGGCAGTCGAGCGAGATGGGTTTCCGGAACGCGGCGGTCAGCGCGCTCTGGGACGGAGCCAAGGCCGCGGGGCCGGTGCTGCTGGAGCCCGTCATGGCGGTGGAGATCGCGGTTCCGGCCGAGTTTCTCGGCGACGTGACCGGGCATCTCAGTTCGCGGCGCGGCCGGGTTTCCGGCATGGAGCAGCGACGCACCGGCCAGGTGATTCATGCCGATGTCCCCCTCGTGGAGATGTTCGGCTACGCGACGCAGCTGCGGTCGCTGACGCAGGGGCGAGGCGTTTTCTCGATGCAATTGGCTCGGTACGACAGGGTACCGGACCGGATCGCCGCGGACATCATGCGGCTGTACGCGGGAGCTTGAGGCCGGCCGGCCGGACCGAAAGCCTCAATGCAGGAGGTAGTCGAAAGTGGCACGCGCAAAATTCGAACGGACGAAGGACCACGTCAACGTCGGCACGATCGGCCACGTGGACCACGGCAAGACGACGCTGACGGCGGCGATCACGGAGATCCTTTCGAAGAGGGGTCTGGCCGATTACGTGCCGTTCGACCAGATCGACAAGGCTCCCGAGGAGCGCGAGCGCGGCATCACCATCGCGACCGCCCACGTGGAGTACCAGAGCAAGACGCGCCACTACGCGCACGTCGACTGCCCGGGTCACGCCGACTATGTGAAGAACATGATCACGGGCGCGGCGCAGATGGACGGCGCTGTGCTGGTGGTATCGGCCAGTGACGGCCCCATGCCCCAGACGCGCGAGCACATCCTGCTGGCCCGTCAGGTGGGCGTGCCGTACATCGTGGTCTTCCTGAACAAGGTGGACATGGTGGACGACTCGGAGCTGCTGGACCTGGTGGAGATGGAAGTCCGCGAGCTGCTGGACAAGTACGAATTCCCCGGCGACAAGACGCCGATCATCCGCGGCTCGGCGCTCAAGGCTCTCGAGAGCGGCGACGCGGACAGCGAAGAGGCGAAGTGCATCTTCGAGCTGATCGACGCGCTGGATTCGTACATTCCGCTGCCGCAGCGTCAGCTGGACAAGCCGTTCCTGCTGCCGGTGGAAGACGTGTTCTCGATCTCGGGCCGCGGCACGGTCGCGACCGGTCGTATCGAGCGCGGCATCGTGAAGACCGGCGAGAAGATCGAGCTGGTCGGCATCCGCGACACGCAGAGCACGGTGTGCACGGGCGTCGAGATGTTCCGGAAGATCCTGGACGAGGGTCGTGCGGGCGACAATGTCGGCCTGCTGCTGCGGGGCATGAAGAAGGAAGACGTCGAGCGCGGCATGGTCATCTGCAAGCCGGGCTCGGTGACTCCGCACACGAAGTTCGAGGCCGAGGCCTACATCCTGACGAAGGAGGAGGGTGGCCGCCACACTCCGTTCTTCACGGGTTACCGTCCGCAGTTCTACTTCCGGACGACGGACGTGACGGGCAACACCGAGCTGCCCGAGGGCGTGGAGATGGTCATGCCCGGTGACAACATCAAGATCGTGGTGGACCTCCACACGCCGATCGCGATGGAAGAGGGCCTGCGTTTCGCCATCCGCGAGGGTGGTCGTACGGTGGGCGCCGGCGTCGTGGCCAAGATCCT
>CAIOLW010000229.1 GCA_903859215.1 uncultured bacterium | reverse complement strand
CGTGGCGCGCTGCCTGCAGAAGGATCCCGACGCCCGCTTCCAGAGCGCGGGCGACCTCGCCTTTGCACTGGAAGCCGAAAGCTCGAGCGCGACCGGCGTCGTTTCCGGCCGGATGCCGACACCGACCGCGCGCCGGGGCCGCGGGCGATGGGTTGCGATCATCGGGCTCGCGGCGGCGGTGGCGGGCGTGCTGCTGGGCGTCGCGTTCAGCAGCCGCATCGGCACGAAGCCGGCCTCGGGCAGCGCCGATGCCTCGACGGTGCGCCGGTTCGACCTGGTCCTGCCGGACTCGCTCCCGCTGGTCTATGTCGGCGACTCCTTCCTCGGGCTGGAGACGAGGGCGCTGGCCTTGTCCCCGCGCGCGGACATGCTCGTGTACGTGGCCGGGCAGCGCGGACACGCGGTGCTGGTCACGGTGGACCTCGCGACCGGCGTGGCCCAGGCCTTGCCCGGCACGCAGGGCGCCTTCAGCCCGTTCTTCTCCCCCGACGGCAACTGGATCGGGTTCCTGGCCGGGATGGAACTGAAGAAGATCGCCGTGCGCGGCGGGGCGCCCGTCGTCCTGGCCGGCGTGGAGGAACCCTACGGCGCGCAATGGCCCGAGGCGGAGAAGATCGCCGTCATCGAGAGGCAGGGTCAGGTCGTGACGTACGTGCGCGCAAGCGGTGGCCGAATGGACTCCGTCAAGATCACGCCGCGCATGGGATTCGCGCAGTTGCTGTCGCCCGACCGCACAAGACTTGCGTGGACGTGGAACCGCCAGATGGCCGCGTTCGAGTTCAAGTCCGGCAAGACGTCGTTCCTGACCAACCGCGGACTCGTGCCCGACGGATCGGTCGCCCCCGCGGACCTGCTGTACGGATCGGCGCCGGTGCTCCTGTCCCCGGACAAACTGCTGTACATCCAGGCGGGCAGCGGCGGGACGCTGGTGGGAGTGCCGGTCGAGCGCGGTTCGTTGCGGCCGCTGGCCGACCCGATCCAGGTCGCGATGGACCTCCGCATCTCGGCCACCGCCGCCATGTCGCAGATGAGCGTCGCGGCCGGGATCCTGGTCTATGCGGAGGACCCGGGTTCGGGAACCCTGCGTTTCCTTCGCCGGCGCGCCGATGGCCAGACTGAAGCCCTCGCCTTCCCGCCGGGGGATTACGGGACCTTCGAACTGTCGCCTGACGGCAACCGGCTGGCCGTCATCAAGCGGCCGCCGTCCGGCCAGCCCGAACTGTGGCTCTTCGACCTGGCCCGGGGGACCCAGGAGCGGGTTCACGACAGCGTCTACGGTGTCGGCAACTGGTCCGCCGACGGACTGGGGCTGTGCGTGACGATCGGCGGCGCGGGCGGGTCCCGGACGGCGCTTCGCGTGCACATGGACGGCACGAGCAGTGTCGATTCACTCGCGGTCGGCGTGGCCTCCGCCTACAGCGCGGTCATCGAGTCGCCGGACGGGCGCTGGTCGCTTCGCCTGAACGCGGACGGCGGCGTCATGGTCGGCGCCGATGGCCACAGCACCGACATCCCCCACATCTCGGGCCTGGCCCGCTTCTCGCCGGACAGCCGGTGGCTGGCGGCCACCTACAGCGAAGCCGGTCGGTCGGAGATCTACGTTTCGCCGGCCGACCAGCCGGCCCGGCGCGTCCGCGTCTCGACCGCCGGCGGCGAAGAGCCGCGCTGGAGCGCCGACGGGAAGTCCATCGTCTATCGCTTCGACAACGGCTGGTACCGGTCGAGCTTCCTGCCCGGGCTGCAGCCGTCGGCGGGAGTGCCGGTGAAGGTGTTCACCGGGCCCTACGTCAACGTCCCCGGCTATTCCCATGACCTGTTCCCGGACGGCAGCCAGCTGCTGGCCCTCGGTTCGGGAAGCGACGTGGCGCAGCGGCTTCGCGTCGTCACGGGCATGGACGCGCTGTTCCCGTCAGGGAAGTAGAACCGGCTGGTGTTTCCACCGCATTCACTGGACAGAGAGGCGCCATGCAGATCAAGCCCGGCACCGTCATCCACCAGTACCGCTTCGGCGAACCCATCGGCGCCGGCGGCATGGGCGAAGTCTACCGCGCGCAGGACACGAAGCTCGGGCGCGAGGTGGCCATCAAGGTGCTCCCGGCCGCCGTT
>CAIOLW010000228.1 GCA_903859215.1 uncultured bacterium | reverse complement strand
CGTGGCGCGCTGCCTGCAGAAGGATCCCGACGCCCGCTTCCAGAGCGCGGGCGACCTCGCCTTTGCACTGGAAGCCGAAAGCTCGAGCGCGACCGGCGTCGTTTCCGGCCGGATGCCGACACCGACCGCGCGCCGGGGCCGTGGCCGATCGATCGCGATCGTCGGGCTCGCGGCCGTGGTGGCAGGTGTGCTGCTGGGCGTCGCGTTCAGCCGGCGCCTGGGCGCGGGGCCGGCCGCAAGCGACGGCGAGGCCGCCTCGGTGCGCCGGTTCGACCTGGTCCTGCCGGACTCGCTGCCGCTGACATATGTCGGCGACTCCGTCCTCGGGCTGGAGACGAAGGCGCTGGCCTTGTCCCCGCGCGCGGACATGCTCGTCTATGTGGCCGGGCAGCGCGGGCACTCGCTGCTGGTGACGCTGGACCTGACGACCGGCGCGGCCCAGCCGCTGCCCGGGACCCAGGGCGCGTTCTGCCCCTTCTTCTCCCCGGACGGCAACTGGATCGGGTTCCTGGCCGGGACCGACCTGAAGAAGATCGCGGTGCGCGGCTCGGCGCCCGTCGTCCTGGCCGGCGTGGAAGAAGCCTATGCGGCCCAGTGGCCCGAGCCGGAGAAGATCGCCGTGGTCGAAAGGCAGGGCCAGCAGGTGACCTATGTGCGCGCGAGCGGCGGCCGCCTCGACTCGGTCAAGACCGCGCCGCGCATGGGCTGGGCGCAATTCCTGTCGCCCGATCGGACGCGGCTGGCGTGGACCTGGAACCGCCAGATGGCCACGTACGAGTTCAAGACGGGCAAGACGTCGTTCCTGACCAACCGCGGGCTGGTGCCGGACGGATCGGTCACGCCCGCGGACCTGCTGTACGGGATGTCCCCGGTGCTCCTGGCCCCCGACAAGCTGCTGTACGTCCAGCCGGGCAGCGGCGGCGCGATGGTGGGGGTGCCGGTCGATCGCGGTTCGCTGCGTCCTTTGGCCGACCCGGTCCAGGTCGCGACCGACGTGCGGGTCTCGGCCACGGCGGCCGTGTCGCAATACAGCCTCTCGGCCGGGATGCTGGTCTACGCGGCCGACCCGGGCTCAGGGACGTTGCGCTTCGTCCGCCGCCGCCCCGACGGTCGGGACGAGACCCTGGCCTTCCCGGCCGGCGACTACGGCACCTTCGAGCTGTCCCCGGACCACAACCGGCTGGCCGTCATCAAGCGGCCGCCGTCGGGCGAGCCCGAACTGTGGCTCTTCGACCTGGCCCGCGGGACCCAGGAGCGGATCCACAACGCCGTCTACGGCATCGGCAACTGGTCGGCCGACGGGCTGGGACTGTGCGTGACGGCCGGTGGAACGGGCCTGGCCCGGAAGGCGCTGCGCGTGTGGATGGACGGCACGGGCCGGGTCGACTCCCTTGTGGTCGGCGTGGCCTCGGCCTACAACGCGGTCATCGAGTCGCCGGACCGGCGTTGGTCGTTGCGCCTGAACGCCGACGGCGGCGCCGTCGTCGGCGCGGACGGCCGCAGCACCGACGTCCCCAGCATCTCGGGGCTGTCCCGCTTCTCGCCGGACAGCCGGTGGCTGGCGGCCACGTACAGCGATGGCAGCCGGTCCGAGGTCTACGTCTGCCCCGTCGACCAGCCGTCCCGGCGCGTCCGCGTCTCGACCGCCGGCGGCGAGGAGCCGCGCTGGAGCGAGGACGGGACGTCCATCGTCTATCGCTTCGAGAACGCCTGGTACCGGTCGAGCTTCCTGCCCGGGCCGCAGGCGACGGTGGGGCTGCCGGTGAAGGAGTTCACCGGGTCCTACGTCAACGTGCCCGGCTACTCCCATGACGTGTTCCCGGACGGCAGCCAGCTGCTGGTGCTCGGCTCGGGCAGCGACACGGCGCAGCGCCTGCGCGTCGTCACGGGCATGGAAGCGCTGTTCCCGACCGGGAAATAGAATCGCCCGGCGTCTTCCCCGCATTCACTGGACTGAGAGGCCCGATGCAGATCAAGCCCGGCACCGTCATCCACCAGTACCGCTTCGGCGAACCCATCGGCGCCGGCGGCATGGGCGAAGTCTACCGCGCGCAGGACACGAAGCTCGGGCGCGAGGTGGCCATCAAGGTGCTCCCGGCCGCCGTT
>CAIOLW010000227.1 GCA_903859215.1 uncultured bacterium | reverse complement strand
GCCCGCCACCATCGTGTGTGAGTGCGCCTGTGGCCCGGCGAACGTAAGCGGTGAAGATGGGGCTTCGCGGACTCGCCCCGAGAACCGCGGTGGGGCTGGCCATTGCGCCGGCGCAACTGGTGCGCCGCGTGCTCGTTGGCAGGACGATCACGACGCGCCCCACCAGCTGCTTGCCGTCCACCTGCGCGCGCACGAAGTACACGCCGCTGGCCACGGTGCGGCCCTGCTGGTCGCGGCCGTCCCACGACAGCGTGCGCTCGCCGCCCTCGAGGCTGCCGCTGAACACGCGCTGCACGCGGGCGCCGCGCGCATCGTGGATATCGACCGTGACCTCGGCGCGGGCGGGCAGGGTCAGGCGGAAGCGGTCGTCGCCCAGCACGCGCAGGTTGAGCGCCGTGCCCACGTCCACGCCGCTGGTGTAGGACGCCACCGTGAACGACTCGGCGGCGGTCAGGTCGGTGCGGTTGGTGCCGTCGCCGGCGCAGGCGCGCCACCAGTAGTTGCCTGCCGCCAGCGTGGGCGCGATCCAGGACGTCTGGCCGGCGCCCTGCGCCACGTTGTCGACCGAGGCGGCCAGGTCGGTGCACGCCGCGTCGCGGTAGACGCGGAAGCCGTACACCGGCGTGCCGCCGGCCAGCGAACTGTTGGCCACCAGCAGCTCGGGCTGTGCGCCGGTCACGGCGCTGCCCACCGGGCTGATCGCCACGGGCTTGGCCATCGTGAAGGCCGTCGTGTTGCCTTCGATCTCGATGTCGTCGATGTACCAGCCGTCGCCGACCACCGACGAATCCGACGTCAGCTGGAAGCGGATCGCCACGGTCTGGCCGGTGTAGGCGCCCAGGTCGAGCGTCACCTGCGTCCACGTCGCGAGCGTGCCGCTGTACTGCGTCAGCGTGTTCCAGGCGCCGCCGTTGGCCGACACCAGCACCTTGCAGTAGTCGTAGCCCGCCTCGGTCGCGTAGCGGTGCCAGAAGCGCAGCTTGCCGGCCAGCCGCGTGCCGTTCAGCTGGATGTACGACGAGGCGTTGTTCGCGTAGTTCCCGGCCGGCGTGTCGGTCAGCGAGTGCGTGGGCGAGTGCGACTGCGTCGTCGTCAAGGCCCAGGTGCCGGTCGGCGTCCAGTTGGCGGCGCCGGCCTCGAGCGTGTCCGAGAACAGCAGCGCCGCCGCCCCGACCGTGAAGGTGAGCGGGAACGCCAGGTTGTCGCCGTCCATGTGCACCGTGGCGGTGAACTGCACCACGTGGCCGGCCGGGCAGGCCGCGTCGACGGTGAAGGGGATGGGGTCGGCGGCCAGCGTTGCGGTCGCGAGCGAGGCGATGTTGCCGATGCTGCGCTCGGACGCCTGGAACTGCACCCACGGGTCGTTGCTTGTCACCGTGACCGACACGCCCAGCGCGCCGGCGACCACCGACTGGTTCTCGATCGAGAAGCTTAGCGTCCCGTTCTGCCCGGGCAGCACGGCCTTGGCCGCCGCGTTGACCACCGGCGTGGTGGCGGCCAGGTACGGACCGGCGATGCGCATCAGGTACAGGTGCGCGTACAGGTTCTCCTGGAACTCGGTCGCGCGGTTGGCCTCGGGCGGCCAGAAGCCGTAGGTCCCGATCTCGTTCGACATGCTGTAGATGGCCGGGTGGCCCGTCGTGGTGCCGTAGAACGTGTCGAAGACGCCGCCGTTCACGGTGTAGAGCACGTTGCCGGGCTGGCCGGGGGTGTAGCCGTTGTAGCGCACCATCTCGGCGGCGATGCGCGAGAAGATCGCGTCGTCCGCCGATGGCGTCGCGACGTAGCCCCAGGGGTACAGCGTCAGGCCCGAGTAGGTGTGGACCGAGTCATGGGTGATGATCTGGTGGTGGTTGACGAAGTTGATCATCGCCTGGACCTCGAGCTCGCTGCCGGCCGATGGTCCGCGGTACGTGATGTCCGACGCCAGCGGGCTGCTGCCCACGTCGTCGTAGCCCCAGTGGTTGGGGTAGTTGCGGTTCAGGTCGACGCCGATCTGGCCGCCCGCCTGCGTCGAGCGGTTCTTGCGCCACATGCCGCCGCCGGTGGGATTCGTGTTCTCGTTGTAGACGAACCCGTCGGGGTTGACGATCGGCACCAGGTACAGCTCGCGGTTGTCGACCAGCCACTTGATCGACGGGTCGGTTGCGTAGTGCGTCAGCAGGTACTCGGCGAACATGATGGGGAACTCGGCGGCCATGATCTCGCGCGCGTGGTGCGTGCCGTCGATCAGGACTTCCGGCTCGCTCTCGTCCACGTCCGCGTTGTCGGAGAGGCGGTAGGCCCAGATGGTGCGGCCCTGGAACGTGGTGCCGATGGAGAACCCCGCGCTGACCAGCGTCGGGAACCGCACCTTCAGGCTGTCCATGAACGCGACGCTCTCGCTGTACGTGTGGAAGATGCCGAAGCCCGAGCCCTTGTCGGAGTACGCGTTGGCCACTTCCATGTCGCGCTGGATCACTTCGGTCGCCAGGCCGGCCGCCCGCAGCGTCGCCTCGTCGCCCGGCCTGGCCGCGATGTGGGCCTCGGCGCCGGGCTTGACGTGCACGATGTCGAACTCGTTGCGGTGCAGGTTCAGGTACGCCCACGCCGCGGGGTCGGTCAGCGGCACGCGCAGCAGGTCGTGATGGGGCTCGGCGGCGAACGCGGCGACCGCAAGGAACACACAGGCGACCAGCGTCATGACGAGGGGCAGGCGGCGCATGGGGAACTCCCGAGTCTGGAGTGAACTGGAATCGATATGACGATACTACATGATCCATCAGTGAAGCTCAATGGCAGACGAAAGCGCCGGGGCCTGAAATCCCCGGCGCTTCGTGATCAATTCGTGATATCTCGCTACTTCGCCGCGTCGACCTCGGCGCAGGTCTTCCGGACCGCGTCGACCGACTTCTTCAGCGCTTCCGCTTCCGCGGGCGTCAGCGTGATTTCGATGATCTTCTCGATGCCGCCCTTGCCAAGGATGCACGGTACGCCCACGAACAGGCCGTCGACCCCGTACTGGCCCTGCAGGAGCGCGCACACCGGCACGATCTTCTTCTTGTCGAAGGCGATGGCCTCGACCATTTCCAGCGCGCTGATCGCGGGGCTCACGAACGCCGAGCCCGAGCCCAGCAGCTTGACGACCTCGCCGCCCGCGTTGCGCGTGCGGTCCTCGATCGCGTCCAACGCCTTGGCGTCCACAAACTGCTCGACCGGCAGGCCGTAGATGCGGCATGCGCTGCGGATGGGCACCATCGTGTCGCCGTGGCCGCCCAGCACGACCGCCTCGACGTTCTCCACCGACACGCCGGCCGCCGTGGCCACGAAGTACTTGTAGCGCGCAGAATCCAGCACGCCGGCCATGCCCATGATGCGCGCGGGGTTGGCCTTGAGCTTCTTGAACAGACGGTAGACGATCGCGTCCAGCGGGTTGGCGATCGAGATGACGAAGGCGCCGGGCGCGAACTCGTTGATGCCGTCGGCCACCAGGTCGGTGATCTGCAGGTTGATCGCCAGCAGCTCTTCACGCGAGGGGAAGGTGCCGTCCGGGCGCATGGCGCGCGGCACGCCCGCGGTGTTGATCACGAAATCGCAGCCGGTCAGGATGTCGTAGGTCTTGGCGCCGACGATGTTCACGTCGCTGCCGTACACCGGCATCGCCTCGGCGATGTCCAGGCACTTGCCCGCGGCCAGGTCCGGGCCCTTGACGTCGACCAGGGCCACGTTCCGCGCCAGGCGACGCGACACGATTTCAGCAGCCAGGACGCCGCCGATGTTGCCGCCGCCGACGATACCGATTTTGTTGATCATGAGAGCCGACTCCTTGCAGGATGAGGGGCCTCCCGGGGACGAAACAGGAGCGCCCCGGCCAGAGTTGTCAGCACTTTAACACCCCGAAACGGGCAATTCCAGAACCTTTCGTTTCGGGGGGCTTTCGGAGGAATCATGACCGGACAGCCCGGGAATCGCTGGGATGAGCGCTACGAACATCCCCGCTTCTTCTACGGCGAGGAGCCCAACGCCTTCCTGGCGTCCCAGTTGCCGGCGTTGCCCCCGGGGCGCGCCCTGTTCCTGGCCGAGGGCGAGGGCCGCAACGCCGTGTTTGCCGCCGGGCTGGGCCACTTGGTCCTGGCCGTGGACAGCAGCGCCGTCGGCCGCCGCAAGGCGCTCGACCTGGCGCGGCGGCGCGGCGTCACCCTCGAGTACCGCTGCGCCGACGTGCTGGCCGACCCGTGGGGCGAACAGGCGTGGGACGTGGTCGTGCTGTGCTTCGCGCACCTGGAGCCGGCCGATGCGCTCGCGATGCACGCGCGCGTCGCGGCCTGCCTGGCCCCGGACGGCCGGCTCATCCTGAATTCGTTCAGCAAGGCGCAACTGGGCCGCAGTTCGGGCGGGCCGCCGCGGCTGGAGTGGCTGCACGACCTGGAGGCGTTGAAGCGGCAGTTCCCGGGGCTGGTGTTCGAGCACGCCGTCGAGCGCGAGGTCACGCTGGGCGAGGGCGTGGGGCACCAGGGCAAGGCGATGGTGATCGAGATCGTGGCGCGGCGTCCCCTCGCGTAGCGCCGTACGTGACGTTTGCCGCACGCGAAAAGGGCCATCCCCGGTGGGGGACGGCCCTTCTCAATCAACACCAGCGAGCTTGGACTACCAGTGAACTGGGACAACCAGTGAACTAGCGGAACAGGCTCTTGACGCTGCCGAAGCTCGAGGTCTGGGCGCCCACGACCTGGTTCGGGCTGTTGACGTAGGCCACCGGGGCCGTCGACGAGCCGGAGCTGATGCCGCACAGGCGCAGGGAGCCGTTGCCCGTCACCACGGGCAGGTTGCCCGGCATCGAAGGAATGGTCGCCTTGGAGATGCGGAATTCCAGCGGCAGCGGGGAGCTCACCATGAGCTGCCACGTCACCAGCACTATGCCGCCGTTGGCGATGGGATAGTCCGACGCCGCGCCCACGGCGAAGCCGTTGGCCGAGCCGTCGACGTCAAGGGCGCCGGTGCCGCCGAGGGTCGTCGCCAGCGAGAAATACGCAGCGCCCGACGGCGTGACCGTGCACTCGAAGCCGTTCGTGGCGCCGGCGGGGTTCGCCAGGACCAGGTAGGCAAAGAACGGCGTGTAGAGGCCGACCGTGGTCGTGTTCGAATTGCCGGCGGTGTCAAAGTACACGCCGAATGAATCGGTGCCGGAGTCGACGCCTGCGAAAGCGACCGACGCGACCAGGCTGACGAGCAGCAGCGTTACAAACTTCTTCATCGAGACTTCCTCCAGATTGCGGCACCGGGGCCGGGGCGAATCGGCCTGCTGTCGAGGGATCAACTCGTGATGTCAACGCGCAAGCCTGTCCGGGGCGACTCGGAGCGTCCGCCCGAGGGTGACCACTCCATCTGACGAGATTAGCAGGCCGACAATCAAATCTCAATGAAGAATGTGTGCAGATTTGACGTATTCGCACCCGCAATGTCGGGTTTCATCACGCCTGAAGATGGGCCATGCCTTCCACGGCCAACCGGGACCAATCCTCGAACGAACCCCCGTCCGGCCCGGCCCCGGTCGCGACCAGTTTCGGCAGGTGCGACACCGGGATCCAGCGCGCCCGATGGGGCTCGGCCTGGGCGCTGACCAGGGCGATCAGTTCGTCGTCGCTGCCGGGCAGCGCGTCGAGGGCCACCCGGTAGACCACGCCGAAATGGACGCTTGAGACGTCCTGCCCGTCGGAATTGATGTAGCCGGCCAGTTCGAGCGCGCCGGCGCCCGGCTCCAGCCCGGTTTCCTCCTGCATCTCGCGCAGCGCGGTGGCCTGCAGCAGCGGGGCGGCGCGCCGTTCGCTCGCCGGGGCCGTCCCGTCCTCGGGCTCGATGTGCCCTCCGAAACCCACGGACCACAGGCCGCCCAGGCGCTGTTCGGTGTGCTTGGTGCGCCGCTGGTAGCAGAGCACGCGCTGTGCGCTGCCCTCGCCGCGCGTGAGCACCAGGTAGGGGATGACCTGCTTGAAATGGGAGCACTGCTCCATGTAATCGCGCTCGGCGAAGAACAAGCGGCCGTCCACGCGTCCGAGGTCGATGGCGTCCGGAGGCAGGAAGCCCTGGGGGCTCAGGCCGGGGAACAGGTGGCAGCGTTCGACGACGAGGATGACGCGCATGGGGGTCCGGTCCTTTGCGGCAGGCGTGGGGGGCGCGCCGGCGCGGCGCGGCGCGCGGAAAATAGCACGGCGGGCTATGCCGGCGCACGGACGAAAGCAGGGGTTGGGCACGGTGTGTCGATATGTCCTCGAGGGGATTGGTTGACATATCAACCAATTGTTGGCCGCCGAGGCGGCGTTTGGCGCCGAAAAACTGGTTGATAGGTCAACCAACCGCCGAATCAATCCCATCTGTCCGCCGGAGGCGGCCTCAGATTCTCCACCATGCGGTACAGGTATTCGTCCAGCTGTCGGAGGTCATCTTCGCTGAAACCGGCGAACATCCGTGCTTCCGGCGACGCGTCATGGGGGCGGACGATCCAGGCCAACCTGGCGGAGCCCTGGGTGGGGTGCAGCTCCCAGGCGCGCCGGTCGCGTCGCGAGCGGCGGCGCTCCACGTAGCCGACCAGCTCGAGCCGCTTCACGGCGCGGGTGAGGGCCGACTTGTCGATCCTGAG
>CAIOLW010000226.1 GCA_903859215.1 uncultured bacterium | reverse complement strand
TAGTTGAACATGAACGCAATGAACCCGGACCGAACTCCAATCGAGCTATCGAACCCCCAAGGGCTGACTTGCGCCAACCCAAAATCGCCCGGCCAGTCAGCATCCTTCATCGCACCACATCCCACAAACCAGGTCCAAGGATACCGGGCCGGCTTGGGAGTCTTGTTTCTCAGTTCCACCTGCTCGGTACTTTCGACCTTCTCCCGCAGATAGAACGTTCCCGTCCACTCTTCATTACCGTGTGTGACATCAAAGCGATGGGGTCCAATAATCTCGGTGACCGTGAGTGGCGTTTCGCCCACATACCTGCCGTCGACAGATACATCGGCGGCAACCACGATGCCGTTTGAATCCCGCGCCAAAATCTGTACAACGCCCGTGCGCGGGGTCGCTTCGAGAGTCAGGTCGATATTCAGCCCTTCATCGGCCACAAGCGTCTTCGAATTCGGGTAATACCGCGAATCGTCCAGCGAGCACACATGCTGCCCTGGGAGCACATGCACCCCGACTACCGGCGCCTCGCCGAGGCTCCTCCCATCCAACACCACACGAACACCACTGGGAATGGTCGTGACCGCAACGGTTCCGAATTTCGGCGCCAATTCGTATTTGAATGTATTGGTCCGGCGCGGCTTCACTTCGATGGCCGCCTCGACTACATAGTAATCCATGAGCATAATCTTGACGGCATGTTGGCCCGCCGAAAGTTCCGACCGACATGGCGTCGACAGCGGCAGCGATTGGCCATCTACGAGCACGGCCGCACCTGGCGGGCTTGTGGAAAATTCGACTATGCAGAGATCGGGCAAGGAATGCTGCCAAGGCTCCGGAGCGCTATTCGCCGGCGCTGTGGCACCCGAGTAACCATTCAACCGCACGGGCGCAGTCAATTCCATCGCCGCTGTCTTTATCTGGAGCTCCAGGTCACCAAGCTTCTTTCCGGACACAGCAACGCTGTTGATCAAGTTGCCGGTGACCACGTCGTGAATCTTTAGGGACAGGCGCAACTCATCACCGAATCTCAAGATCTCCGCAGTGGCAATCATGTCTGCGCCCATCTTGCGGCCGACAGCTACAGCGCAGTCCGCCAGGCAATCGCTCATCGTGCGATCCTGCGGCAGCAATTCCGAGATGTTTTCACGCGTCATGACAATGAAATCAGCCACCGGGAGGTTCCGCCGGACGGCGCTCCGAATGCCATCGGAGAGATAGACCACATCCTGTTCATCGAATGTGTTGTCGCAGGTGATCTCCAGGACGGCAACGCGCCGTTGCGCTACATGGGAACCCGGCTGCGCCGCAGACAAAACACCAGGTATGGCCACCGCCATGAAGGTCGCAAAGAGCGCAATACAGAAATTGGGGGATGGCACTTTCCCCATCGATTTCAACTTGTTTGGCATTTCACACCACATGTTTCGACTCCCAATAGACGCGGCATCCAGACTGATCACCGCTCCGCCACCGGCAAACACCCCGCCAATTCCCTCTTCAACACCGGCACCAACCGCGCCTCGTCCACCCGCTCGATCAACGCCGCCAGCGCTTGGTCCTTGCCGCGCGAGTGCGTGCCCAGGAACTCCTTGCTGTCGATCGCCACACGGACGACCGAACGGTTCCCGTCACAGGCCACCAGTTCACCGGGCATCGACAGCCGGCACACCGGCCCGAACGGGCCCTGCTCCCACGTCAGGTTCGGCGTCAGGCGCAGCACATAGCTGCCCGGGGCGCAGTCGCCGGGCGTCGCGGTCAGACCCAGGCGCGCCAGCGCGCTGCCCAGCGAGGCTGCCAGGCGGCCCTTGTCACCCGCGCCATCGGCCACCACCAGGCCCAGCTTCACGGCCGAAAGCTTGGCGGCCCGCTGTTGCTCAGCCTGCTCGTAAAGGGCGAGGTCGGCAGCGAAGGACTCGTGCTCGCGGCGGGTGATCGCCCGCCACGAGAAGGCGGCGGCCGACATCTTCGAGAAGCCCGCCTCGGCGCGGCGCAGGGTGGCGGTCCAGGCAGTCAGGTCGGTGGAAGGGCGCTGCAGTTCGGTGGCGGCGGCGCGGAAGTCGATGGCGGCCAGGTCGTAGTCGTGCGAGATGGCGGCCGAGGCCTCGCTGCGGGACAGCACCGCGCGGACCTGATAAACGCCGTTTGAAAGTCGGCGGCTGGCCGGGTCGGTCTGGATCATCTCGGCGTGTGCGAACGACGTCTTGGAGGTGGTCTGCGACAGCAGGCGCTGGTAGTCAGAGGTCTGGCCGCCGGCAGTGGTCGAGCCCGCGATCGACGTCACGACCGAGCTGAGCTCGGACTGGACGCGCGCGGACACCTCGTTGCGCGCGACGGTCTCGGCCTCGGAATAGGAGATGCTGCTGAAGCCCTCGGCCACGATGTACTGCGTGTCGGGGAAGCGCTCGCCCTTGGCGACCGGCGCCGGCCTGGGCGCCGCAGCGGTTGCCGGGCCTTTCGCGGCCGAGCCGCCGCAGCCGGCCATAACGACGATCAGGCCGTAGACGAGAAGCGAAGGGAACCTGCGCACCGGATTACCGCCCTGACAGGAGGCGATCGACGTAGTCGCCGCCCTCGCTGCCGAAAATGGCCTGCACCTTCATGTCGCGGCCGATCAGCACGGTGCGCGGCAACCGGACCTGGTCGCCATTGGTGCGGAGATAGGACTGCTCGGAGGCGCCGAAGCGGTCGAGCACGACGGGGAATGCGGGCTTGTCGCCCAGAAATCCGCGCACCTTGGCGGCGTCCTCCTGGTAGTCGACCAGCACGACCGACACGCCGCCGGCCTTGAGGTCGGCCGCGCGCGCGGTCAACTGCATGACGCCCTGCTTGCACGGGGCACACCAGGTGGCGAAGAACACGAGGGCGACGCGGTCGGTGGATGTGTCGGCGAAGGCCTTGCGGAGGTTCCAGACCTGGTCCTCGAGGGTCCAGCCGGCGAGCCAGGGCGCGGCGGCGTCCACCTTGGCGGCGCCCGAGCTGGCGAGGGATTCGGTCGACACCGGCTCAGGCGCAACCTTCGAGCCGGCCACCGCGATGCGGCACGGCATGATGGCCGCGATCATCGCGACGACCATCACCAGGATGCGGGACCTTGCTGACACGTACGGCTCCACCGACAAAGTGAGGGCTGCGGCAGTCACACCACCGCAGCCCGTCATGTCACCAGGACTACTTGCCGCCCTGGGCTTCGATTTCCTTGTCGAGCTCAGAGAACGCTTTGTCGGCGCGCTCGACGACGGCCTGACGCACGGCCTCGTTCAACTGGTTCATGCGGCCGACGGCATCCTTGAACCCGTCGACATCGAGGCGGGCCAGCACCCAGAAGGCGCCCGAGCTGCTGATCCACGAGTCGACCATCTCGGTGCCCGACAGCGTCAGGTCGGTGATCTGCTTGGAGACATCGACGATGTGCTGGTCGTCCGCAGCCGCGGTGCCGAACTGTTCGCCGCCGGTCGTGGTGGCCTGATAGTCCTTGAGCATGGCCTCGACGCGCGTCTGCAGCGAGCGGGCGATGTCCGTGCGGGCGCGCCCGAGGGCCGCCTCGCGAGCCAGGCCGACGTTGCGCGTGCCGGCGACCGAACCGACGCCCCAGACGAACTTCGCCTTGTCGCCGTCCTTGCCGTAGCAGCTGCCACCCTTGGTGACCCAGCAGGGAGCGCCATCGAGTTCGTTGGCGATGACAGTGGCCGTGGCCGGGGCCTTGGTGCCGCCGCAGCCGACGCACATGAACAGGCCGACGGTCAATGCCGCGGCGCCAAGCAGGATGAGAGTGCGCTTGAAAGTCATCGTCATTCTCCTTTTCAGGATCACACAAGTCATTGATTGCCATGCCTATGCAGGGGAGCGACGGAGGCGGCTGGCGGGTTGTGCAGTCGCGGCCGGGCTACCCGGGGATTTTAGCGCGGAGGGGCTAATTGAACAAGGTCATTCTGCGGGAAGGGAATCGTTTGAACGGGGTGCGCGACAGGGTGTCGCGCTGATGGGGGCTACTACCGGCTCGACTCCGGCCGCGGCTCCGGCGCGGCTCCGCTCGCGCCTGCGCTCCCGGCCTACGTCCGGCTCACCGGGCTGAACTGCGAGCAACCCGGAAGCCCAGATAGTAGCCCGCGTCCGAGGGATCGTACCTGCCGCGATCCGCCGACCGGCAGCCCCAGGCGACGCTGATCCAGCCGCCGCCGCGGTACACCCGGCCCGAGCCACCCGTCGCCCCCTGAGGGTCCCTCTGTGAGCCTGCATTGTAATCGCCGGACCAGTCCCAGCACCACTCCCAAACATTGCCGTGCATGTCGTACAAACCCCAGGCGTTTGCGGTCTTCTTGCCGACCGGATGCGTCTTGTTGCCGGAATTAGCGTTGTACCAAGCCGCCCGCCCGAGATCAGCGTCGCCATCACCGGTGTTGTAGGCCGTTGTCGTGCCTGCCCGGCAAGCGTATTCCCACTCGGCCTCTGTCGGCAGACGGTAGCCTGGAACCGCGCGATCCCACGTCACGTCGTCGCCGCCGATCCGGTAGGCCGGCTTCAGCCCCTCCCGTTCGCTCAGCTTGTTGCAGAATTGCACGGCGTCAAACCACGAAACCTGCTCGACGGGAAGAACTGCACCCTTGAAGTTGCTCGGATTGGCGCCCATTACCGTCTGGTATTGGGCCTGCGTCACCTCGGTCGCCGACAGGTAGAAGCCCCGCGTGATTTCCACTGCATGCTTTTCTGATGATTCGTCACCCATCATAAAGGTCCCCGCCGGAATCTCCACCAGCTTCACCACGGTGCTCAGCACGGTCAACTGGACTGCCAGTTCCCGCATCTGCTTCTCGGCGATCACCACCTCGCCCTTCCACGCGCCGGTTGGGCCCTCGACCGAGACCTGATGAGTTCCCTGGACGACCGTCAGCGGCTGGTAGGCCTGGCCGACGGGGCGCCCATCGACGAAGACCCGGGCATCTGTCGCGTTGCCTGCAGCGTCCGTCGCGGTCACCGTCAGGCCGCCGTTGCGCGGCACAGGGGCCACACGCACAGACTCACGCTCACCGCGCTCGATCACGATGCTGCGGGACTCCGCGTAGTGGTTCGTTGACCCGACCTGCATGTCATGCGGCCCAGTGCCGACCTCGCGCGCCTGCACGGGTGTCGGTCCCCAATCCTCGCCATCGACCGTCACGGACAGGCCGGCAGGATCACTCTCGACGGTCAGCCAGCCAAAGTCAGGCGTCAGCGTCACGGCGACCGTGGGCGGCACGCCGGCGCG
>CAIOLW010000225.1 GCA_903859215.1 uncultured bacterium | reverse complement strand
GGGCTCCGTTCGGGCAGGACTCCATTTGGGCTAGTCGATCGGGCCGGAGTCTAGCACCTCCGCCGCCGGTCCCGAAACGGGTTCCTGCGCCCGGTTCCCTACTTGTAAGCCACCGCCGCACTGCTCGGCCCCGCCAGCGGGATGATCTCGAACCGCTTGAACCCCGCCTCGGTGCACCACCCGCGGAAGTCGGCGCCCGTGTAGTCGAAGGCATCTCCGAACTCGATCAGCATGTTCAGCGACATCAAGAGGCCGAAGGCGTTCTCGCGCCGCGCATCGTCGATCAGGTTCTCGATGCAGACCAGCGCGCCGCCCTCGGGCAGCGCCGCGTAGGCCTTCGCGATCAGCACCTTCTTCTTCTCCAGGTTCCAGTCGTGCAGGATGTTGCCCATGGTGACGACATCAGCCGCGGGCAGCGGGTCGGCGAAGAAGTCGCCCGACACCACCTCGATGCGCCCGTTCATGCCCGCCATCGCCACGTGCTCGCGGGCGTGCGTGGCCACCGGCGGCAGGTCGAACGAACTGAACGACAGGTGCGGGTGCCGCTTGCCGACGATGCACGAGAGCAGCGCCAGCGCACCGCCGACATCGGTCACGGTCTTGTAGCGGTCGAAGGCGAACTTCTCGGCCAGGATCGTGAAGTTGCCGGCCTGGAAGCCGGTCATTGCGGTGAGGAACTCGTAGAGCTTGTTCTCGTGCGCGTAGAGCTCCTCGAAGATGTGCTTGCCGTGGGTTTTCACCTCGTTCTGCGGCTGGCCGGTGCGCAGCGCCGCGCCGAGGTGGTTCCAGAACCCGAACAGGCGCGAGTTCAGCATCTCGGGCATGCCCCCGATGTACGTCGGGCTCTTCCGGTTCAGGAAGGCGCCGGTCTCGGGGGTGTTGCGGTAGCGGCCCGCCGGGCCGTCGCCGTCGCGCTCGAGGAAGCCGAGGGCGACCAGGGCGTCGAAGAAATCGAGCCGGCCGCGGGCGCTCAGTTCCAGGACGCCGCCCAGCTCGTCGGCCGTCAGCGAGCCCTCGTCCAGCACCGTGAACAGGTTCAGTTCGACGGCCGTGAGCAGGACCTTCGAGGCCCAGAACCCGGTGGCAGTCTGCATGATACGTCCGGGATCGAGTTGCGGCGGCATGGGTGGTGGCTCCTCGGTTTGGCGACCGGTTGCGTCGAAAACGAGGATGAATATTATCCGCAATATCAGGAAATGGCAACTGGGGGCGGGAGTTGCGCCGGCGCAAGTCGGGGGGCGGCAGCGCCCGGGGGCGCGAGTTATTTCACCAGCGTCAGCGGCATGACCTCGCGGCGTTCACCCGCCTCGATGAGCGCGAAGTAGCTGCCCGACGCGACGTCCGCGCCCTGCTCGTCCCGGCCGTTCCAGTCGATGCCGTGTGCGCCGCGCGGGAACTCCGCATCCACCAGCGTGCGGACCAGACGGCCGCGGACGTCGTGGATGGCGAGCCGGACATGTGCGGCGTCGGGCAGGTCGAAGCGCACCGTCGTGCGCGGGTTGAAGGGGTTGGGGGCGGCGGGGTGGAGGATGGCGTTCGCCGGTCCCGACATCGGCGCCACGGGCGCGGCCGTCGCCTCGGTCCAGACGCCGAAGTTGGCGGAGGACCACGTGCCTGCGTGGGTGAAGTCGCCGCCCACGGCGAGACGGCCGCGGCTGTCGACGGCCAGGGCGTGCACGGTCCCGTCCAGTCCCGATCCGAAGTTCGACCACGCGGAGCCATCCCACCGTGCCAGGCAGCTGGCCGGGATTCCATCGACTGTCGCGAAATTGCCGCCAACCATGAGGTGTCCGGCGGCATCGGTCGCCAGAAGGTTGACGCTGCCCTCGGTTTCAGTCCAACCGTCCGGGGACGACCACTCGACTCCGTCCCACTTGGCGAGATAGGCGTTAAAGACCGTCAAGGAATAGTCCCGCGAAATCTCGCCCCCGGCGTAGAGGTTGCCATCGCCGTCCACGGCTAAAACATAGACAGCCCCGCAATAATATGTCGTCCACGTGGTGCCGAGCTGCGACCATGTCGCTCCGTCCCACTTGAGCACGTTGTGCGCCGGCTCGTACATGTCGCAGGTGCCTTCCACGCCGTTCGCATAGACGTTGCCGCTGTTGTCCACGACGAGGGAACGGACATCGCAATTGTCAGGCCAGGCGGTCGCGCCGACCCTGGTGCAGGTCGCGCCGTCCCAGCGAACAACGCCGTAGTATGAACCATAGCGATAGAGCGTGTTGAAGCTGCCCCCGATATAGAGGTCGCCGTGTATCCCGAGAGCCAGGGCGTTCACGTCACCTGTTGGCAAGTTGCCCAGGGCCGTCCATGCCGTCCCATCCCAGCGGGCGACATGGCCCGTCGTGGCGCCGCCTGACATCGTGAATTCGCCGCCGGCATAGACGATCCCGTCCGCAGTCACGACCAGGGCGTTCACGCGACCGTTGAGCCCCATTCCCAGCGCAGTCCAGGCGTCGCCGTTCCACCTGGCGACGTGCGCGGCAGGACTTCCACCCGCGACCGTGAAGTCGCCACCGGCGTAGACATTGCCCTGTCCGTCGGCGGCCAGGGCGTAAACCGGACCGTCGAGGCCGCTTCCCGTGCCGAACGCCGACCACGACGCGCCGTCCCAGCTCGCGATGCATGAGGCCAGGACTCCGC
>CAIOLW010000224.1 GCA_903859215.1 uncultured bacterium | reverse complement strand
TGGCACTTCACGCAACCCACGCGCTGGTGCGGCGAGTTGTTGAACGCGGTGTACTCCGGCTTCATCACCGTGTGGCAGGTGGTGCCGCAGAACTTGTCGCTCTCGGTGTACTCGTACGCCTGGAAGCTGCCGAACGCCGACAGCGCCAGGAACGCAATGAAGCCGCCGCCGACCAGGATCGTCCCGCGCAGGTGCGTCCGGTCGTTCAGGTCGATGCGCGGCAGCCGCTCGGTATGCCCGAGGCCGAGCTTGCGCCGCCGCTGCTGCCGCAGCACGCCGAGCGCGCCCATCGCCAGCCCGATGATCAGGAACATCGGCAGGATGACGAACGCGATGATGCCCATGTACGGGCTGCTCTCGCGCCCCCCGAACTTGTCGATCGCGAACAGGAACAGGATCAACGCCAGGCTGAGCCCCGCCAGCGTGGCGCCGGTCAGCGAGATGGCGTTGTAGTACGACGACGGCAGCTTGGGTGCCTTGCCGGCGCCCGCGGCGGGCCGCTTCGGCGGATTCGGCGGCGTCGGCTGGATCGGCGTCTCGTTGTTGTCGGACACGGGCAGGCCTCCGGGGTTCAGGTCGCCGGAAAATTAGGACGTCCCAGCGCTTGATCCCAGAAAAAAGACACGTTTGTCGGGTTTTCACGGCGGGTGGCGCCGCGCTCCGTGACGGGAAGATGACAGACGGGCGGGATGGCGGCAATCAAACACTTGTTCGAAAGATTTCTGGGCTTAGGCTGTCTGTGGTTAATTGGTATATTTCGCTTGCGGTTATTGATTGTTTTCGCTATATTTACGCCATTGATTCATGAATGGTTGCCTCCCCCGAAAGGCCGTGTCGCCATGCCGAATCTCGACCTGCCCGCCTTCGTTCCCGACCGCCCCGCCGCCTCCGTGGATGCCTCCCTGCGCCAGGCCCTGCACGCCTGCGACCGCGCCCGCGAGTGCGCCGTGCTGTGGTTCGCCGAGGTGCAGCGCCGGGGGCTTTATCGAGACCTCGGGTATGCGTCGATGGAGTTGTATGTGGTCGAGGGCCTCGGCTGCTCGCGCAACCGGTACTGGCAGTTCAAGCGTCTGGCCGACCAACTGGAAGCGCTGCCCGTGCTGAAGGCCGCCGTGGCCGACGGCCAGGTCGGCTGGACAAAGGCCCAGCAGGTGGCCCGCGTGGCGACGGCCGCGACCGAGGCGGCGTGGGTCGATCGTGCGGTGGGTGGCGGGCGGCGCGAACTGGAGGTCGCGGTGCGTTCCGCGTTGGGTCGGCGGCCGGTGGCGGCGCGGCGGGCCGAGGCGGCGGGGCAGCTGGCGTTGGAAGTTGCGCCAGTTGCGCCGGCGCAAGTCGCGGGTGCTGCCGTTGGCGAGATCGTTGACCTATCAACCAACATCTCGCTGCGCGCCGACGCCGTCCAGTTGGCCCGGTTCGATGCCCTGCTGGAAAAGGTCCGCAAGCTGCGCCTGCTGCCGGCGGGCGCCGACCGCCTCGACGTGGTGCTGGCCGGCCTCGAGGCGCTGGTTGCGGCGGGGGATGCGTCATCGTCATCGACGGTTCGGCCGTCCTCCCCCACGTATCAGGTCGTCGTACAGCAGTGCCCCGACTGCGGCGCCGCCGCCACCGTCACGCAGCGCGGCGAGCGCCCACTTGCGCCGGCGCAAGTCGCGGCCATCGGGTGCGACGCGCGGGTGAAACGAGAAGGTGCGCCCAATCGCAGCGTGATCCCGCCGTCGGTGCGCACGGCGGTGCTGGCGCGGGACCGGCACCGGTGCACCACGCCGGGGTGCGGGGCTACGCATTTTCTGGAAGTGCATCACTTGGTGGCGCGCAGTCGGGGCGGGAGCAACAAGGCGGAAAATTTGGTGACGTTGTGTGGGCGGTGCCATCGATTTTTGCATGAGCGGGAGGGGAGAATTGCGCCGGCGCAAGTCGATGGCGTGGACTGCAGACCAACCGAGCCCAGCAGCTATTGACTTGGGATGGCCTCAATCATCCCTCGGAAGCTGGTTTCAGGCCAGGGATGGCACGCCGGAACTGGGCGCGACTACGCGACGAATCTCCAAGGCCGGGCTCAATTCATGCGCCTACTGGGCCTTCCATATCTGCCACCATTTTCGCGCCGCGCGGTCAGGGCTGTGTGCTGCGCGATTCGTGGCGACCGCCTCCATTTGCCGCAAGCCGAGGTTGCGCGTCTGATCGCCATTCTTCAAGCTTCAAGTTGCGAGATCTGCACCCCATCGACTTGCGCCGGCGCAACTCCCACACAAAGAAACCAGGCCCCGGGAACCTACTCCCCAGGGCCTGGCCTCAACGTCATTCCGCGCAGCACACCCTACGGCGCGTACGGATCCCCACCAACCGCACCACTGCGCCACTCCCCAGTAGTAGCCCCCCACGGATTCTCACTGGCCTTCGGCCCATCATGCAACGCCCCGAACAGATTCGAGATGATCATCACCAACGCGGTCGTCAGAACCCACATCCCGATCGTCGAAACAAGGTCCGTCCCGCGCAACCCCGCCGGCACCGTCGCCATCCCCTGCGGCAACCCGCGCGCGCCCTGGATCAGCTGCGGCAGGAACGCCAGGTTGAACCCGACCATGTAGGTGATGCCCGACATGCGCCCGAGCAGCGGGCTGTACATGCGGCCGAACATCTTCGGCCACCAGTAGTGCAGGCCGGCCAGGAAGGCCGTCATGACGCCGCCCATCATGATGTAGTGCAGGTGGCCGGTGGCGAAGACCGTGTTGGCCAGGTAGTTCGCCGTCGACAGGGTGCAGAGCATCAGGCCGCTCATCACGCCGATGCCGGCGCAGAGCAGGAAGGCGACCACGAAGCTGGTCGGGGCGGCGCAGGCGACCGAGCCGCGGTACAGGGTCGACAGCCAGCTGAAAGTCAGCAGTGCGACGGGGACGGCCGTGATCAGCGCCAACGCCGCGAACGCGAAGCTCAGCGCCGGCGACTGCCCCTTGCCGATCAGGTGCACGCCGAAGGTGCAGAAGCCCAGGGCCAGCAGGGCGATCAGCGAGCCGACCACGGTGCGGTAGCCCACGACCGGGCGGCGGGCGACGCCGGCGATGACTTCGGTGATGACGCCGGCGGCGGGCAGCAGGGCGAAGATCGCCAGCGGCTGCACGGCCAGCCAGAAGTAGCCCTGCCAGAGCAGCGGGTCGGCGTTGCGCCCGAAGGGACCGGCCGCAGAGCCGCGCGCGGCGGCCAGGTAGACGACCAGGATGCCGAAGAGCGTGCCGGCGATCACCTGCGCGAACGCGGTCAGGTACAGCGACCAGGCGAAGACGGGCATCTGGAAGAAGCCCATGCCGGGGCGGCGGCCGTGGTGCACGGTGACGATCACGTTCACGCCGCTGGCCAGCCACGAGCCGGCGAGCAGGACGAACGCAACGGTCAGCAGGGCGAACGAGCCGGGGTCGGAGAGGCTGGCGGGCGTGATGAACGTCCAGCCGGCGCCGACGGGCTTGATGAAGATCGACAACACCAGCGCGAGCGTGCCGAGCATCTGCAGGCGCAGCGACAGGCGGGTCAGCCAGGGCAGGCGGAACTCGCCG
>CAIOLW010000223.1 GCA_903859215.1 uncultured bacterium | reverse complement strand
GGTTCGCTGGCGATCAACGTCGTGCGCCTGCCCAACGCCTCGCTGGAAGGCTCGGTCGAGGTGGCCGGCTACCTGGAGAAGCGCCTGCTGGCGTTCCCCGAGGTGGCGACGGTGGTCAGCAAGTCGGGCCGCGCCGAGATCAGCGAGGACCCGATGGGCCCCGAGCAGACCGACTTGTTCGTGACGCTGAAGCCGCGGCGCCCGTGGGGCGGCGGCCGGAACAAGACCGACCTGGTGGCGGCCATCGCGCGCGACCTCGGGCAGGTGCCCGGGCTGCGCTATTCTTTCTCGCAGCCGATCGCGCTGCGCGTCAACGAGCTGATCTCGGGCGTGAAGAGCGACCTGGCGGTGAAGATCTTCGGGCCCGACCTCGACATCCTCAAGGGCGTGGCCGACCGCGCAGCCGCGGCGATGGGCGGCGTGCGCGGCGCCGCGGACATCAAGGTCGAGCAGGTGGCGGGCATGACGCAGCTTGACGCCGTCATCGACCGCGAGGCCGCGGCGCGGCACGGGATTGACGTCGGCACGATCAACGACGCCATCGAGACGGCCGCGGCCGGCCGCCTGGCCACGACGCTCATCGAGCAGGACCGGCGCATCGCGGTCGTGGTCCGCTTCCCCGAGGCGGCGCGGCGCGACGTGGCCGAGCTGGAACGGCTCCTGGTGCCGGCGCCGGGCGGCGAGCGCGTGCCCCTGGGCCAGCTGGCCGCGTTCACCGAGGTCGAGGCCCCCGCGCAGGTGACGCGCGAGAACGGCATGCGCCGCGTGGTGGTCGAGGCCAACGTGCGCGGGCGCGACCTGGGCGGGTTCGTGGCCGACGTGCGCGCCGCGGTGTCGCCGCTGGCGGGCGACCTGCCGCCCGGCTACCGCATCGAGTACGGTGGCCAGTTCGAGAACCAGCAGCGGGCCATGCGGCAGCTGGCCATCGTGGTGCCGATGGCGCTGCTGCTGATCCTGATTTTGCTGCACCTGGCGCTGGGCTCGTTCCGCGCCGCGTTCCTGGTGCTGCTGAACCTGCCGTTCGCGCTGGTGGGCGGCATCATCGCGGTGGTGGCGTTCGGCATGCCGCTGTCGGTGAGCGCCGCGGTGGCGTTCATCGTGCTGCTGGGCGTGGCGGTGCAGAACGGCGTCGTGCTGGTGGCGTTCTTCCGGCAACTGCGCGACAGCGGCGCCACGCTGGACGACACCATCACCCGCGGCTGCGACCTGCGCTTCCGGCCGCTGCTGATGACGGCGCTGACCAGCTTCATCGGCCATGTGCCGATGCTGTTCGCGACCGGCTCGGGCGCGGACATCCAGAAGCCGCTGGCCGTGGTCGTCATGGGTGGCCTGGTGACCAGCACGCTGCTGACGCTGGTGGTGCTGCCGGTGGTGTACGGGTGGGTCGAGGAACGGCGGGAGCGGGTCGCGCGGTAGCGGTGGCACCGTTGCGCCGGCGCAAGTTCGGGCCAGGCGGCCGTCTTGCGCCGGCGCGGCATCCGTTCCGAATTGGTCGTGATGTCATGTGACTATTTTTGGCGCGGCGCCACTTGCGCCGGCGCAAGCGCCCGCCGCCTGCGGCTCACGCTTGCCGAATCGACGCCCGTGCCTCAGGATGCCCGCGAGACGACCCGCCCCAGAAAGGACCCCCATGCCCGCCGACCGCTCCCTGAACGGCAGGACCATCGTCATCACCGGCGCCAGCCGCGGCATCGGCAAGGCCATCGCGCTGCGGGCGGCCCGGGACGGCGCCAACATCGCCATCCTGGCCAAGACCACGACCGCGCACCCGAAACTGCCGGGGACCATCGACGAGGCCGCCGCCGAGATCGAGCAGGCCGGCGGCCGCGCGCGGGCCTGCAAGTGCGACATCCGCGACGACGACCAGGTGCAGGCCGCCATCGACGCCACCGTGGCCGCGTTCGGCGGCATCGACATCGTGGTCAACAACGCCAGCGCCATCAGCCTGACCGGGCTGGCCGAAACGCCGATGAAGATGTACGACCGCATGTTCGACATCAACGCGCGCGGCAGCTACCTGGTGACGCAGGCGGCGATGCCGCACCTGCTGAAGGCCGCGAACCCGCACGTGCTGAACATCAGCCCGCCGCTGACGATGACCGAGCGCTGGTTCAAGGGGCACGCGGCCTACACGCTGGCCAAGTACGCGATGAGCGCCTGGGTGCTGGGCATGGCGGGCGAGTTCCGCGACCGTGGGGTGGCCTTCAACGCGCTGTGGCCGCGGACGGCCATCGACACCGCCGCGGTGCGCAACCTGCTGGGCGGCGACCGGGTGGCCAATGCCAGCCGCAAGCCCGAGATCATGGCCGACGCCGCCTGGTACGTCCTGACCCGCGACGCCCGCGCCTGCACGGGCAATTTCCTTATAGATGAACGGGTTCTGGCCGAAGAAGGCCAGACGGACCTGGAACGCTACGCCGTGTGCCCCGGCACGCCGCTGTTCCCGGATTTCTTCCTGGACTAGGAGTCCCATGAACAAGACGAAGATCATCTGCACCATCGGCCCCGTCAGCCGCAGCCCCGAGATGCTGGAGAAGCTGATGGAGGCGGGCATGAACGTCGCCCGCCTGAACTTCTCGCACGGGACGCTGGAAGAGCACGCGAAGACGATCAGGGACATCCGCGAAACCTCGACGCGCCTGGGTCGGCACGTGGCCATCCTGCAGGACCTGGCCGGGCCGAAGATCCGCACCGGGGTGATGGCGGCGGGCAACGCCATCCTGGAGAACGGCCAGACGTTCACGCTGACCAACCGCGACGTGCCGGGCGACGACCACGAGGTGGGCCTGACCTACGCCGACCTGCCGGCCAACGTGCGCGCCGGCGACACGCTGCTGCTGGCCGACGGCCTGCTCGAACTGGAAGTGGAATCGACCAGCGAGCACGACATCCGCTGCAAGGTGATCGCGGGCGGGCCGCTGGGCTCGAACAAGGGCATCAACCTGCCCAACCGCAGCATCAACGCGCCCATCCTGACCGAGAAGGACCGCCGCGACCTCGAGTTCGGCCTGGCGCACGAGGTCGATTTCATCGCGCTGAGCTTCGTGCGCACGGCGCACGACGTGGCGTCGGTCAAGAAAGTCATCACCGAGGGCGGCTTCGACGTGCCGCTGATCGCGAAGATCGAGAAGTTCGAGGCGCTGGCGAACATCGACGAGATTTTGAAGGTGGCCGACGGCATCATGGTGGCGCGCGGCGACCTGGGCGTGGAGATCCCGCTGGAAACCGTGCCGCGGATGCAGAAGATGCTGATCGCCAAGACGAACGCGATGGCCAAGCCGGTGATCACCGCCACGCAGATGCTGCGCTCGATGGTCGAGCACCCGCGCCCGACGCGCGCCGAGGTGACGGACGTCGCCAACGCCATCCTGGACGGCACGGACGCGATCATGCTGTCGGAGGAGACCGCCGCCGGCGCCTTCCCGGTGCAGGCCGTGAAGGTGATGGTGAAGGTGGCGGCCGACATCGAGCCGCTGTTCGACCACGAGGGCTGGACCGCGCGCCTGAAGGCCACGACCACGCTCAGCTTCGAGGCGGCCGTCGCGCACACGGCCGTCGAGATGGCCGCCGACATCGGCGCCGCCGCCATCCTGACCTGCACGACCAGCGGCAGCACCAGCCGGATGGTGGCGCGCTACCGGCCGCGGCAACCGCTGCTGGCGATGACGCCCGAGCCGCGCACGGCCGTGCGCCTGGCGCTGACCTTCGGCGCGATCCCGGTGCTGATGGGCCCGACCGACAGCGCCGAGGCGCTCGAGCGCGACGCCATCCTGGCGGCGCTGCAGAACGGACACGTCACGCCCGGGCAGGCGGTGGTCATCACGGCAGGACTGCCGTTCCACCGCGCGGGCACGACGAACATGATCAAGGTGGCGACGGCGGAGTGGGACTAGCCCGGGCTAGGAGGATCGCGAGCCCTTCGGCAGCGAGTCGGCGAAGACGCGCCCGTAGATCTCCCACACCGTGATGAACAGCGCGCCGAGGATGGGGCCGATGATCAGGCCCAGCATCCCGAACATCGCCACGCCGCCCAGTGACGACAGCATGATCAGCAGCTCGGGCATCTGCGTGTCCTTGCCCACCAGGCGCGGGCGCAGGACGTTGTCGACGCTGCCGATGCCCACCGCACAGAACGCCGCCAGCAGCACGCCGGCCAACGCATGGCCGTTCGCGAGCAGCCAGATGGTGGCCGGCACGTAGACCAGCCCGATGCCGATGCCCGGAATCAGCGACGACACCACCATCAGCGCGCCCCAGAACACGGCGCTCGGGATGCCGGCGACCGCGAACGCGAGGCCCCCCAGCGTCCCCTGGATCACGCCGATGACCGCCACGCCCTTGAGCGTGGCGCGCGTCACCGAGCGGAACTTGTCCAGCAGCAGGCGCTCCTCGACTTCCTCCAGCGGCAGGTAGTACAGGATGCGGCTGACCAGGGCGCCGCCCTGGTCCAGGAAGAAATACATCGCGTAGAGCATCATCGTGAGCATGAACAGGAAGTTCAGCGTGCCGCTGGTGGCGGCCGAAAGCCCGCCGATGAGCAGCTTGCTGAGGAAGCCCACCGCCTGGCCCGCGCGCGTCATGATGTCGTCGCGGTACGGCTCGATGCGATCGTAGAACGGCAGCTTCTGCAGCAGCGTCATGACCTGGTCGGGATTCTGCAGGTGCTGCTGCACCCACGGCACCGCGGTGTCCCCCACCTTGACGGCCTCGGCCGTGACCAGCCCGAGCACGCCGACCAGCGGCGCCAGCACCAGCAGCACCATCAGCACGATGACGACCAGCGAGGCGGCGCGCCGCCGCCCGCGCAGCAGCTTCACCACGCGCCCGTACAGCGGCTGCGCCAGCGAGGCGAAGATGCCCGCCAGAAGCAGCGCCATCAGGAACGAGCGGATCATCTTCAGGAAGAAGAAGGTGATGACCAATGTCAGGACGACGAGGAACGCGCGCCCGGCCGGGTTGTGTCCCGGGTGCGATGACTGCGACGCGTGTCCGGTGCTCACCGATAGCCTCCCGTTCAGCCGACGGTCTCGTCGAGGATCTTCTGCAGGTCCTCGCGCTTGACGCCCAGCATCAGTTCGCCCCTGGGGTAGGTGACGGCGGTCACACCCTGCTCGCAGGCGCCCAGGCAGCCGCTCGCGAAGATCTTCACGCGCATGTCGAGGCCCTGGTCCTTCGCCATCTGCTTCAGTTCGTCGCGCAGTTCGGCAGCGCCGCGATCGGCGCAGCAGGGCTTCGGCGAACCGTCCGGGCGCTTGTGGGTGCAGACAAAGACGGCGGCGGGGAACGGCGCGGGAAACTTCAGCATGTGTGTCTCTCCAGGGCGCGGGAGCTGGTGGCGCGACATGGGTCGCAGGTCCCCCTCACCAATAGCATGTCCGGCCGGAAATCGCACCCGTAACGACGCAGGGCCGATCGAACATCGCGTGACCCTCGCCCAAGGTCCCACTTCGTCCGTCCGGCCCCGCGATTCGTCGCGTCACCCCTGGCGCGGTGTCGGCAGCACCAGCCAACAGGCAGATACCCATGCCATCTTCATACGTCGCGATACATCTCCCTCAGATGTGTCTGGTGGTGCTGCCGACCATACCATTCCCCCACCGACGTACGGATAGGCCATACCGGCGCCGTTTGGCCGCAGCCGGACGGCATTTCTTGTGTTTTTTATTTAACAGCGGAAAGCAAACCCGACCAGGGGTCGCCGGTCAGGCCGGCGGCAGCTCCTCGAAGACGCCCGCCTG